>NZ_JACSKM010000006.1:0-178423 GCF_018617615.1 Exiguobacterium sp. s189 | reverse complement strand
GGCTCCCTGCTTGCCCCTAGGAAAGCGAGCCGTGCCCGGCTTGGGCATAAAAAAAGACCGTAGACCTATATTTTGTCTACAGTCTGAAATAATCATATATGATTATTTTAATCAATATTGTTTATATTTGTATAGAATGAGTGTGTAAGATAACAAGAAAAGAGGATTTATATGGAGTGGATCAGTTTATTTGCGGATTGGCTTGTCTCATGTTGCTAGTGAGTATTACTTAAATACTATTGTCATTTGATTCAAAAAAATCATATTAGGAGATGAACATTTTGCTAAAAAAATCTATGCTAGTTTTAATGACATTAGTTATGTCATTTACGTTTATTGCCCCTTCAGCTTCTCAAGCCTCTTCTGCCATTAAAGAAGAGAACAAAAATCAACTAGTCGAAAAAGCAGATGCTTACATATACTTAGATCATAAATCTGAGACATTTAAAGTACAAAAAGAAGCGAAAGACTATTTAACTTCTAAAGAACTTAAGGAAGTTAAAAAAATTCTGGCGAAAACTAATTCTGAAGTTAAAGCTTATAGATCAGATTTAGTCATTGAGGGAGATAAATTTTCTTTAAAGCAAGAAGAGGAAAATAACGAAGGTTTCCAAACGTATGCTATCGATAAGAGTAAAGATTTTGATATTGATTATACATGGTGGGGAATGAGAATTTATTGGTCTCATGATTTCGTTGAAAAATTAAGAGCTAATTTAGTAGTTTACGGTGGTAGTGTGGCAGCACTAAATGCTACGATTGCATACTTCATTAGCCCTCCAGGTTGGGTTACAAGCTTTGTAGCTGCTGTTGCAGGTATTGGAGTAGGAGCGTTTATTAGTAGGGATAAAGGGTGCGGAGTCTATCTAGACTGCTACGTTTATGTACCAACTGCATGGTATTCTGCTTGCTAAATCATATGAGACAGAGGACTCTTTTTTCCAAGTTCCTTTGTCTTATATTAGTTTTTGTATATATAATATAAAGAAAAGTAAGGGAGTGTTTCTATGAAGGGTAAGGCTAATAAACAATTTTATTTTTGGTTAGCGATTGCCATAGCGTGCTTTATCGTTTGGTTTATTATTAGATGACCTCTCATTTATAAAGCAGTACACAAGAATAAATCAGTGGTATATAAAAGGATCCTAAAAATTTATTGAACTGAACCCTGAATGAGCACTTTTTATCAAGTGTCTATCATTCAGGGTTCAGTTCAGGAAAGCGTCATGGGCTTTTTTGTGTTCACTTTTGGGTGTTGCACTTAATTTTATAATTCATCATCAAGAAATAAGTTAAGGGTCTTTCCAACACAATATGGAAAGACCCTTTTTTTATTCGATTCCCTTCTCTTTATCTTCTTTCAATGCGTCTTGAAGTGACTTTTCCCATAGCGGGACTCCCTTCGCGTGCGCCGCACGTGAGATGAGGTGACCCCCGACAGGAGCCGTCAAGAGGACGAAGAAGAGACCGAGCAAGAGTCTTGCATCAAATACCCGTTCATCGACATATACGTGAAGGACGGCCGCAAAGAGGACGAACATGACACCGAGTGTCGCACTCTTTGAGGCAGCGTGTGTTCTCGAATAAATATCTGGGAGACGGATGAGACCGATCGCGGCGACGACCGTGAAGAAGACGCCGATGATCGTGAAGATGCCGGTAATGAGATCAAAGATCATTGTCGCGGTCATGTTGGATAATCTCTCCCCTCTCTAAGAATTTCGAGAACGCCACCGTTCCGATGAAGGCCAAAATACTGAGTAGCAAGATGACTTCAAAATATAGGGTCGTATCGAGCAGAATCGACAGTAACGCGACGACCGAGATGAGCGCGATTCCGATGGAGTCGAGCGCGATGACCCGGTCTGCCGTCGTCGGTCCTTTGACGACGCGATACAACATCATCAACATCGCAAGCAAGAGAATGGCGAGCGAAATGTAGATGAGAATGTCTAGTATATCCATCACTCTGTCGCCTCCTTAATGCTTGATTCAAAGTTATCATAAATGTCTTTTCGTAAGGCATCCTTATCCGGCATGTTGAGTGCGTGGATATAGAGCACGGAATTGTCTTTTGACACCTGAACGACGAGCGTCCCTGGTGTGAGCGTGATCAGCATCGAGAGCAAACTGACTTTCCAGCCTTTGTCGAGAGACGTTTCATATCGGAAGATTCCTGGTTGAATCTTCAGCTTCGGGCTAAGGACGAGACGTAACACCTCGAAGTTCGCGAGGAACAGTTCTCGGATGAAGATGAGGAGCAGTTTGAACAGACGCCAGACGCGTGCAAAGTAAAAACTCCCCCCACCTGATTTGAAGAATCGGCGCATCATGAACAAGATGAGCAATCCGAGTATATACCCGACGAAGAATCCGCTCGTTGTGAACGATCCCGTGAGGAACATCCAGATGAACGCCAAGAAAAAGTTAATCAATAGTTGATAAGCCATCTGTGTTTCACTCCTTTATCACGGCATCGATATAGATTTCTGGATTGACGAGCGGCTCAATTGCTTGCGTGATATACGGATGGATGGCTTCTGCCCCGAATCCGTATGCAACCGCAATGATGAGCAACAAGAAGACCGGTATAATCAAACGTTTCGTATATGGGACGAGTGGTCCATCATACTCACGCTTCGCCTCTCCCCAGAATCCGTTCAAGAAGATCTTCATGACCGAATAGAGGACGAAGAGACTCGACAAGAGGACGAGAAGTGGTCCGAACAGTTCTCCTTCGTCCATCCCACCTGATACGATCAATAACTTCCCGAAGAATCCACTAAGTGGCGGAATCCCTGCAAGCGAGAGCGCTGCGACGAAGAACGTCCATCCGAACAGAGGGAAGCGTGTGATGAGTCCACCCATATCGCGCAATTGACCGGATTTGGTGATCCCAATCATCATCCCGACGAGCATGAAGAGAACTGCCTTGATGATCATATCGTGAATCAAGTAGTAGAGCGACCCTTCAAGGGACGTCTGCGTGTTGACGGAGATCCCGTACAAAATGACACCGACCGCAATCATGATGTTGTAGATGATGATCAGCTTCACATCGTTATAAGCGATGGCCCCTGTCATCCCGATGAAGATCGTGAGGACAGCGAGCACCATGAGGAACGTCTGTAAAAACTCACCGTTCCCGTCAAAGAGTAGCGTATACGTCCGCAAGATCGAGTAGACCCCGACTTTCGTCAAGAGGGCCCCGAACATCGCAAGAATCGGTGTCGGTGCGACCACGTACGCTCCAGGGAGCCAGTAGTGAAGTGGGACGAGCGCCCCTTTCATCCCGAAGACAATGACGAACATCACACCGATGACGGTGATCACGTCCGGGTTATCGACGAGCGGAATCTTCATTGCCAAGTCCGCCAAGTTGAGCGTACCTGTGACGCCATAGAGCAAGGCGACCGACATGACGAAGAGTGCCGAGGCGATGATGTTCACAAGCAAGTATTTGATGGACTCACGTAACTGGACGCCACGTCCACCGAGTACAATCAACACGTATGAAGACATCAAGAAGACCTCGAAAAAGACGAACAAGTTGAAGATATCACCTGTCGTGAAGGCACCGTTCACCCCGACGAGCAAGAAGAGCATCGAGATGTACAAGTAGTTGCCTTCATATGAGTCTGAGAAGTAATGGACGGCGAACCACACGATGAAGAGCGTGAGGAGAGTCGACGTCGTCACGAGTAGGGCTGACAACATATCCGATACGAGTGTGATCCCGAACGGCGCTTGCCAGTTCCCGAGGTTGAGGGTTTGAATCCCCTCCGTGGAGACCGTGTGCACAAGGAAGAGTGACACGATCGCCGTAATAACTAAAGCTCCAAGAGCCATCACACGCTGCAGCTGGACCCGTTTTGGCATGAACATCATGATGATGGCCGCAAGCGCAGGAATGACGATTGGAAAGACCGGTAAGTTAATCATACGATTCTGTTCCTTTCATTTCTTCCATATTGTCCGTGCTGAGCTCCTGATACGTGCGGTAGGCAAGTACGAGGAAGAACGCCGTCACCCCGAAACTGATGACGATTGCCGTCAAGACGAGCGCTTGCGGTAACGGGTCTGTGAATTCAGTCACACCGTCGACGAGGACAGGGGCTGCCCCTGTCTTCAACCCTGCCGTCGTCAAGACGAGAAGGTGTGCCGCGTGACTGAACAAGGCTGTGCCGATGATGATGCGTAACAAACTTCTTGAGAGAACAAGATAGACGGCACACATCGTCAAGACACCGATAATGATGCTAACGAAGATTTCCATTATTCACTCTCTCCAATCGTTTGTATAATCGTCAAGGTGATTCCGATGACTACGAGATAGACCCCTAAGTCGAACGCAATCGCCGTGTGGAGCGTCTGTTCACCGAGAAGTGGTAAGTCAAACTTCCCGTAAGCATGCGTCAAAAACGGACGTCCCAAGAATACCGAGTGAAGACCTGTTAAAAGTGCGATCAATAATCCACTTGCCGTCATAAGACGGTAGTCGATTGGGAGCACGTTCGCAAGTGTCTTCGAATCAAATGCGAGTAGCAACAAGACGAGTGCCGCGGATGTCATCAATCCACCGATGAACCCTCCACCTGGTGAATAATGACCGGCAAAGAACAAATCGATCGAGAAGATGACGATGATGAAGAAAATGATAATCGCGGCCGTCTGCAAAATGACGTCATTGACGCGTTTGCTGTTTTGCTTCATGTGCACCTTCTCCTTTCGTACGTCGTGTTGTTCTAAATTTAATCATCGTGTAGATCCCGAAAGCCGCAATTCCGAGAACGACGATTTCAAACAAAGTATCAAATCCACGGAAGTCGACGAGGACGACGTTGACCATGTTTTTACCTGCTGCAAGCTCATACACGTTCTCTTTGTAATACTCCGAGATCGAGGTGAGCGATTTATTCGTGAGCGCCATGAAGCTGAGAAGCGTCACGGTCGTCCCGACGAGAATGGCCACGATGGCATTCCCGACTTTGAAACGCATCCGTACTTCCTTCTTGCTGATGTCCGGCATGTGATAGAACACGAGCAAGAACAAGGCGACCGAGACCGTCTCGATGACGAGCTGTGTGAGTGCCAAGTCAGGTGCACCGAAGAAGACGAAGAACAGTGCCACGCCGTACCCGACAACCCCGAGTAAGATGATGGACGGTAGACGCGAACGCATAAATAGAATCGCGAGAGCCGCAAGCATGACGACGGCTCCGAGCACATATTCATATGGTGCAATCTCTGCCAAGTTCTCGAACGAGAATCGGTACATGTCGAACCACCAGATGCTAAAGAGCATCATGCCTGAAAGGAAGACGAAAATATAGATCAAGTACGACCGGATGAAGCCAGTCATGTAGTTGTCTTTAAAGCGGTATGCTGCCTTATTCGACCAGACGAGCGTACCATCGTACATCCCGTTGAGCGTCAAACGGTGTGGGATGCGGTTGTAGATCCCCATCCATTTGCCCATTTGCCAGAACAGCAACGAACCGAGGAGAACGACACCGATCGTCATGAACAACTCTGGCGTCAAACCGTGCCAGAAATAGATGTGAACATCGACTTCTTGCCCTTGCGCGACGAGTGTCGGATAGATCGACTCGACGGCCGGTTTGATGAGCGAGTTCGACAAGACGTTCGGGAAGAATCCGAGACCGACAACGAGAAGCGCGAGGATGGCCGGCGAAATCAACATGCCGATCGGCGCCTCATGTGGTTTCTTCGGCAATTGGTCGAACTTCGCCTTGCCCATGAACGTCCGTGTGAACAGCATGATGCTGTAGATGAACGTGAACACACTTCCGACGAACGCGATGACCGGAAGTAAGATTCCAATCGTATCGAGTGCGAAGAAGTCGGCCGAGAAGACTTTCGTCGTCGCCTTCAAGAACATCTCTTTACTCAAGAAACCGTTAAATGGCGGAAGACCGGCCATCGATAATGAACCGATGACGGCAATCGTGAACGTGATCGGCATGACCGTCATCAGACCGCCAAGCTTACGAATGTCACGTGTACCCGTCTCGTGGTCGACGATTCCGGCCATCATGAAGAGCGATCCTTTGAACGTCGCGTGGTTGATCAAATGGAAAATCGCTGCAATCGTCGCGACCATAAAGATGTTGTCATCCATACCGTCATAGTGGAGCGCAGCCGCACCTAGACCGAGGAGTGACATGATCAACCCGAGCTGACTGACTGTCGAGAATGCCAAGATTCCCTTCAAGTCGGTCTGCTTCACGGCGTTGAACGAGCCCCAGAACATCGTGAACATCCCGATTCCGGCAATCGTCCATAGCCAGACCGATGACTCTTGGAACACTGGGCTCATACGGGCCACAAGATAGAGACCCGCCTTGACCATCGTTGCCGAGTGGAGGTACGCACTGACCGGAGTCGGTGCTTCCATCGCGTCAGGTAACCAGATGTGGAACGGGAACTGCGCCGATTTCGTGAACGCCCCGAGCAAGATGAGAATCATCGCGACAAGGAAGAACGGGCTATCGGCGATGACGCCAGAGTTCGCGACCATATCACGAATGCTGTACGAACCAATCATCGACTCGAGTAAGACAATCCCCCCGAGCATCGACAATCCACCGAATACGGTGAGAAGCATCGACTTCTGTGCGCCGTAACGTGAACGCTCTTTCTCATACCAGTAACCAATCAACAGGAATGATGAAATCGATGTGAGTTCCCAGAACATATACATGACAATCATGTTGTCCGAGAGAACGACCCCGAGCATCGCACTCATGAACATCAAGAGATACACGTAGAAATGCCCGAGTGACTCTTTGTCCTTATTCAAATAGTAAATCGAATACAAGACAACGAGTGCGCCGATCCCCGTGATGAGGAGGGCGAACAGTAGACTGAGTCCGTCAACGTATGCCGTGAAGTTAATCCCGAGGGACGGCATCCACGCAATCGTCTCTGTCACGACGTCCCCTGCACTCGTGATCGGAATGAATCCGGCGAAGTAGGTGACGAGCACGACCGGAACGATCAACACGAACCAGCCTGTATGAATTTGCTTCATCCCCCGAAACAAGAACGGGATGAACGGTGCCGCGAGAAGCGGCAACAAAATAGCTAAATGTAACAGCGACAAGAAAATTCCTCCTTCGAACAGAGTCGTACAATAGATTGAGCCGTAAAGTAAGGTCACTTGACTCCATCATGTCTTCCTCATGAGTATAGCGTAAATTTTCAGTCTGTTTCCATGATAAAAGCTTCCAGCTCGAGCGCTCCCTCGTTAAAATTCCGAATCTTTTAAATATGAAGGAAGCCGACGGAAATTCTTCAAAAAAATTTTTGAAATCAGACGATATGTATCGGAATTTTACGTAATTGAGGTTGTGCGGAATAACTCAACCTATTCCCTGCTTGCCTGTCCTTTTCCTTCTTTTCCGGTCTACAAAACAAAAAAGCAGCCGATACAGGTCGGCTGCTACGCAATTATTGTGCTGTTGCGATAAACTCTTTCAATGCTTCTTTTGGTTGGAAGCCCATTGTTTTCGAAACAGGCTCGCCATCTTTGAACATCATGAGTGTCGGGATACTTTGGATTTGGAAAGCACCTGCGACTTCAGGGTTTTCGTCGACGTCGAGTTTCACGATTTGGACTTGGTCACCCATTTCTTGATCGAGTTCTTCGAGAACTGGCGCGATCATGCGACATGGTCCACACCAAGTTGCCCAGAAATCAACGAGGACTACGCCCTCTTTTACATCTTGTTCAAACGATTGAGTCGTTGCGTGTTTAATAGCCATTTGTAAAAACCTCCCCAATAAGATGAGAGAGTCCTGATATAGAACTCTCATGCAATTCATGTTCAGAGTATACCACGGAGGGTAACAACCCCAAAACGTTTTGCTTATTAGCTATTGACGAGGTGCTTGCGGAACTCTTCTGTCAACATTGGAACGACATCGAATAGGTCACCAACGATGCCATAGTCTGCCACGCTGAAGATGTTCGCTTCCGGATCCTTGTTGATCGCGACGATGACCTTCGCGTTACTCATCCCTGCCAAGTGTTGGATTGCTCCAGAGATTCCGCATGCGATGTAAAGGTCTGGTGTGACGACTTTACCCGTTTGTCCGATTTGAAGCGCGTAGTCGCAGTAGTCGGCGTCACATGCTCCACGTGAAGCACCGACCGCTCCTCCGAGAAGTTCAGCCAACTCTTCAAGTGGTTTGAAGCCGTCTTCGCTCTTCACGCCACGTCCGCCTGCGACGATGACTTTCGCTTCCGCCAAGTCGACTTTCCCTGTCGCTTTACGAACGACTTCTTTGACGATCATCGCGAGATCTTTTAATTCAACTGCTGGCGTTTCAACTGAGACGCTTGCACCTGCTTGACGCGCAAGTGCGTCGATGTTGTTCGGACGAATTGTGAAGAACATGACCGAGTCTTTGAACTTCACTTTCTCGAACGCCTTCCCTGAGTAGATTGGGCGAACGAACTCAGCGTCACGACCTGTTCCCTCGATGGAGACGACGTCACTGATGAGTCCGGCATCGAGACGTGCCGCGAGTTTCGGTGCGATGTCTTTCCCGAGAGCCGTGTGACCGAGGACGATCATGTCCGGACTTTCTTGTTCGATCAGCTGACGGAGCACTTGACCGTAGCCGTCTGGCGTATAGTGTTTGAGGCGATCGTCTTCAACGACGAGGACACGGCTTGCGCCATACTCCCCAAGTTCTTGCGCGAGTGATTGCACGTGATCCCCAATCACGACTGCCGTCACATCGTCTGTCAATTGCTTCGCCGCAGCGATGGCTTCGAATGATACGTTACGTAACGCGCCTTCACGCGCTTCTGCGAGTACTAAAGCTTTCATCTATGATCTCCCCCTTAAATGACTTTCGCTTCCGTGCGAAGAAGTTGTACGAGCTCGCTCACTTGTGTCGACATGTCGCCTTCAAGGATACGGCCGGCTTTCTTCTCTTCTGGTAAGAATCGTTCGATCGTCTCGATTTTCGCTTCGATTTCATCTTCATCGAGATCGATGTCCATGAGTTCAAGTTCTTCGAGTGGTTTCTTCTTCGCTTTCATGATCCCTGGCAAGCTCGGGTAACGTGGTTCGTTCAACCCTTGTTGCGCCGTCACGAGAAGTGGGAGTGCAACTTCGATGACTTCCGTATCCCCTTCGACGTCACGTGTGACCGTAGCCGTCGTGCCGTCGATTTCAAGAGCCGTGATTGTCGTCACGTAGTTCATATCGAGAAGTTCTGCGACACGTGGTGCGACTTGTCCGCTACCGCCATCGATTGCAACGTTCCCTGCAAAGATGAGGTCTGCGTCTTGTTCTTTCAAGTATGTGGCGAGCACTTTTGAAATCGTGACGTGGTCCGCATCTTCGACATCGTCCTCGATCGAGATCCGAACAGCTTTGTCCGCTCCCATGGCGAGTGCCGTACGAAGCTCTTTGTCCGCGTCTTCCGGTCCTACCGTGACGACCGTGACCTCTCCCCCGAGTGCGTCACGTTTTTGAATCGCTTCTTCGACCGCATATTCGTCATACGGGTTGATGATGAACTCAGCGCCGTCTTCTTGAATTTCCCCATTCTCGAGCTGAATCGCTTCCTCAGTATCAAACGTACGTTTCAGCAAAACAAAAATATTCATGGTTGATCCCCCTTTAGTCAATTCTTTCCCATCATTCATGAATCAGCATTCATTTTTTGAGCTAGTGATAGGGCTCACTGTTAAGTAAGCCCCTTCTTTAACATATGGTGCACATTCGGAAGCGTCGACATCAAGTCATACTTGAAGCCGCTCGCCATCCAGCTCGTCACAACCTCATCGATTGTGCCGAAAATCATCTGACGGGCGAGTCGATAATCTAGATCCTTGTCGAACTCTCCTGTCTCGATTCCGTGTTTGACGACCGAATCGATCAAATTCAAATATGGTTTGAGCACTTCTCCGATTTTTTGGCGAAGCACCAAGTTCGACTGTCGCAGTTCGATTTGTGTCACGACGGCAAGGTCGTAATCGGCCGACAGTTGTTTTAAATGTGATTCAATCAACTGATACAATTGATCCCCGGCTGTCGTCTCGTTCCCGATTTGTTGTTTCGAGTAGTCGATGAACAGCCCCATCTTCGCTTGGAACAACTCGATCAAGAGATGCTCCTTGTTTTTAAAGTACAAATAGATCGTGCCGTCCGCGACACCTGCCTCTTTGGCGATGGCTGTCACCTTTGCACCGTGATAGCCATGATTGGCAATTACTTTGACCGCCGCATCAATGATTCGGTCACTTTTCGAAATATGATTTGTCATTAACCCCAAGCTCCTTACCGCTGCAGAAAAATGAATGATGGTTCATTCATTTATTATTCTATCATGCATACGCTTGGTGTCAACTGCTTTGTTTCACTTGTTTCGCCTTCTCTTCGTCGACGAGGACACGGCGTAAAATCTTACCGACGAACGTCTTCGGCAACTCGTCACGGAACTCGTACAGCTTCGGCACTTTATAGGCCGCGAGCTTCTCACGACAATGCTTGTCGAGCTCTTCTTCGGTCACGCTTGACCCGTCACGAAGGACGATGAACGCTTTGACCGTCTCACCACGATACGGGTCAGGAACACCGATACAGACCGCTTCTTTGACAGCCGGATGTTCGTAGAGCACTTCTTCGATTTCACGCGGATAGACGTTGAACCCACCGGCGATGATCATATCTTTCTTCCGGTCGACAATATAGAAGAATCCGTCCTCACCCATATAACCGAGGTCACCCGTCGCGAGCCAACCATCTTTCAAGACGGCTGCCGTCTCCTCCGGTTTTTGCCAATAGCCTTTCATGACTTGCGGACCGCTCAGCATGATTTCACCGATTTCCCCGATGTCCGCCTCCGTCTCTCCGTCTGCTTTTACTATTTTAGCAGAAGTATCCGACAGCGGCGCACCGATTGAGCCGACGATTCGCTTATCCCATAAGAAGTTCGCGTGCGTGACCGGCGACGTCTCAGACAATCCATATCCTTCGACGATGCGACCGCCTGTGATCTTCTCGAACTCTTCTTGCACCTCAATCGGAAGCGGTGCCGAACCAGAGATACACGCTTCAATCGATGACAAGTCGTATTTTTTCAGTTTCGGGTCGTTCAAGATCCCGACGTACATCGTCGGAGCGCCCGGGAAGAAGTGCGGCTTTTTCTTCTGAATCGTCTTCAGGACATCCGTCACTTCGAAGCGCGGCACGAGGACGAGCTCATACCCGTTCGTGACACCGAAGTTCAGACAGCACGACATCCCGTAGACGTGGAAGAACGGAACGACACACAAAACGCGCTTCTCGTCCCCGCGATTATACTTATAGAATAAGTTCGTGATTTGGTCCGCGTTCGCCGTCAAGTTGAAGTGGGTCAACATGACGCCTTTCGGAAGTCCCGTCGTCCCGCCTGTATATTGAAGAACCGCGACGTCTTCTTTCGGATCGATGTCGAGCGGCGTGACCGGATTAAAGTCTTTGTAGTCTTTAAACGGCGTCGAGCCGGTCGTGTCGATGACAATATTATTTTCTCGTTTCACTTTGATCGGATACAGCTTGTTTTTCGGGAACGGTAAGTAATCGGCGATACTTGTCGTGATCACGGTTTGGATCTCCGTCTTTTCACTGACGCGAAGCGTTTTCGGATAGAGCAAGTCAAGGGTGATAACAATTTTGACGCCCGCATCCGTGATGAGGTTATCTAGCTCCCGTTCCGTATAGAGCGGGTTCGTCTGGACGACAGTCCCACCTGCATAGAGCACGGCATAGAACGAGATGACGTATTGAGGACAGTTCGGAAGCATGAGGCTGACGCGGTCCCCTTTTTCAAGTCCTTTTGCTTGGAGCATCGTGGCGAGTCGACGTGCGGCATCATCGATCTCCGCGAATGTCCACTCTTTCCCGATAAAGGAGACGGCCGTACGATTCGGATAATCCTTTGCTGCGCGAGACAATGCCTCATAGAGCGGCTTTACCTCGTAATCAATCGACTGGGGCATACCTTCTGGATAATCTTGTAACCACGGTTTGTTCATCGCTGTTCCTCCTTGGAAATGAATACTCATTCAGTTAACTCCATTATAATGCTAAGAAAACGCTTTCATCTACCCTTTACCCGATAATTTTCAGAAAATATCAAAAAAGCGATTGGATTTGTCATCCAATCGCTGTCATACCCGCCTAAAATAGGAATTGTTCGAATCCAGCTGTTCAAGCTTCTGATTCATCAGTTGATGCAACTCATTCTCGTGACGGATGTTCGAGAAATCCGTTCCGAACCATGCTTCCATCTCTGGCCGAGAGAAGGCATACGTCCGGTTCGGGAAAGCGAAGCGGACGATCTCCGCATTCGGAATGAGCGTGAAGTAAGTAGCCGCATTCCGAATCGCAAGACGCTCTTGCTCCGCTCGCTCCATTTTTGGATCTTCATAACGGACGGTCAACCCATAAGGACGCTTCTTCGTCTGCAACTCGACCGATTGATAACATTCGTGTAGCGGCAAGCTCCCGGTAATCCCAACGACGGCGGCATTATCCCCGACTTTCGAACCTTTGTATTCAAAGGCGTTCGGTTTCGGATTCGTGCAACCTGCCAGTGAGATGGCGAGTACGAACAACAGACAGAAGCGTTTCACAGGTGTCCCTCCTTACGATTTGAGTTTCAAGTTGAAGCGGTAGAGCAAGCGTTTGGCGAGTAAGTGCGCCAAAAAGGCACCGATTACAAAACCAAGCACATACAAGATCATGTTTTGCGGGTACGAGATGACCGAGAACAATACGCCACCTAACATCGCGAAGCAAATGACGATGACGATATGGATGAGCCACAACCAGCTCGAGAACATGAAGAATCGTCCATTGTTCTCTTGTGGTGCTTCCTTGAACATCCACAACCCAAGACCGAATGTGAGCACGATGTTCGCAATCGCAAGGATTGGGGCATACGTGATAAAGTCATTCCACACCGATTGATCGGTATACACTGAATACATATCGACATTGAAAATATTGTTTAGCGGTGACAAAATTCGCATCGGGATACTCTCGAACGCTTCATCAACGAACGAGAAGAGTCGATCTGGGAAAAACGCATAGAGTGAACCTTGGACGAGGAGTAAAATCCCCATCGGAAAGACGAGCGCGACAAACGTCCAGATGACTTGTGAGATGGACTCTCCCCCAAACGAACCCATCCATAACGAGAGCGAGAAGAATGAAATTCCGGATAGCATCAAAAATAGAATCATCGCGATCACCTTGAACTCTTTTCCTTCCATCAAGAAAGAGTAATCGGAGAAGCGGATGATGAGGAACATCAATGTGCCGCCAATCAAGGTCGATGTTACAATTCCTGTCGCACCGAGCACCCATTTCGATATGTATAGCTGGGTACGCGTGTACGGTAACGACATTGTGAAATCTGACATTTGGCTATTGCGTTCACTCCCGATCAACACGGACGCCATGAGGGCACCGAAGATGACAAACAAGAAAATGACACCGCCTGACGGTATGAGTCCGTTCAGACCTCCGAGGTATCCGTATCCAGATCCATCCCCGAAGAAGTCTTCCGGCACCATCTCGTTCACATCACCTGTCACGATATCTGGGAAGTCGCTCGGGTTTTGTTTAATTTCAAGAATCTGTTGTTCGTACGCATACATATCCGTCCACACCGGCACCGTGAAGGCAACAATCCCTAAGAAGACGAGCAAGATCCAAAGCAGCGACACTTGTTTCCAATCTTTCTTCAACAACACTTTAGACGGCATGGGCTTCTCCTCCTAACTGGATACGGAACACGTCTTCGAGAGACATCGGGATCTCTTCGATGAGCATCGGATTGTATGAATCGATGAACGTCTCGAGCTCGTCCGTTCGTTCTTTCGCCATGAATAGCACGACACGTCCTGTCACACTAATGATTTCGATATCTTTTCGTTCGAGCAACTCGACCGGGACATGATCGTTGAAGACGACTTGCCACTTGATGCTGAGGGCACGTGCCTCTTCGAGCGACATGATTGCTTTGACGCGTCCGCTCTCGATCATGATGATACGGTCGGCGATTCGTTCGAGTTCGTGCAACTGATGGCTCGAGACGATGATTGAGCAGTTTCGTTTCTCGACCTGGGCGATCATCAGTTTCAACACGTCTGACTTGGCGACGACGTCTAGACCGTCCGTCGGTTCATCGAGCAGATAGTATTTCGCTTGGACGGCGAAAGCGAGTGATAACGTGACGAGCGCTTTCTGTCCTTTTGAAAGCTGGCGAATCTTTTTGTTGTCGATGTTGTAACGCGTCAATGTTTCACGGAAGGCGGAACGATTGAACGATGGGTAGATCGATTCGTACAGGTCCGTCGCTTCGTTTACCGTATAATGTTTGAGCGCATCTGCCGAATCCGGTACGAAGATGACGTCCCGCTTCAATCCTGCGTCTTTAAAGATACTTTTCGTTCCATATAACACGTCTCCCTGGTCGGGGCGGATGATTCCGACCATTGTCCGGAGAAGTGTCGTCTTGCCGGCACCGTTACGCCCGACGAGCGCAACGATTTCTCCTGATTCGACGGTAAAGTCAATTCCGTCCAAAATCGTCTGGCGGTCGATTTGTTTACTCAGTTGCTCAACTTTCAGCATTGGCTTCCCCTACTTTCTCATATTCGGTCCGCAATACGTCGATGGCTTCTTCTAATGGCACATTCGCATAATGGCAATCAATCGCAATCTTCTTGATCGATGCGATGACCGGTTCTCTTGATGCATCGTCGTCTACCCAGTCTTCGGAGACGAACGTCCCGCGCCCGCGCCGCATCTCGAGGAGACCGAGTCTCTCCAACTCCTGATACGCCTTACTAACCGTATTCGGATTGATGACGAGGTCGGTAGCGAGTTCGCGTACAGACATCACCTTGTCTCCCGGACGCAAGATGCCGCGGATGACGAGCTCTTTCGTTTGATTGACGATTTGTTCGTAAAGCGGTTCTGAACTCTTCATATCGATTTTGTATAACATGGGTCACACCCTCTCATAGTCAATGTCACTCTTTAAGTGTATTATATGTATTAGTACACGTAATTGCAATAGTATCTTGAGGGCACTTTCAGTTTACAGGGAAATGGAAATGATTTGAATAAGACTTTGGACCGAGGTTTCTCCTCGACATATGAGGTACATTGGGAAAGAGGTGACGAATGGATGAAAAAACGAATCGTGGCAGGCGTTGTCGGCGGTCTTCTCGCTGGTGGAATCTTCGTTTATACGACGATTGAAAAATCCGAGGCCCGAGATGCATATAGTACTTATGTAAAAGAAACGTATCAGGAACAACCCGACATCGAACTGTCATGGGATTGGAAGATGGGCGGTTATGTCGGGGAAGTGACATTGGCGAACGAACCGTTCGCCGGCACTTATTTTCTTGAGACGTATGGTGACGGCTCCATCCATGACAACGTGCTCGAGACGTATTGGGAACTTGAGGCGGAACGAACGATTCACGAGCGGCTCGTATCGGAAGGATTCTTAAAAGAAGAAGAGACCGTCCGTGCGGAGGTGCCGATTGGTGTGTCCGATGAAACACAAGCGAACGTCAGCCCGACCCCGACGTCTATCTATGAAACGAATCCGGAAACGTATCTCAACGTCTCGATCATGTTTCATGAAGACTGGAACAACACGGACGAACAGAAACAGCGCATTCTCAACGTCATCCGCGAAATCGAGTCTGACGTCTACTCGATCCACTTCTCGTTCGACGGGAAGCCGGGTGGCAATGACGACTATACGGAACGGTACATGATGTTCACGCGCGAAGCGTCTGATATCGACCCTTCATTCCTCGACGTGCGGACGATTGAGGATTTGAACGCCTACGACCGTCTGTACGGATTCGACGAGACGACGTTCATGACAGAATATCATTTTGATGGCACTCCGATCGAAGACGAGACGACACGATAATTTCGGTGTCGTCTTTTTTTTTTGAGCGTTTGACTTTACACGTAATCCGAAACGTTGTATCGTTTGACAAGTCAACGATTGATAAGTCAATTGAGAAAGGTGGGACGCAATGGACCTACGTGAAATCAGCCGATTACTTTACCAAATCAAGTTGGCGGAACAAAACGTCGCATCGTCGTTCGAACGGGAAACGGGCTTCAGCCTGACCCGCTACGAGATGCTACAAGTCGTCAAAGAACGAGGCGTTTGTTCGCAACGCGTGATTAAAGAAGAGATGAAAATCGACAATGCCGCCATCACCCGACATTTAAAGATCCTCGAAGAAAAAGGGTATGTCGTCAGAGAGCGGAACGCGGAGAACCATCGCGAGATGTTCGTCCGTGTGACAGAGAAAGCAGAGCAAGACCTAAGGGATTGCGAGCGAGACGAACAAGCCAACCACCTCGTCTTACAAGCCTTGTCCGCTGAAGAGATTCAACACTTATCCGGACTGCTTCAAAAATTGAACAGTCACACCTAAACAGAGAAAGAAGGAATTCACCAATGGCAACTACATTCGAAAACAATACATTTAAAGACGTCATGTTCGGTCGTAAATCAATCCGTGTCTATGACGAGAACGTGAAAATCTCACAAGAAGAGATGCTCGAGATGATTCAGGAAGCAACGACTGCCCCATCATCGGTCAACATGCAGCCATGGCGCTTCGTCGTCGTCGAAAGCCCAGAAGCGAAAGAGACGCTCAAGCCGCTCATCAAGTTCAACACACGTCAAAACGATTCGTCTGCAGCAATGCTCCTCATCTTCGGAGACATGGAGTGCTACGAGTACGGCGAACAAATCTACGATCAAGCGGTCGCAGAAGGCAAAATGCCACAAGAAGTTCGTGACCAACAGCTCGGCGCAATCATCCCTTACTACAAAAACCTCTCGAAACAAGAGATGAACGACATCGTGAAGATCGATGCGAGTCTCGCTGCGATGCAATTCATGCTCACAGCCCGTGCTCACGGCTATGACACGAACCCAATCGGTGGTTTCGAGAAAGACCAACTCGCTGAAGCGTTCGGTCTCGACAAAGACCGTTATGTACCGGTCATGATCTTGTCTGTCGGGAAAGCGGCAGAAGAAGGTTACGAATCAGTTCGTCTTGACGCTCAAACGGTCACATCGTTCAAATAATTCACCACACAATCGGAGGAATCAACCATGATCTTAGTCAACGCCACATTCGATATCCAAGCTTCACAACGCGAGAACTTCTTGCGTGACATCCAAGTCTTAATCGACTCATCAAAACAAGAAGCGGGCTGCGTCGGATATGACCTATACGAGTCAACGTCTGTCGAGAACCGTTTCGTCATGATCGAGAACTGGGAAGACCAAGCCGCTCTCGAGCAGCACAACCAAAACCCGGTCCTCATCAACTTCGCACAAAACGTGGCAAACTACGTGTCTGCGAAACCTGTCGTGCAAGTAGCAGCGGTCAACTAATATGTCGACGCTCACCATTGTGCTCGGGACGCTCGTCGCCATCGAATTCTTCTATATCTTCTATTTAGAAACGATTGCGACAGCCTCTTCCTCGACGTCACGTGTCTTCCGCATGTCGAAAGACGAACTGACGAGAGACTCGGTATCGGTTTTGTTCAAAAATCAAGGCGTGTATAACGGATTGATTGGGGTCGGGCTCTTGTACGGGCTATACGTCTCCCCCAATCCGGTCGAGATTGTCACGATGATTCTGACCTATATCATTCTCGTTGCCCTATATGGCAGTATCACGAGTGACAAGAAGATTATCCTGACACAAGGTGGGCTTGCTATCTTGACGTTGATCTCGATGGTGATGTGATGACAGAAAAAGCGTTCGACCTGGTGAAAAGGTCGGACGCTTTTTTGCTTGTATCTACTATACTAAATAATGAGGTGATGATTTTGAGATACACATGCCCATGTTGTGGCTACCAGACGTTAGAAGAACCGCCGCGCACATACGATATTTGTCGAATTTGTTTTTAGGAAGATGACGGGGTTCAATTCGACGATCCCGATTATGAAGGCGGAGCGAATACGGTGTCTCTTCGACAGGCTCAACAAAATTATATTCAATTCGGTGCGAGTGAACGACTTTTTTCTGACTCTGTCAGAAAACCACATGAATGTGATAAAAAAATCCGGACTGGAGACCGTTCCCCAACAAGCTGACATAATGGTAGGTCACCCGTATAAGAGATAACCTTAATCATTCAGCTCATTGAACCTGCCTCCACAACGCTTCATCGACGACAAAGAACGATTCATGGGAACATACCGCAAGCACGCACGTCTCCCCCTTATAAAACATCAAGTCTTCTGGAAGTTCTGGATTGAGCCAACTGAACAATGAGCCACCATGCTCTTTTAGGAACTGTGCTGTCCGATAATTCATATGGAACGAATATAAATACGCCGTATCCCCAGATAGTCTTGTCGTCTCCCATTCACTTACGATGGTTCGTTCCATCAAATCCCAACGAATCTCTTCCGTCAGTACATCCATATACGCCAGGCGCTCTTCTTCGATCTCCATTCGGCGCCTGTCTTCCACGAACGCAAAGTGAGTGCAGTGTTCAAGCAAAGTATCGATGAGCGCCTCATAGCGCTTCTCCTTTATATCCTGAGTGATCATCAGCATGCTTCCAGTCTCCTAAGGCGAAGAAACAAAGATACCCGTCTCTTCCGTAATCTCGAATGAATCTTGATTCCATCTCACTTCAATCTTCCCGACTCGTTCTGGTTCTTCGACACTTCGGTATAATCGCCTGACCTCCATGTCGAAAGTGAACAAGCCACTGGACTGTTTCATATACCCTTCTTCATTCACATATGTATTTGTCTGATCACCAATCAGCGTAAATGAGTCACAGCTCTCATCTTCACATTGTACCGAATACGTTTCCTCGAACCAGCTCACAAAGTCATCCATATCTGGGCTAGTCGTATATATCGGTGTCAACCATGCCCAAGCTAAAATCAACACAATAAAACCGAAGAACAACCATTTTTTCATATACTCTCCCCCGCTTTCACTATCCAAAGTCTACCATATCCAAATCATCAAATAAAAAAACCGCCCTGACCGAAGTCGGAGCGGAATCGTATTATAAAACGAAAATCGCTGCAGATACACCGACGACACCGACGAGCGCCATCGCATATACCGGCACACGTGGCATTTCGCCATTGTTATCGAGTGCTTTCCCGAACATGTAGAAGACGATCGGGTGCACGAGGAACGGCATCGAGAAGATGAGCGGGATGAGAAGCGATGCTTCCGTCCCGAACATACCGCCTTGGACCGCTGCGAACAAGCCGAAGTGCGAGATTGCTGACGATTGTGCCATCGTCGTGTAATCAAATGCAATCGTGCTGAACGTCAAGATGACGAGACCACCGAAGACAGCCATCATCTGCCATCCGAACGAGAACTGCATGAGTGCTTTTACTTCTTTGAAGTCTTCTCCGTTCGCTGCACGTAAGTTTTTCAACGCGAGCGCCGTGAGAGCAAGACCGATCAAGACGATGATGGCTGTAGGCCAAATCCAGAGCGCGCCGTTATCGGCACTGACTGCGAGGATTGAGAAGACGAAGATGTGTCCGAAGAACGGGATGTTGATCATGATTGGCGCACGTTTTGCCGCCACTTGACCGAAGTCCCCAGCCGTACACGCACCTGTGAGACCACTGTGTGAAAGTGATCCCGCCATACCTGGCGCGAGGTTACGGATGTGACCCGTACGTGCGAACCACATGATGAGTGCGATTCCACCGAACATCCAGAACAACTGACCGAAGAAGCCGTACACGAGAATGGAGTTCATGCCTTCGATGGCGAATGCGTCACCGATTCGTGAACCACCAACCATGAAGTTGGCAGCCAAGACGACCGGAATCCCTGCGAATAGAAGCGCGCGGACAGTCGGTCCATACGTCCAGTTATGGAAGATGGCACCGAGTGCTGACGAGATCAACATTGCGAAGAAGATTTGCGGAAGTGCGATAATCGGCTGAACTGCTGTCGCAATCAAGAACGAGACGAACAAGATAACAAGCAAGAGGACTGTCTCGATGACACCTTTTTGCATGTATACTTTCTTGTCCTGAATCTGTGCTTTATGGTCGATGAGTAAGAACGACACAGCGAGACCGAGAAGTGCGAGGATTGGGTAGTAAAGCGCAATCCCTTCTGCCGTACCTGGCTCGATTGCCATACGGAAGAATCCTTCCAAACCGACGAGCAAGAAGAACGAACGAAGGATGAAGATGAACTGCGTACGTCCTGTTCCGAGGAACATCTCCTCTTTTGCAGGAACGACGATGTCTTCCATGTCGAGCTCTTGTTTGCTTAAGATCTTACGAAGTTCCTGTCCACCGACGAAGAACGAAACGACTAACGCGATGATCGTCGTCCGTGACAAGAAGTCGACGAGCGGGAATTCAGGAAGACCCGGTGTCGCGATACCGAGCTCGACCATACCGAATCCGAGACCGAGACCGAAGATGACGATGACGAGGATCGGCGAGAAGCGCGTCCCAGCCACGACCATACGAGATAAAATGACCATCGGGATGATGAAGGCCATAAGCAACCAGAATTGGTTGATGAGTTGCATTTGAGATAATTGCTGTACAAGTTCCATTGACTAACCCCTAACATAATTTTTAGCACACAATATCGAAGTGTACAGGAATGAACATTGTGTGACAATAGGGTGTGATGTTTTGTAAACATTGAAAGCGGAACCAAGTGAAATTGGTCCCGCTTTCGTTAGTTATTGGATTGTCGGAGGCCCCAAATTCCTTTATTTCCTGTGGAATAAAAGAGGTCCTCTTTCCCGGTAAAGCTCGCTGAATCGCTAGAATGCGCACGAATCTGTTTATTGACGTGCCCTTTCCAATCTTTATAACGATCGAGCTCGAGTTGATAATATGATTTTTCGACATACGCATAAATGTCTTTTAAAGATGCCGTTCCACCATGGTGCTGGAGGGCGAACTGGATTTTGCGTAGTAATAGGCGTTTCACATTACCCCACCTTTCTACCTCTGCTTCATTTCAAAGTAGTCTTCTAATTTGTTTTCAACTGCTAATTGAATAGCAGCATGTGCTTGTTTAGTCGGAATGCAGAACTCTTCTCTGACAATGAGTTTCCCATTCGCATTCTTAAATGGTGATTTACCTGTTCTTGGTGATTCTGTCGTCAAGGCTTTAAACGGTAGCGAATTTAGATGACTTTCTATTCCCTTCTGTGAAAATGATTCATGAAATATTTTAGCAATGCTATTTAAAGAATGTTCTTCACTTTGCTTCCTTACCAAATCATAGTACTCTTTTGCGATTACATCAGCTGATAATGGGTAAAACCAATCTTCATATCCTCTGTTGAGCATGATTTGGATAACATTCATTTTATATGTACCTTGACGCGCAAAACTATCAATAAAGTTACAAAAAGACTGTATAGCAATCTCTGATGAGTTGATAGTTGTTTCCTCGTTCAGCATGCTCACCCTTTCGCTTTCCGACTAAAGTAGTAATGTAACCGAACATCTACAATTTGTTTCACCCATTTATAAACCACCGGATTACGGAGTCTCTCATTGAATTCGATATGCAAGGTTTCATCTGCTACATAAAACGGTCCTTTGGCAATTTTATCGAATGGCATTCGTAACAACAATTTTTCAATTCTTTGTTGATGGAAAGGTTGCTGAAAGTCTTTCGTCTTTCCATCAATCTGCTGACGATATGGTTTATTTTTAATGTAGTCATAAAAAGGAAGAGCGGCTTCAGAGGCTTTGAGTGGATTGTACCAATTCTCTTCTCCTCGTTTCAGCATAATAGAAAGTACAATCATTTTATAGCTTTTGGTCATGCTCGTGTATTCCACCTCGACTAGAAGCGACTTCACATCATTGTATATTATCGTTTCTTCCTCACTTAGTTCTCCGAGTTTATGCAAGAATCCGAAGAACCCACCAAGCTTTCTCCATTCGGAACGATACGCATCAATAGAGTACTCTCCTCGTTGGATTAATTCCATGTAGCTCGGGCGCCTACCTATTTCTTCTTTCACCATGAAATAATTTTGTTCAAGTAATTGCTGACGCGTTGAGGAACGTGTCACCATTTTCTTCAGTAAGTCAACAGTTTGTAAATCAAACTCAATTGTACATGACGAAGGTAGATCAATCGTAGTTGGTAAGGAACTCACTGTATCTTGTCGGCTAGTCGTCAACAAAGCCAGTTTCTTATCAATATTTTTATAATTCCCAATTAAATCGATAATCGTACAATGCGTCTTTCCTTTTGATAGACGTAGCCCTCGTCCAATTTGTTGGGTGAATACTGTCAATGATTCAGTCGGACGACAGAACAATAGCGTATCGATTTCAGGAATATCGACACCTTCATTAAATAGATTCACTGCAAAAATGATGTCCAATTGTCCACGCTTTAACTGACCAATCACTTCGGTACGATCATACTCGGTCTGACTATGAAGTGCCACTGCCTGCACACCTTGTCTCCTGAAATAATCTGCCAAATATTCAGCTTGTATAACAGATGAACAAAAACCGAGCGCTCTCGATTGATGATGTTCTGTCCACGCCTTATAAATCTTCTCAGCAACACTTTCTTTTAATTGTTCTGCCAATAACTCTTCCTGATCATAACGTCGTCCATTGATTAGACGAATTTGAGAGTAGTCGATTTCATCATAGATTCCAACATAATGAAACGGAGTTAAATACGATTCTTCGATTGCTTCCGTAAAATGCATCTGGAAAGCAACGTTATCATCACAAAGTGCGTATACGTCTCCCCCGTCTAAACGGTCAGGCGTCGCAGTCAAACCTAACAAAAATTTCGGCTTAAAATAATCCAATACACGACGATAGGACGGGGCCGCCGAATGATGAAACTCATCCACGATAATCAAATCGAATTGATTCGGGTCATATTGCTCCATTCTTTGTTTCGAAGCTAACGTTTGAATTGAGGCGAACACGACATCAGCAGTTTCCTGATCTCGTGATTCACCTCCGAGTAGTAACCCGGTCTTCCAGTCATTCGCCACGTTGAGGAATGATTTTTCTGCCTGTAACAAAAGTTCCTTTTGATGCGCGACGAAAAGGACACGTTTGAATTGACGAGCAAAAAATGCACTTAAATACGTCTTTCCTAATCCAGTTGCCAATACGAGCATCGCTTTCTTTCGACCTTCCGCCATCGTTTCCCGAAGTGCCAATAACGCCGCATCTTGAACAGACGTCGGTGTAATCGAATTATCTTCTATGTAGACAGGAGAATGCTCAGCGACCTCCAGCTCTTTCATTCGATCCTTTCGCGCCTCATACTCTTCGCGATAAGGCTGTAACGAGACCGGATTCATCATTTGCGCATATTCACTATAAAATAACTCATGGAACGCAGCGACTGACTCTTCAAACACTTCCTCTGATACACTCGAAGGAATTTCAACATTCCACTCCACTCCATGATTGAGCGCACTATGCGACAAATTCGAGGAACCGACAAAAAATGTACCGCTTTTTATTGTACGGAACAAATATGCCTTTGGATGGAATGACCTCCCTTTTGATCGGTATAGCCGGAGCTCAATATTCGGTATTTGTAACAGCATATCCAGCGCATCAGGATCGGTGAGGTACAGATAGTCTCCTACCAAAATTCTGATTTGAGCACCGCGTTCACTCGCTTTTCTTAACGAAGCGGATAATTCTTTCACTCCTGACACTTGAGCAAACGCGACGACCATATAAATTTCAGTCGCCGCGTCTATATGTCCTTGTAAAGGAATGCCGAGGTTGCTTGTATGGAGTCGTAAGTCACTCATAATCCAGGACCTCTTCTAAAAATAGACCCTTCTCAAAGCCGCCACGTTTTTTACGCTTCTCTTCACGAATCTGATTCAATTCGTCAAAGTCTGCTCCATGCATTTTCCCAAGTGTATAGACCAACTCCAAAATGTCAGCTAACTCTTCTAGCGACTCTTCATCAATGTTTGTCTCTTCATACTCTTTGATTTCTTCATAGAGTTTCAAGCGTGCTTGTTCGAAGTGCTCTGCTTGGCTTAGTTGCTTCACAATCGGTATTTTTCCTGATTCATGAATGATTTCAGGGATATGGTCACGGATTAATTTTTGATTTTTATTCATTCTATACTTCGCTCCTATCTATAGTTTAAATAAATTAATAATAAAATATCTTTAGTTATTATTATGAGGATTTCCAGGAATTATATAGTATTCGTCATGTAGTTCTTTTTTCTTTATCAATACTGATTCATCATTCTCAGTAATCGTATAATATTCTTCCGTTTTATTTAACAAGTCACTCACGAACTTAATTCTTTCACCCGACAAAGTACTATATTCTATTTTAACGAATATTAAGTGGAGTTTTTCATACTTTAAGAACAATGGGATGTATATTGTTTCATCTCTATTCAATCCACTCATAGACATTTTTGCAGTATACTTGACTTCTTCATTAAAATCTTGGTTGTTACTTTCTAACAATTCAATTTCTATTTTAATATCTAGAATGCAACTGGCTCCACCATAATATCTAGTTTTTAAAAAGTGCGCCTTCATCTTCCCCAAATCTTCATTTATATTATTATGAATTATAGTTGAAACGTGAGAGTGTAATAAAATGTACTTATTCTGAGGCGACATTTCATTTAATATAATTGAATTAATCTCCATCGTGTAATCTACGTAAACTCTCTGTTCAATTATTTCTTTCGAGTCATTTAATTTTTTTTGAAAATCAATTTGCTCTTCAATACCCTTTTTAGCACTTTTAACTTGGACATTGACAATCCATAGCGCAACGACTGCACCAATAATTCCCCCAATATAACTACCAAAAAAACCTATCCAATCATTATCAGTTGTTGCATTGCCGAACAACATTAACGTATGAATTATTATTGGCATTATAAATATTAAAAATATTAAAGTGATATAAACAACAACTTTTCTTCCCAAATTCGTTCCTCCCAATTCAGCGACAGATATCTCTATCCTTATTTTTCAGTACAAAGTGGTTAAAATTGGGTAATGAATACAATTTATAGAAATAAAACCCCCTTACAAGTAATTACATTCTACTCCACCACCTCAAACGCCTTCACATAAGCCACATGATCCAACATCACAATCAACTCGTCCTCTCAAATTGCACAAATCCATCGCTCGCATGTCGAAACGCCTGATAAATTGTCTCTAATGCCTCATAACGTGTGTCAGCTTCCACCATATACGTCAGTACTTCTTCATTGATCAAATGAAATTCGATTTCGAATGATTTCATGTTCTCTCCTCCTCACGTACTTACATTCCCTATTCCTCCAACTGATCCAACACTTCCGTCCCAATAACCCCCGTGTCCCCGACTTTCCCTAAATCTTCTACGGTCGGGTCTTCATACGCCAGGACATGAAACTCCTGCTCGATTGTGCGGATGACATAATGCGAAAGCGTCCCCCGCTCGCTGTTCACTTGATTTGTTCCCATTCCTTCATGTACGTATGACATGAAACGAGAAGTCTTCAGCTTCACGATTGGGTGGTCGTTCCATAATCCTTCTTCCTTCAGACCGTGCTCTTCAAGTGTTCCAAGAAAGAGCGCATACTGTTCGAACCGAATCCGGATTCGGTCACGCTCAGCGTCCCATGTGAGAAGCATCGTCGGGTCCGAAGCTCCAAAGAACGTCCACTCTAGAGGATAATACGCCTCATTCTTCATTTGAAAGGATTCCGTGTCGAGTACGTAATCCGTTGCCGTCATGAGTTTGTGTAGATCAATCATTCATTCGCCCCCTAATCAAAAAGCGATGCCTCACGACATCGCCTTTCTCCTCAATAAAAGATATACCATAGCGCCGCTGCCACTAAGAACAGCCCGGCCCCGATGAACAAGATTTTTGCCAATCGTTCGTATACCATGTCTTCACCTCACCAATGCCGCGCCGACGACAAGGGAGACCCCGATCGACAGCAAGAATGCCAACAGTCCGACGGCGATATTTCCTTTTTGAATCTCGTCGTTCACCTTCAATGTCGGTGTCAAAAATTCAAACAACCAATATGTCGCGAGGAGCAAGATGAAGCCGAATCCTCCACCGACGAAGATGTCGATCGTGCTCTCATGATAGCTCTCGACCACACGGAAGATGTTGGCGAGACCGACAATCTTCCCACCTGTCGCCAAAGCGACGGCGATATTTCCTTTTTGAATCTCGCGCCAGTTGCTGTATGGCGTCGTCACCTCGAAGATGGCAAGACCGACGATAATCATCAGTCCCGCCATCGAATAGAGGCCAAACGATTCCAGCATGACGGCAAACGTAATCGTACCCATTCCCCGACTCCCCTTACTTCAGTTCGACGACCGTGACACCGAGTCCACCTTCGCCCATTCCTCCCGGGCGTTGACTCTTCACGTGACGATGTCCTTTTAAAAATTCTTGTGTCGCCTGACGCATCGCTCCTGTACCTAAACCATGGATGATGCGGACGTTATCATAGCCTGACACGAGGGCTTCATCGATATACTTATCTAGACGCATGAGCCCTTCCTCGACACGGACGCCGCGGAGGTCGAGCTCGGACTTCGTCGAACTCTGACGTTTGAGCGAGCTTCCTTTCGATTGAAGCGGCTTCTCTTTCGATGGACCGATCTTCTGAAGGTCGTCCGCTTTGACGTTCACTTTCATGATGCCGACTTGGACGTTGTACTCGTTGTCGTTGATTTGTTTCACGATGTAGCCTTTTTGGTTGAACGTCGTCACTTTCACTTCTTCGCCTTTACTGAACGTACGTTTCTGTTGGGCTTTTTGTTTCACTTTTTGGATCTTTTTATCTTGAAGCGTCGGTTTGGCCGACTCGAGCTCTTTCTTCGCCGCGATAATCTCGTGCTCTTTGACGATGCCCTGCTCCCGAAGCTTCTTCAAGCGGTCGATGACTTCGTTCGCCTGACGCTTCGCCTGTTCGACGGCCTTCTCGGCTTTTGCCTCGGCCGCGCTGTACAAGTTGTCACGTTCGCGTTCGAATTCGGTCATCTTCGCTTCAAACGCTGCCTGTTCTTCTTCGAAGTCATGGCGTTTGACGATGAGTTCTTGCTCGAGCTGTTCGGCGCGTTGTTTCGCCGCTTCGAGCTCGTTGATCATCGACTCGACCGACTCGGCATCACTACCGACGTGGCTACGTGCCTTGTCGATGACTTGCTCGGACAGTCCGAGGCGACGGCTGATCTCGAAAGCGTTCGAGCGACCCGGCACACCAATCAAGAGGCGGTAGGTCGGGCTGAGTGATTCGATATCAAACTCCATCGAGGCGTTCATGACGCCTTCGCGATTATAGGCGTATGCCTTCAATTCCGAATAGTGCGTCGTCGCCGCGACACGTGCCCCGCGACGTTTCACTTCATCTAGAATCGCGATGGCGAGAGCGGCCCCTTCTTGCGGGTCCGTCCCGGCACCGAGCTCATCGAAGAGGACGAGTGACATGAAGTCGATCTTGTCGAGCATGCCGACGATGTTCGTCATATGCGAGCTGAACGTCGAGAGACTCTGTTCGATCGATTGCTCATCGCCGATATCGGCATAGACGGCGTCAAACACAGAGAGTTCTGTCCCGAATTCTGCCGGCACATAGAGACCTGACTGTACCATCAACTGGAGGAGTCCAATCGTCTTCAACGTGACCGTCTTCCCGCCGGTGTTCGGTCCCGTGATGACGAGCGACGTATAGTCTTCCCCGAGCTCGACCGTGATCGGCACGACCTCATCTTTCGGGATGAACGGGTGACGTGCCTGTTTCAACTTGATTTCACGGTTGTCGTTCAATTTCGGCTCGGTCGCTTTCATCTCTTGTCCGTAAGCGACTTTCGCAAAGATAAAGTCGAGTTCGGCCAACACGTCGAGGTTCGTCATGATCGCATCATGTACCCCACCGACTTCGTTCGAGAGCGCACTCAAAATCCGATCGATCTCGGCGCGTTCCTTCAAGCGAACTTCTTGAATCTCGTTGTTAATCGAGACGATGGCTTGCGGCTCGATGAAGAGCGTCTGACCGGAAGCCGACTGGTCATGGACGATCCCGCCGAACGCTTGACGGTACTCTTGTTTGACCGGCACGACATAGCGATCGTTTCGAATCGTGACGATGGCGTCCGAGAGCATCTTCGCGTTGTTGCGGAGGATGTTGTCGATTCGCGAACGGACACTGCCTTCATAGCTTCGGAGCTGTGTCCGAAGTCCCCGGAGTTGTGAGCTCGCCGAATCTTGGACCGTCCCTTGGTCATCGATCGCATGACGAATCGATTGTTCGACTTCGATGAGCTTCGTCAACTTGTCTGCATACTCATCCAGACGTGGGATCCGAATCTCTTCGTTGTCCTCGTGTAGCTTCTCGAAGAAGTTCTTCACTTGACGCCCGCCATACATGACGGCGGCGACGGCGAGCAGTTCGCTCGTCGAGAGGACCGAGCCGATGGCAGCCCGCTTCACTTCCGCGCGGACGTCTGTGAGCCCACCGAGCGGCAGACGGTCACGGAGACGCACGACCTCGGTCGCCTCTTTCGTCACATTCAAATTCGAAAGCACCCGGTCGTACGAGTAGTCCGGTTGCATCTTGAGCGCCAAATCTTTCCCGAGCGAGCTCGATGCGTGTCCGGCAAGCTGTTGGCGCAATTTTTCATATTCTAATACGCGTAACGCGTGATCCATCTAGCATGTTCCTTTCTATCGCTTCGCCGCGAAGAACGCCTTGGCGTCTTCAAACGAGAAGCAGTTGATAATATCCGATGGTTCGAGATAGGCTTTCCGTGCGTGTAACACGCCGAGTGCCATATCTTCCATCATGTCTGGGTGGTGTGTGTCGGTGTTGATCATTACTTTGACGCCCGCCGCCTTCGCCTTCTTCAGCGTCGATGCCGTCAAATCGAGGCGGTTCGGGTTCGCGTTCAATTCGAGCGCCGTCCCCGTCTCTTTTGCGAGGGCGATCAACTTGTCCTCGTCGATCGGATAGCCGTCACGGCGACCGATGAGTCGTCCCGTCGGATGCGCGATCACGTTGACGTATGGGGAACGGCAGGCGTTCTCGAGACGGGCCATGATTTCGTCGACGGATTGGTCCATCTTCGAATGGATCGAGGCGACGACATAGTCGAGCGTCTCTAAAAATTCTGGCTCGTAGTCGAGCGTCCCGTCAGGACGGATATCCATCTCGACGCCACGCAACACGTTCATCTCATGTGTCTTTGCAGCTTCGCGAATCTCCTCACCTTGTGCCTCGAGTCGTTCTTCGGTCAAACCATTGACGAACGTCAAATACTTCCCGTGGTCGGTGATGGCCATCCACTCATAACCGCGCCCTTTCATCGCCACAACGATCTCATCGACGGTCAACTTCCCGTCCGACCAGACCGTGTGCATATGCGCATCAGCTTTGATGTCCTCGAGCGTGACCAGTTTTGACAAGTCGTGCTCAAACTCGGCGTGCCCTTCCCGAAGTTCAGGTGGGATGAACGGGAGTCCGTACCGTTCGAACAGTTCTTCTTCCGTTTCCGGTTGCCACAGCCCGTCTGCCGTTTCGACCCCGTACTCCGAAATCGACTCTCCTTTTGCTTTCGCGAGTTGGCGCATGCGGACGTTGTGGTCTTTTGAGCCTGTGAAATGGTGAAGCGTCGCGGCGAATGCGCCCGGTTCGACCATACGGAAGTCGACCGACACCATTTCCTCACGTTCGAGGACGAGCGATACTTTCGTCTCCCCTGCCGCGATCACTTCATTGATGAACGGCAAGGCGAGTAACTTCTCCCGAAGCGCAATCGGCTCCTCGGTCGCAATGATAAAGTCGAGGTCTTTACACGTCTCCTCGGCCCGGCGGAAGCTTCCCCCGACCGAATGACGTAAGACGAGCTCTTCTTTCTCCAACACGTCGTTAATCTCTTCGACAATCGGTCGCATGACCGCATAGGCCAATCGTTCCGGACGCGACTCGAGGTTCTTCGCTGCGGCGAGTAGCTTCTCGACACTTTTCGCTCCGAATCCCGGGAGCGATGCCGCTGTCCCGTCTTCAAGCACACGGATGAGGGACTCTAAATCGACGACCCCGACTTCACGGAGTTTGGCGAGTTTCTTCCCGCCGAGCCCTTGAATTTTCAAAAGCTTCATCAAGCCGAATGGGATTTCTTCTTGCAGCGCTTCGAGCACTTCGCTGCGACCTGTATCTCGATACTCCTCAAGGACGGTCGCCGTCCCTTTTCCAATCCCAGAGATGGACGTCAAGTCGTCGATGTCCTCGAGCTCGAGGTCCGTGTTCTCCAGTGCCGTTGCGGCCTTACGGAAGGCATTGATTTTAAACGGGTTCTCCCCTTTGATCTCCATATATTGCGCGATCTTCTCGAGCAACATCATTGCTTCTACTTTATTCATATGCTTCCCCCTCTTCACACAGAAAAGACCGAGATACAAGCACTAGCTTGCATTCCGGCCTGTCGTGTCACAACATCTTATTTGAAAACCAATCCGATAGATATGGCGTGTCTTGAATGATAAATGTCGCAAGCGACGAATTGTCGACGGCATTTTGAACGCCTGCCATCGGCACGAACGCAATCACCCAAAGGATGAAGAATGTAATGACATACGCCTCGAAGAATCCGAGGACTGCTCCGATCAACCCTTTTAGTTGGCGCAAGATCGGCAAGTCTGTCAAGAAGTCGAGCATCGCCAAGATGAGATGCAAGACAAGTTTCGTGATGAGGAACAAGACGACGAACCAAAAGACATTGTAAAACGTCATCTCAATCCCTGAAAGCGAGTTGAGGTCCAAGACGCCGCCAGGGAGTGTTCCATCAAGCTGAGATGGATACGGGATCCAGAGCTTGAACGCTTCGGCTAAGTCTTTATAGTACGTGTTGGCGACGAGAAAACTGATGATGAGCGCGACCCAATGGCCGAGCTGTAGAATCGCGCCACGACGGAAGCCGTTGACGATTCCAATAAACAAGAAAAACAGTATAAGTAGCGTAACCATGGATTGATTTATTCTCCCATATTTCGTTTAGTTTTGACGTGGTCGCTCGCGATTTGAATCGCAGCCAAGACCGCTGCCTGACGAGCATCTAAATGAGGGGATTGTTCACGAATCTCGCGGATCTTACTGTCGACCAAAAAGCCTACTTCCCTCACATGATCAGCGGGTTCTTCGCTCACGATCGTATAGTCTTGACCCGCAATGTGAATCGTTGTTCGTTGTAACTGCACGCGCACCCCTCCTTTACGTCTGTCAGCATTAATCATAACATCGTTTTTATATTAGGAAAAGGAGAAGCCCCTTCCCTTGATATGTACAACATTTTCTATTACCCTTCTATGAAGTTGTCAAACGTCTTTCTTCAGTAAAATTGCAAGAGATGGTGGCATCATTTCGTGAAATGTGCGAAAATATCAACTATTCAAACAAACAGAAAGGATGATTGATTTGAAATTACGCATTGGCCTCTTAGGTCGCATCATCATCGCGATCGCTTTCGGGATTCTGCTCGGGAGCATCGTACCAGAAAGTCAGAACTGGATCGTCCGGACGTTCGTGACGTTCAACACGGTCTTCGGGCAGTTCTTAGGCTTCGCCATCCCATTGATCATTCTTGCTTTCATTATCCCGGGAATCGGGGAACTTGGTAAAGGAGCAGGAAAGTTAGTCGGACTCACAGCACTCATCGCTTACGCTTCAACAGTTGTCGCAGGAACACTCGCATACTTTGCAACGAGCAACTTGTTCCCGCAAATTTTGTCACGGTCGACAGAAGGAGCCGAAAACCCAGAAGAAGCCTTATTGAAAGGGTTCATGGAATTTGAGATTCCACCGGTATTCGGTGTCATGACCGCACTCATTTTAGCTTTCGTCATCGGGATCGGGATTGCCGCGATCGAAAGCAAACGGTCACTCGACCTCGCCATGGATTTCCGCGATATCATCGAGCTCTTAATCAGTAAAGTCATTATTCCATTACTCCCATTCCACATCGCCGGAATTTTCATGAACATGACGTACGCTGGTCAGGTCGCTGAGATCCTCTCGGTGTTCTCACTCGTCTTCGTCACAATCATCGTCCTTCATTTGACGATGCTTATGATTCAATACTCAATCGCAGGTGGTCTCAACAAAGAGAATCCGTTCAAGTTGCTCAAGACGATGATGCCGGCTTACTTCACAGCTATCGGGACGCAATCATCGGCTGCGACAATTCCAGTCACGCTTCGCCAAGCGAAGTTGAACAATACGGATGAGGGTGTCGCAAACTTCGTCATCCCGCTCTCGGCAACGATTCACTTGTCAGGCTCGACGATCACACTCACGTCGGTCGGTGTCGCACTCATGTACTTGAACGGCATGCCGATGTCTTACGCGATCGTCCTCCCATTCATCCTCGCACTCGGTGTGACGATGATTGCAGCACCTGGTGTTCCGGGTGGAGCCGTTATGGCATCGCTCGGATTGTTCGGCTCGATCCTCGGGTTCGACGCGACGATGCAAAGCTTGGTCATCGCACTCTACTTGGCGCAAGATAGCTTCGGGACAGCTACAAACGTCACAGGTGACGGTGCCATCGCAAAAATTATCCACTACTTCAAACACAACACGAAACTTCTCGACAACACAGCGTCGAAACAAGAAGATATCGCATAACGTACAACGCATAAACGGGCAAGCCATCAGGTTTGTCCGTTTTTGTCTACATCGAATAGGAGAGATACATATGGAATGGATTGAATGGAAAGACCCGAATCACTTCGCTGACCGCGTCATGGACTCATTGTTAAAAGAAGAAGCCAAGAACAGCTTAATGATCGGCGTATTGAATAACGTGATTCAAGGCGTTTATGAGGCGTTTCATCAATTTACCGTCGAAGAGAATGGTGAACTCCTCGCCATCCTTCAAGTGACACCGCCCCATCCGCTCCATTACATCGTCGTGGACTCGGAACAAGAGGAAAAACTCCCCGCTTTCATCATCCCGCACCTTCTCGAAAACGAGATCCCGTTCACCGAGGTGGTCTCAGAACGTGTTCAAGCCGAACGGTTCGGGAAAACGTGGCAAGAAATCACATCTGGGACGAGTGAGATGTTCATGTCACAAGGTCTTTATCGACTCGACGAGGTAGAAGACATCGAGATGGCGAAAGGCCACATGCGAAAAGCGACAACAGCCGACCAAGCACAGCTCGAAACTTGGTATAGCGCCTTCGAAGCCGAGTCGGGACTTCGTTCGTCGCCACCTGAAAAAGTGACGAAAGCAATCGACACGATGCTCAAAAATGATGACGCCGTATTCTGGGAAGTCGATGGACAGCTTGTCTCGTGTGCGAAACGCTCACGTCCGACCGAGAACGGCATCACCGTCTCGTTCGTCTATACGTCACCTGACGCACGTGGAAGAGGTTACGCTCGCAGTCTCGTTGCAGACCTTAGCCGTCAATTACTTGAGACGAAATCGTTCTGTGTCCTCTATACGGACTTGACGAACCCGACCTCAAACAAAATCTATCAAGAAGTCGGGTACGAACAGATCATGGACTCTGCTTGGGTCCGACTCGCTAGATGAAACGAATCGCCTCCCCTATACTATTAGGTGGAGGCGATTTTTCATGGCTAGATTCCGAATTGTTTTACGTGCACTTGGTGTGGCACTCCTTCTTTATATGTTGATCGTCGGTGGACAGAGCGTCCTCGATGACCCGAACATCGACACGTTGTGGCTCAGTGTGATTGGTGCCGCACTTCTAACGTTTATCGTGTATCAAACAACAAAAAAGTGATCGACGCGTTCGTCGATCACTATCTTTGTGTTGATTAGAAGAATGATGCTGGGTTGACTGTGCTTCCCGCGCTCGATGAAGAGTACGAGTAGCCGCCACGGTGAATCTCGAAGTGAAGGTGTGAACCTGTCGAGTTCCCTGTGCTACCCATGCCACCAAGGTTTTGACCTTGTGACACGCGTTGACCCGCTTTAACTGAGACCGAGCTCATGTGTGCGTATACTGTCGTCCACACTTGTCCGTTGATGACGTGTGCGATCATGACGTGGTTTCCGTATGCGCCACCCCAACCTGCACGGAGGACCGTACCAGTTTGTGCTGCATAGATCGGTGTACCAACTGGACCTGCGATATCAAGACCGTTATGGAACGAGTATCCGTTCGCACCGCTCGCTTTCCCCCATCCTTGTGAGAGGCGACCGCTTGCTGGACGTTGGAACATCCCACCGCTCGCTGGTGCAGACGCTACAGGTGTTGATGTTGATGCGCTAGAACCACTGTTGCTTGAGTTTGCACTTTGTTGCTTCTTAGCAGCTGCTGCTGCCGCTGCGCGACGTGCTTCTTCTTCAGCACGACGTTGTGCTTCGATTTCTGCTTGAATCGCTTTTTCTTGAGCTTTGAGCGTATCTTCCATCTCTTTTAGGCTCATGAGTTTTGATTCGAATTTCACTTTTTCAGCTTCGAGTTTCTTGATTTTCGCTGCACGCTCTTTCATTTTTTGATCGAGCTCTTTTTGGCGTTTTTCAAGTTCTTCTTTTTGCTTCACGAGTGAATCGCGCTCTGCTTTTAATTCAGCTTGTGCTTTTGCAAGTTTCTCTTTCGTTGCTTCATATTCTTCGAAGATCTGTTGGTCGTTCTCTTGAATCGTACCAGCTGTGATCATACGTGTGATCAAGTCACTAAAGTTTTTTGAACCGAAGATGAACTCAGCCCAGTTGACTGACGAACCACCGTTCTTTTGCATCGTCGCCATACGGTCTTTCATGAGTTCTTCTTGTGCTTTCATTTTTGCTTCGTATTTTTTGATTTGCTCTTGAAGCTTTTGAATTTTTTCTTCAGTTGCACGGATCTCAGCTTTTTTCTGAGCGACATCGTTGATGACGTCTTGGAGTTCAGCATCTAACTTGTTGATTTCTTGTTGCTCTTTGCTGATGGCTTGCTCACGTGATTGAATCGAAGAGTTTGCTTTCGACTGCTCGCTGCTATTCTTTTGTCGTTGTTCTTGTACTTTCTTCTGCTTCTCTGTAAGTGAGGCTGCATAAGTCGGTGACGTTCCGCCGATCAAGAGTGCGCCTAGAGTGACTGTGGCTGCAAATTTCTTCAAGTTACCCAATGTGCTTCCCTCCGCTGATTCCTGTGTATTTTTTATCTATAATCGTTCAAGTATTTTCTATAAGATTAAGTTGCGAAATTTCATTCGCTCTGTGACTCATTATAGCAATCTAAACCAAAAGTTATTTTACACTTATATTTCATTCGTATGACATTGCCCTAATTTAGGTTTTATCGCTTAAAAAACGTGGGTATAGACAATATTTTATTTGGTTTGTTGTCACAAAATAGTTTTCAACATAAAAAAAGCACTTGAAGAAAGCGCTTTTCACATAACAACCTATATCATTTTTTGACTACCTTAATGCCACATATCCAGCTCGTTTCCCTCGTTTTCGTTTCGAACGAAGTAATAAGAAGCCACCGATGAGCACGACTCCAGCAATCGCCCCACTGCTGTCCAATAGGACATCTTGCAGTAACGGCGTCCGTTCCGGTGTCAAACTCTGATGATACTCATCAAAGATGGCGACCGTATTGGCGAGCGTCCAAGCGAACAAAAGGATCAGCCCGGCATGAAGGTTCGTTCTCGAAATCGCCTTGACGAATAAAGCACCGAGAGCGAAGAATGTGACGAAATGAGCTGCTTTTCGCATCAAGAACTCGATGAGCCGGACTGTCCCTAACGTGTCGAGTGACACTTCTTTGCCTGCATAGTAAAACTCGACGTTCGCTAACGTCGGCTCAATCCAGCTCCAATCGAATCGCTCGAGTGGCGAAACGATCGACTGATTTGAGTAAGGTGTCGCACTCGAGAAGAATAATCCAATCAAAATGAGCGCGATCCATATAAATTCATTTTTTAAAAGTCGCATAACACCGTTCCTTTCTACAACGAGTTTCATTATACGGATTGTACTTCACGAAATATGTAACAGCGACATCATGATTTTATAACAATTTGATTGCACGCAACGCGTTCAAAGTCGAGATAGCGGATTTCTCTTGGTATACTTTAGAAAAAAGGGGGATTCAATATGATTTATGATTTTGAAGCATTGGACATGAAAGGTCAGTTACAACCGTTAGCTACATATAAGGGTGACGTCCTACTCATCGTCAATACAGCGAGTAAGTGTGGATTCACACCACAATTCGAAGGTCTCGAGTCGCTATACAACTCGTACAAAGGACAAGGCTTCCAGATTCTAGGCTTCCCATGCAACCAGTTCGGACATCAAGACCCGGGCTCAAATGAAGAGATTCAAGAGTTCTGTCAACTGAACTATGGCGTATCGTTCCCGATGTTTGCGAAAGTCGATGTGAACGGCAAAGACGCGCACCCACTCTTCACGTATCTCTCAAAAGAAGCACCTGGACTGCTCGGATCGAAAACAATCAAATGGAACTTCACAAAGTTCTTAGTTGACCGTGACGGAAACGTCGTCGAGCGCTTCTCGCCACAGACGACACCGGCCGAGATTGAGGATGCGGTTAAAAAATTGATCTGACTTCATCCTTTGGCTGTATATAGAATTGTCACTTCAGACGAATAGGAGTCAATGTGTGACTAAGTTATCATCTTCTATGCACAGTAACTATTTAAGGAGTGACGAACATGAATAGATTTAAAAAGATAATGGGTTATGGATTACTTATACTGATTCCCCTATCCGCCATTTTTATCTGGTTGATTCAAGGAAAGACAGAAACGATTTTTAAAGGTGACTACACCGAAAATCCCGAAAGTTCTCGATACGAATCGACTTGGACATGGTCAGGTGCGGATTCAACAACGGCAGGGCAAGGAAGTGGCGTTGCTTCCTCACCTTCAGGAAACATCTATTACTTAGACCGCGGTGATGGCAGCTTTGCGAACGAAGACATCATTACGACACCTACTATCACAGTGTTTGACACTGAAACGAACGAAGTGATTGATGAACTTGGTGCCGACCTGTTCAAATCGCCTCATGGTATCGAAGTGGACTCCCAAAACAACATTTGGGTAACGGATATCATGTTGAACAAGGTCTTTAAACTAGATGAACGCGGTCAAGTAATCGCCACGTTCGGTGAGGACTACCGCCTCGGCACTGAGACAAGTTTAAGGATTCGAAACGAACTGCCTAACTTCCCTGTCCCCATGAATGACTACACATTTGCACGCCCGACCGACGTGACGGTGATGGACGATGGGTCATTTGTCGTTGCTGATGGCTATCGAAATCATCGTATCGTCAAGTTTAGCAGCGACGGAGATATGCAATGGGAAGTCGATGCATACGGCTCTTCTGATGGTGAATTCAATCTCCCTCATGGAATTGCACACGATGAGTTCGGAAGAATTTATGTAGCTGATCGAAATAACGCCCGTGTTCAAGTATTCGACCAACAAGGACAACACCTCGATACTTGGAACGATAAAGAGATTGGACGACCTTATGGCATTGATGTAGGCCCTGATGGAAACATCTATGTTGTAGATGGTGGCGATTATCTGGATGGTGAACGTGAAACTCCTAAAAGTCAGATTGTTGTGTTAAGTCCTCAAGGAGAAGTGATTGAGCGTTTCGGTTCTTGGGGCGACGAGGTGGGACAATTGAGAATACCCCACGCTCTAGCTTTACAACAAGATGGGGCAATCTTTGTAGCCGAACTTCTAAACGAACGCATTCAAAAATTCGAAATCGCTGAATAAAGATAAAGAACGCGCTAGGTATCTCACTAGCGCGTTCTTTATCTTGGGGTAATGAAGTTAATCGTATAGAACGGACTGTTCTCATCGTTGTAGGCGAGTCCGACGGCAGCATGACTGAATCGTGGTTGCATGATGTTCTCACGGTGCCCTTTCGAGTTCATCAGCCCCCAATGGGCATGGAAGACGCTCATCTGTCCCATTGCCAAGTTCTCTCCGGCCATCGAATACGACAGTCCCGCTTCATCCATTCGGTCGAACGGGTCGCGTCCTTCCGGGTCCGTATGACTAAAGAAATCATTCTCCGCCATATTCTGACTGTGCGCCCGGACGACCGGGTAGAGTGGCTCGTAGTCGGCGAGCGCACTCAAGTCATATTTTTCACGGTCCCAGTTCATCAAGATTCGCATCAACTGTTCGTTCGCGACGGTTCCTTCCGCGGAAATGTCACCGTAATACCCGTCACTCGCCTCTTCCACTCGGCGGTCAACCGACAAGACCCCTTTTAAGCGGTCATCGTCATGTTGATCGAAGAAGAGCGTGACATATTGTCCATCAATCGCAAACACCGAAAAGGATGGATCGTCCGGAATCAGGTAGCGATTCAATCCCTTGTTGTAGGAGGTCACTTTCTCAAAGCCGATTTTCTCGACTTGGTCACGTGTCGTCTCATCGAGCACGAGACCGCGATATGTGCTTTCGATCTCGAACTGATAAAATCCTTTTTTGGCGCCGTCCTCGTCAATGAGTTCAAGGCCACGATCTCCGCCACGTTCAACAAGGTACCAATCATGCCCGGCATATTGGCTCGTAAACTTCGGTGCATCCGTCGCACGTTCCGTCGCCACCTCAGACTCCACTTGAATGCTCGTCGGGGCAGAGACGTTCGGCATTTCATATTGCCAAGCCATATACAATCCAATCCCCATCAAGAGGATGATCAATTTTCGAAACATGGCTCCTCCTTCCTTACTGCTCGCGCTGACGCTCTCCGAAATCATGAAGTCTCTCTTTGATATCGGTGAGCATCTCCATGTATGCGACATATGTCGCTTCGTCTATATTTAGCATACCACTGACTTGTAACGGCACATCGACTGCCTGCTCACGCAACGCGCTACCATGATCGGTCAAACGGACGACGACTTTTCGCTCATCATCTGTCGCACGACTCTTTTCGACATACCCGATTTGAATCAATCGTTTCACGAGCGGGGACAATGTGCCCGAGTCGAGTGTCAGCCTCATTCCGAGCTGACGCAAGTCGATGCCATCCTCTTCCCATAAGACGAGCATGACCAGATACTGACTATATGTCAGGTTTAGCGGTTCTAAAATTGGGCGATATAAACGGGTAAGCTCTTTTGAAGCGGTATACAATTGAAAGCATATTTGGTGTTCAAGTTTTAATGTTTGTTCCATACGTAATCCTCCGTACTCTTCTTTAGCCAAGCATATCACTTGCGAAACTTTTTGACTGCTCTATAATTTAAATTGTGCACAACTTAATTGCTTAAAATGAAATGGAGGAATTGAATCATGAAATCACTATTCACAGCATCAGCAACTGCAATCGGCGGCCGCGAAGGTCATGTGAAATCAACAGACGGCGTCATCGACATGGACGTCTCAATGCCAGGCGCGAAACACGTCGACGGTGCGACAAACCCGGAACAACTTTTCGCAGCGGGATATGCGGCTTGCTTCGGTAGTGCCCTCAACCTCATCATCGGGAAAGAACGTGTGAAGACAGACGGATCGAGCGTCACAGGTCATGTCACATTGAACCAAAACGATGAAGGGTTCTTCATTTCAGTCGAGCTTGAAGTCGAAATCAAAGGTGTCGACCAAGCGACAGCAGAACGCCTCGTTGAAGAAGCACACCAAGTGTGCCCTTATTCAAAAGCGACGCGCGGCAATGTCGATGTGAAATTGACAGCCAAAGCAGCATAATCACCCATCCCGCTCGTAGGAGCGGGATTTTTTTTGCTTCCCCCTACGTGTCGGGGTAAGATAGAGGCACAACGAAGGGAGGGAGCCGTGATGAAGAAGCATAAATCGACATTCGTGTTTGTCGCGCTCGGCATTTTGCTGTTCACAGCGACGTATAATGCGCTGACCGTTCAGAAATACGACGTCCCGTCTGACAAGCTGTCAGCGGATGAATCGCTTCGCATCGTGCTTCTCTCCGACTTACATAGTGCCTCGTACGGTTATAAGCAATCGATTTTAATCGATCAAGTCCGGGCCCAAAAACCGGATCTGATCGCCCTGCCGGGGGACCTGCTCGATCGCTATCGTTCTCCTGAACCTGCTTTCGAGCTCGTCGAGGGACTCGCCGGCATTGCGCCGATGTACTTCGTAACCGGGAATCATGAGATTGATGACTCCGCTGACTACATTCGTCATGATGCCAAGAATGTATTTCGCTCTCACGGGGTGACCGTTCTCGAAAACGAATGGGAGCCGATCACCGTCAATGGGGTCAATCTCGTCATTGGTGGATTAGAAGATCCGTTACGAACATATACCGAAAATATTTATGGGAGTTGGGAAACTGACGTCGCGACGGCCATGCAAGACGTGGATCCGAATGCGACGTTCAACTTACTCCTCTCTCACCGTGCCGAAGAGGTCGACACGTATGCCGACTTACCTTTTGACCTCGTCTTATCCGGTCATGCCCACGGCGGACAAGTGAGGATCCCATATTTATTGAACGGGTTATTCGCCCCTGACCAAGGGTTTTTCCCGAAATATGCAGGCGGTCTTTATGAACACGAGACGTTCACCCATGTAATCGGACGGGGATTCAATTATAGCTTTAACGTGCCTCGCATCTACAACCCACCAGAGATTGTGGTGATTGACGTGCACGGCAAATAACGGACACTCGGGTGAGTGTCCGTTTTGCTTACCAAATGATTCGCTCCTCGCAACATTGTCGCTCACGTTCGACCTGTACCGTCGAGCGCTCGAACGTCCCATATTTACGAATCCGTTCCGTCACTTGACGTAACACGGCCTGATCGTCCGTGTCTTCTCCGATCAACACGTGGCACGTCGCCGCATGCTCACTCGAAGAGATTGACCAGACATGCAGGTCGTGTACCTCTTTCACCCCTTCGACTGTGGCAATCTCTGCTTGCATCGCCCGGACATCGATTTGTTCCGGTGACCCTTCCATCAGGATGTGAATCGCATCGCGCGTCACGCGATAACCGCTAATCAAGATGAGGATGGCGACAAACGCACTCGCGACCGGGTCCGCCCACGTCCATCCGAACAACATAATCAAGAGTGCTGCCGTGATAGCACCGACCGATCCGAGTAAGTCTCCGAACACGTGAAGCAACGCACTCTTCACGTTCAAATTATCTTTCTCTCCGCGCATCAAAATCCAAGCGGCGAGGATATTGACGAGTAGTCCAATGATGGCGACCACGAGCATTCCCCCACTCAAAATTTCCGGTGGGGCACTCAATCGCTGATATGCCTCGAATAAGATATAAATCGAGATGACGAGTAAGGTCAGCCCATTAATGAATGCCGCTAAAATTTCAAAGCGTCGATATCCAAACGTACGGTTCGGTGTCGCCGCTTTCGCCCCGAATCGAACAGCTAGGAAACTGAGTCCTAAAGCCGCCGCATCTCCGAGCATATGTCCCGCATCGGATAAGAGTGCCAAACTGTTCGTCCAAAGTCCGCCGATGACCTCGACGACCATGAACGTCGCAATCAATAGAAAAGCGAGAAACAGCGCACGCTGATTCGTGGAATGGTGATGGTGATGGTCGTGATCATGATGATGTCCCATAACTGACGCCTCCTTCTACTTCTTATCTTATTCCATTTTCCCGAAACATTCAAACGTTCATTTGAATGATAAGTCATAAAAAACGGGAGATTCCTCTCCCGTCTTGTCTCACTTGTGCTCGAGACGCACGCGCATCACACCGCTGTATGGGAACAGCTTCAATTGAACCGTCTCCCCTTCGTACCAAATCCCAGTTGCTTGTTCGTTCGTCGGTGTCACGTCAGGCGTCACGACTGCCTGACGGTCCCAATCGACGGCACGCACTTTTTGGTCCCGTACCATCAAGAAGAATCCATCATAGAAATGATATTCGTTCACTTGGTCACGCTGAACGGCAGTCGGGCTACCGAGTTCGGCGCGCACGGTCGCCACATCTTTGCCGATCCAATCAAGGACGGTCTCCGAAGCGCTCGGGACGACTTGTTGCCATGCGGCAATCACGTCATCGTCCGACAAGGTCGTTGCATCCGTCGTCACACTCTCTTCCGTGACCCACCCCGTCATACGCTCATTCAACTGTACTTTCACGAAGCCACTGACCGTCTCCAAACGTTCGAAGCGATCACCGAGGTCGGCCTCATAGACGACTGCGACACGGTCATCTGCATAGACTTTCGTATACGGTTGCCCGATATAGATTGTATCTGCAGACTCGGTTTCGGTATCGGTCGGTTGCTCCGACTCGGAATCGACCATCTCGGTCGCAATCTCATCTGTTTTTGGTAAAGCAGACTTTTCATTTTTGTCGATCAGTGCCGCGAACGCGATGATCCCGACTAAAGCGAGGACCAAGGCTATCGCAGTCGTCACCCGGAACACTCGTTTACGCTTTCGTGTCGTCGCGCGCGACAATCTTCCTCCATTCATGTTCTTCACTCCTACTCGATTCGATTCATTTCACTCGTTTCGTCAAATGGTAGGAGGTTTCCTGCCTCATCAAAAAATTTCAAGTCGTGTTTTGTCAATTCGTCCATCGTTTGCATCATCTGCTCGACATCGACCGGTTCATCGTTCTCCATATTCTCACGAATACGAATCGTTTTATCGAGCTCGAGCGTCCGTGAGGTCAAGCGATGGAAATAACGGTCATGCGTAATGAGAAGCAATCCCCCCGGGTAAACGTCTAACGCCGTCTCGATTTGTTCCCGGGTCGCCACATCTAAATAGTTCGTCGGTTCGTCGAGTGCCAACAGATGCGCGTCGGAGAAATAGAGAATCAGGAAGGCAATCCGACACTTCTCACCCATACTCGCCTCGTTGATCGGCCGATGCACCTCATCCCGACGGAACAAAAAGTGAGCGAGCAACGTCCGAGCCTCCGTCTCCCCGATGTCACTCTGGGCGAGTAATGCATCGAGCAGTGTCCCTGTCTTCGGTAAACGTTCGAGCGTTTGCGAGAAATACCCGATCTTCAGACGAGGATGCCGCTTAATCACACCAGAAAGCGGTGCTCGTTCACCAATCAGCACATTTAATAACGTCGTCTTTCCGCTTCCGTTCGGTCCGATGATGGAGAGGCGTTCTCCTTTTTGAATCGAGAAGGAAATCGGTTCATAGAACGGCTTGTCGTATCCAAACGTCACCTCTTCACACGTCAGCCACGTCTTCGCTTCGAGTTCATCTGCCGCAAATTGGACGGAGATAGTCTTCTCTTCTTTCGGCTTACGTGGACGGTTGTCTTCAAGCTGTTTGAGTTTCTGTTCCCTCGCCTTCATTTTGACAGCGAGATTGGCCGCTCCTTTTTGAGCCCCCGGACTGCGGACACTGGCTGTCGCTTTCGCCTTCAAGTGCCAGCCTTTGTATTGGGCAATCATATCGAGCAATTCTGTTTTGCGGCTCACGTAGCGGGCATGGGCTCGCTCGTCACGTAGGCGTTCGTCCTCTTTTTGACGTCGATACGCTGTATAGTTCCCCGGATATCTGGTAACTTCCCCATCCGACAGTTCGAGAATGACCGTCGCAACATCATCCATCAGTTGACGGTCGTGGGAGATGATCAGCACCGTTCCGTCGAATCGATTCAGCCATTTCGTGAGCCAATCAATCGACTCGACATCCAGATGGTTCGTCGGCTCGTCGAGTAGGACGACGTCGACCTGCTTCATCGTCAACGTCGAGAGTTGTGCCCGCGTCTTCTCTCCCCCGCTCAAATCGTTGATGTTTTGGTCGAGTTGACCGTCCAACCCGAGTCGGGTCAACGCTTGCGTCGCCTCTTGCTCCAAGTTGTACACATCGAGTGCGAGCGCTCGTTCATAGGAGCGCATGACTCGTACCTCATCACCAGAGGACACCTCTTTATAAAGGGCATACCGTTCTGGATCGCTCCGCATCACCCATTCGAGTAGTGACATATTTTCGGATTCGATTGTTTGCCGGACGAGCCCGACTTCACCGTGACATTCGATCGCCCCGGCTTGTGGCGTCAATTCCCCTGTCACGAGTCGGAAGAGTGTCGTCTTCCCACTTCCATTCAGCCCGAATAACACAGCGCGTTCTCCGGCTACGACCTCAAAAGAGACCGCTTCAAATAATGGTTTCCGGTCGTAATCGAACCGGACTTGTTTCATAGCTAACATCTGTTTCACCTCGCTCATTTTTCCGATACGCGATGAAACAAAAAACACCATCCGCTCAAAAGGCGGTGGTGTGAAGGAATCCGTTCAAAGAGGAAAAGAGGACGCTTCCCGCACTTGAAAAATGGACACACTTCACCCGTGACTGTTCAAGCGAACAGTGATGATTCGTCTCATCGTTGGAGTGAACGTGTTTTTTTCATGGCACGGTGTACCTCTCTTTCCTAAGTTACTGCCACCTTATCAAATTGAAAGCGGATTCGCAAGAGCGCACCCCACAATCTCCCATTTTTTCTACTCCTTTAGGCGGATGCGATGCACGCTTCCCCGCGTTATGATGACAGTATATTCAAACAGTGAGGTGATGCATGATGCGTCGACGCATCCTCGTTCCGAGTGCCGTCTTGGCGAGCGTCGGAACGTTTCTTTATACACGATTCAAACGACGGCTCCCCCGCCCACGTTTTAAATGGCCGGAACGTCCAGAACTGACAACCATCGATGAGACGCATGTGCAAGCGACGTGGATCGGGCATTCGACCGTCCTCATCCATTGGTATGGACTCAGAATTCTGACGGACCCCGTCTTCTCCAAACGAATCGGTGTCCATTTAGGACCGCTGACGATCGGAATGAAACGTCACACGGCCCCCGCCCTCTCCATCGAAGATGTCGGACCGGTTGACGTCATCTTGCTCAGTCACGCCCATATGGACCACTTTGACCATAAAAGTTTAAAACAACTCATCACCCGCGAGACGATCGTCGTCTCCGCTCCAGGGACGAGTCGCCTGCTCCGTCGATACCCGAGTCTGCAGACGCTCGAACTGCATCCGCATGACAAAGTGACCTTGGCGAACGGGCTCGATGTCCGGGCCATCCCCGTTAAACATTGGGGCAACCGTTTCCCATGGGACAAACATATGGGCTATAACGGCTATCTCCTCAAATACAAAGGGATCCGTATGCTGTTTGCGGGAGACACGGCGTATACCGACTCCTTCAAAGGGCTCGCTGACCGTGAACCGATTGACCTCGCGTTCTTCCCAATCGGCGCTTATCAACCGGACTCTTTCCAAGAGGCGCACTGTACCCCCGAACAGGCTTGGATGATGTACAAAGAGAGCGGGGCGAAGCGCTTCTTCCCGATGCATTGGGACACGTTCGTCCTCTCTTATGAGCCGGTCGAGGAGCCCTATCACCGGCTCGTCGCGGTCGCAAAACTGGACCGTGACCAAATTGTGATCAAGTCGCACGGGGAAAGCATCCGCCTGTAGTTTTTCCTTTCCCTTCATCCAAAATTTCGGTAACGTTAAAGACGAGAGGGAGGGATTTGTTATGGAATGGACGACGTTGAATAATGACGTCAAGATGCCGATGCTCGGGCTCGGTGTGTATAAGGTCGAAGACGGCGCGGTGACGGTCGATACGGTCAAAGCTGCGCTCGAAGCGGATTATCGTTTGATTGATACGGCCGCGATTTATCAAAACGAAGAAAGTGTCGGGCAAGCGCTTCGTGAAGCAGGCATTCCTCGGGAAGAAGTGTTTGTGACGACGAAGCTTTGGAATGAGTTCCACGGGTTCGATGAGGCGCTCCAAGCGTTTCAGGATAGTCTCGACCGACTCGGTCTTGAGTATGTCGATTTGTTCCTCATCCACTGGCCGATGCCACGTTTCGGGAAGTTCGTCGAAACATATAAGGCACTCGAACAGTTATACGAAGAAGGACGTGTCCGTGCAATCGGCGTCTCGAACTTTGAAGTCGAGCACTTAGAACAAATCATTCAGTCGTGCTCGATCGTCCCGGCCGTCAACCAGGTCGAGATCCATCCGTATTTGTCTCAAAAGGAATTGATTGCTTTTTGCAAACGATATGACATTCAAATTCAAGCGTGGAGTCCACTCATGAAAGGACGCGAAGCGCTCGAAGATGACACGATTGTCGAGATTGCGAACCGTCACGGCAAATCACCGGCTCAAGTCATCTTGCGCTGGCACTTACAAAACGGGGTCGCCGTCATCCCAAAATCGGTGACACCGAGTCGAATCAAAGAGAATATACAGGTATTCGACTTCACGTTGACGAAAGAAGAGATGGCGGCCATCGATGCGCTCAACCGTGATGAGCGGACCGGCTCCGACCCGAAAGAGATGCATAAAATCCATTATTGAGGAGTGAATGACATGTTCAAAAAATTGGCTTCTGATTTGACTGGCTTCAGCGACATCGGTGAGGTGATTGACCCGTCCGACTTCGATAAGGCGGATGCAGATGATTACGTCCTTCACGAAGACAATGAAAAGATTTATTTCTTGATCAAGTCGAAATCAGATGAGTATTGTTTCACCAACTTGTCGATGATTCACCTCGATGGAACGAGCGCCATCAGTTCGAAGCGCGTCCTCTATCGTTATCCGTATTCACATTATCCGATCAAGCACGTCATGTTTGAGACGGCGGGTACGGTCGACCTCGATGTCGAAGTCAAATTCTCGATCGGCGACAAAGCGTACTCGATCGACATCAACAAAAAGCAAATCGAACATGTGAAAGATTTGTATAAGGCACTTCTCGCGATCGAAGAGATTCAACGGGAAGGTCGTCGCATGATGGAGTATGCGAACACGTCGCTCACACACTCAGTGTCGATTTTGAGCGGGCTCCGCGAAGGCGACATGAACGTACCGAACACGTTCAAGGAATTGAACGAGCAATCGTTCGATTGGCTACAACGTCACTATCATGAATGGAACCGTAAAGACTTCGGAGCGGTATACGAGAAGTACATCAATAACTGATGGATGGTGAGCAGATGGACCTGATGTGGATCTTGATTCTGTTTGGATTGTTCATGTTTGTGCTATTCACTGTATTCGTAAGCAGCGCACTTCAACTCTTGCTTAAACAGATTCATCCGTTCGTCCATGTCACTGTCATGTCAGGCTTGATCTTTTTGTATGATCGCATCCTAGATCATTCCCAACTTATATGGGTCCTCGTGTTTCTTGTGTTCATTAGCTATAGCGCACCACTCATGGTGATGAAGCTCTATGCTAAAGGCGAACGTATGGAACAAGAACGGTCCAAATAAAATGTCCCCCAGACGCTATTGAAGGTCTGGGGGACATTTTATTCCTCATCAATCAACTGCTCGGCCAATCGTTGATACAAGTGGCTCATGTGCACGGCAGATGCAATGGCGAGCGTTCGCTGCACACCGTTCTCTTTTTCGACCGATGCATGTAACAGCGTGTCCGCCTGAGTTTCAAACGCTTCTAAATTCTTCACTTTTTGCGTTTGATACGCTTCATAAAAGTCCTCGAGTGAGAACGTCTCGTCTGACTCATTCAATGGACGTAGCGTCTCTTTGATGTCATTGATTGACAGGAGACCTTTCATCTCATAGATCAAACTAAGTAACATCAGATGTTCGTTCGTATACTTTTTATTTTTGACAGGATGGAACAACTTGCCCTTGGCGTAGTTGTTGATCATCGTCTTCGTCAAAATCGTCTCATCCTCGTCCCGCTTCATCTTCCCATAATGTTGCTCGAACAATTGGATGACCTGGTCCATGTATAAATCGACAGTCGGCAATACGTCCCTCGGGAGCGTCCCTTCTGTTTCGGTAATATTTTTCGCTTTCATCCGTCTCACCTCACCTTCAAGTATAAAGAAAACTCTCATTTGTCGAAAGGTACACCTTGCTGTTTGTTCTTCTTCAGTATATCATGTAGTTATCGATACTACATGATGTGATAAGGAGTGTTTTACATGAATTCGATTTTCCGTGAACCAATCAACGCGCTAACGCATCTCGCTGGTGCGGTACTCGCTTTCATTGCGCTGATTGCGATGGTCGTCAAAGCTTCATTACTTGGCTCGCCGCTTGCAATTATGGCTGCGATTTTATTCGGGATCAGCCTCGTCTTTCTTTACTTATCGTCAGGTCTTTACCATAGCATCATCGCCTCACCGAACGTCATCGCCTTCTTCCGGAGAATCGACCATGCGATGATCTACGCATTGATTGCGGGTACATATGCGCCGCTTACGCTACTCGCACTCGAAGGACCGACACGCTGGGTCCTCTTCGGCACGGTGCACGCACTCGCCTTGTTCGGCATTGTCTTCAAACTCGTCTGGTTCCATGCCCCGCGTTTTTTATCGACCGCGCTCTACATCGGGATGGGCTGGCTGTCCGTCTTCTTTATCGGACCGCTCCATGACGTGATTGGTAACGCCGGCATCTTCTGGCTCGTCCTCGGGGGCGTCATGTATACGATTGGCGGACTCATCTATGGGTTCAAGCCAAAATTCGTCAATTGGCGGGGATGGGGATTCCATGAAGTGTTCCATTTGTTCATCTTGTTCGGAAGCTTTGCCCACTTCGTCTGTGTCTTCTGGTATGTCTTTTAAAGTTCTCCTATCGGGGGACTTTTTTTTGTGAGCCGTTTCCTGTACTTTGAATTCAAGATTTCCTACACTAAGGACAGGAGGGATTCATGATGAAAATTGAAGTATGGTCAGATTATGTCTGCCCGTTTTGTTATATCGGGAAGCGTCGTTTAGAAGAGGCGCTCGAACAGTTCCCACAGGCGGACCAAGTAGAAGTCGAATTCAAGAGCTTCGAGCTCGACCCGAACGCGCCGACGAACGATTCACGTACCATTTATGAAGCACTCGCAACGAAATATCGTATGCCGATCGAGCAGGCAAAAGGGACGACGGCACAAGTCGCGGCACAAGCCCGCGAAGTCGGACTCGATTACGACTTTGAGAACATGGTCGTCACCGGTACGCTCGACTCGCATCGTTTGACGCATTATGCGAAGACGGTCGGGAAAGAAAAAGAATTGTCGGAAGCATTGCTTCAGGCTTACTTTGTCGATGCCAAACACATCGGGAACCACGATGTCCTGCTCGAAATCGCAACAAGCGTTGATCTTGACCATGACGCTGTCCGTGACGTCTTGACGACTGACGTGTATACGGAAGACGTCCGGGCCGAAGAGAAGCGTGCAAGCGACCTCGGCATCACAGGTGTACCGTTCTTCGTATTCGATAACAAATATGGAGTATCTGGTGCTCAACCGACGGAAGCGTTCACGCAAGTGCTCGAAAAAGTCTGGTCTGAGAACAACCCGACGATCCAAGTCCTTTCGAACGGTGCGACGTGCACCGACGACAACTGTGATATTTGATTGATGAAGAAGCCGACGTTCGGCTTCTTTTTTGTGGTATTTTCCACCCTACTACTTGATAATAGTGATTAGCATATAAGAATCGAGGACTACATCTATGTGGAAAAATCGGAACGTCTGGATCATCTTGACGGGCGAATTCGTCGCCGGTCTTGGTCTATGGCTCGGTATCATTGGCAATTTGGAATTCATGCAAGACCGTGTCCCCTCTGACTTTGTGAAGGCGGTCATTCTCGCCGTCGGGTTACTCGCCGGGGTCGCCATCGGTCCGCTCGCAGGGCGCTTGACCGACCAAGGCTCTAAGAAAAACATCATGCTCATCTCGAGCATCGTCCGAGCGCTCAGCGTGCTCTTCATGTTCGTTGCCATCGAGACGAATTCAGTCGTATGGATGGTCGTCTTTTTAATCATCTTACAAGGGTCGGCAGCCTTTTACTTCCCGGCCCTACAGGCAGCGATTCCGCTCATCGTGAAGGAGCGGGAACTTCTCGCCTTGAACGGTGTCCATATGAACGTTTCGACGTTGTCACGTGTCATCGGGACGGCGATTGCCGGTGTCTTGTTGACACTGATTTCGCTCCGTAACGTCTATGCGCTCTCGCTCGTCGCCTATCTGTTGCTTGCGGTCGCGACGCTCTTCTTAAAGCTAGATGAATCGAAGACACCGTCGGCGAAAAAAATCGATGCGAAGGCGTCGAGTGGCTTCAAAGATGTCTTTCCAATCATCAAATCAATCCCGGTCATCTTCATGACACTCGTCATGACGCTCATCCCCCTCCTCTTTATCGGAGGGTTCAACTTGCTCGTCATCAACATCAGTGAGTTGCAGGATTCGACGGCAATCAAAGGATGGATTTATACGGCGGAAGGGCTCGCCTTTATGACAGGTGCCTTCATGATCAAACGGATTGGCGAAAAATTCTCGGCGTTCTCGATTTTATTCTCATTCTCGTTTTTAATCGGTGTCGCGCAACTGATGCTATATTTTGCAGACATCCCGTTCATGTCGATTGCGGCGTTCGTCGTATTCGGCTTCTCGGTCGGCTGTTTCTTCCCAACGGCGGTCACGATTTTCCAGACACGGATGCCGAAAGAATATCATGGGCGCTTCTTCTCATTCCGTAACATGCTCGACCGGATCATCTTCCAAATCGTCTTACTCGTGACAGGGTTCTTCCTTGATTTGATCGGACTTCAGCTCATGGTCGTCTTGTTTGGAGTCAGTTCAATTGCGATGACCGCAGCGTTCCTCGTCTATACACGTAAACATAAACTGCATATCGAAGAAGACGCTACTGAGCGGATTTCTTCATAATAAAAAAGCAAGCGATGACTGATGTCATCGCTTGTTTGCGTCTTGAAGTTCTCGCCACCACGTCGTCGTATCATTCCGACCGTCGAGCGTGATGCGCTCTCCAATCCTTGGAGTGAGGACGACTTCTTTTGGTAAGAGAGACGCCATCTGTTCAGCAGGGTCAAACCAGTCGTGGAATGAGAGCGTGAACGCCCCCCAATGAATTGGCATCATCTGATCGGCGCGTAAATCGTGAAACGCTTGCGCCGTCTCTTCTGGCTGCATATGGACGTCTGGCCAGCGCACGTCATATTGTCCGCATTCGAGTGCGGCGAAATCGAACGGTCCGTACTGTTCACCAATCATCTTGAAGTGCGGCGCGTAGCCGCTGTCCCCGCTGAAGAAGAGACGATCTGTCTCGCCGAGGACGACCCATGACGCCCATAACGTGCTGTTGCGGTCCGTCAGCGAACGACCGGAGAAGTGACGTGCCGGCGTACAGACGAACGTCCAATTCCCGAACGTATACGACTCGTTCCAATCTCTCTCCACGATTCGCTCTGCACCGACACCCCATCGTTTCAAATGACTCCCTACCCCGAGCGGCACGATAAACATAGCGACCTTGTCTTTAATCTTAAGGATCGTCCCATAGTCGAGGTGGTCGTAATGATCATGCGTCAACAAGACGACATCGATCTCAGGCAAGTCCTCAAGGTCGAACGGCAAGTCTTCGCTGAAACGTTCATTTTTTGCGAACGGAAGCGGGGATGGGCTGCGTCCAAACATCGGATCGACGAGCATTGTCTTCCCGTCCATTTGTACCATAAGCGCCGAATGACCGAGCCAGTAGATTCTCGTGAAGCTTGAGCCCGTCTTCTCCTCGAAATCGATTGGCACAATCGGAAGGCGTTCGCTCGGCTTACGAAGCGACGTCACGTCACGATAGTCACGAGCCATCGACACCATGTCCTCCGCAGAGAAGTTCATCGGTGTCTCGTATTGATTACGGAATTTGCCGTTGACCTGGTTCGGGGATTGAATTGATTTCGGTTTTCGTCCGAGTGGTTTGTACTGTGTCAGAATCGTCCCGGTGACGGCCGCCATTCCGACTAATGAGAGCAACATCGTCTTTTTCATCTAGATCCTCTTTTCTACAAGTTCGTTGCATTGATTATAACGTGCATGTCTCCATCTGATATCGGTTAGTATGCAGATTCACTCATCTTTCAAAAAATGGCGTGTTCTTGACTTAAGTCAATGTGCACCTGCTCCCATCCTTTTATGATGGAGACAAGATCATTCGAAAGGAGTTTTTCTCATGAACCATTCATCTGTCCGTTCACAACGACGTGCCGCGCTTTGGTCCGGAATCGCACTCGTCCTCATGGCACTCGTCGCCTTTTTCGCGCAAGGCTACGTTTACCAATCACTCGTCATCGAAAATGAGGCAATGACGACGTATGAGAACTTAGTCAGTCATCCGACGCTGTTCCGTTTCGGTATCATCGGCTGGGGGATCATTGTCGTGCTGGATTTGATTATCGCCTACGGACTATATCGTTTCTTTAAACCGTTCCACACCACATTCGCCTTACTCATCGGGACACTTCGCTTCCTTTATACGCTCATTCTCACCCTCGCTGTTTTACGTCTCGTTGAAGCCGAGCGCCTCCTCGATACTTCCACTTCAGCTAGACAAGTGTACGAAACGGTCACGTCATTTGAAACCATTTGGTCACTTGGCTTGATCGTATTCGGTCTTCACCTCATCGCAGTCGGATGGGTTGCGATGAGGACCCAGTTCATTCCAAGAACGATTGGCATCTTACTCGTCGTCGCCGGTTTCAGTTATACGATTGTTCATGCCCTTTACCAATTCCCCACGCTTGAAAGCCTGACAACTTTACTCGAGCTCACTCTCATGCTTCCGATGTTCGTCGGCGAATTGGCCTTTGCCGTATGGTTGATCATGAAAGGAAGAATACTTTTTACACATGATATCACTCGACAATCCGCAGGTGACGCGTCGCCCGCTTCTTGATCCGACTGAGTGACTCCGGTGTGATACCGAGATAGCTCGCCAATTGATACTGTGGGACCCGGTGAACCAAGTCGGGTCTTTTCTCCATCATGGCCTGATACCGCTCTTCCGGTGTGGACGACATGAACGAGGCGAACGCATCGCGCATCGTCCCCATGTCTTCTTGCATCATGTCACGCGTCATCGCCTCAAGGACGGGATTCTCCTCGTATTGTTCCTGCTCTGTCGCAAGGTCTCCGACGACGAGGCAACATTCCTCTATACACGCTAACGAATACGGTGATCGTCCATCTGCATGATGTTTCGTCAATATGGTAATACTCTGTTCTTCCGTGATGAAATCGACAGTGTGCTCGTTCCCGTCTTCGTCGACTTTATATTGACGAATGCAGCCACTCAGTACGAAATAGCATTTAGCCGGGACGTCTCCTTGATTCAAGAGAATCGTCCCTTTCGGAAACGTGGCAATTGGTACATCCGCTACCAACCGCTCACACTCGTCGTCACTCAAATCCGTAAACCGTTTCATGTATCGAATCAAGACGTCTTTCATCCCGTCCACTCCTTTTCAAGGAAATCGATCTAGTCCTTCCAGTATAGCAGGTTTCATCAATCAAAAAGACCTGCCCCACTGCTTTTGTGGGACAGGTCTTCGGTTAAGACTTTTGTAAAATTTTAATGTCGTTGATGATGTCTTCAGTCGGGACGTTTTGGAAACCAGGATACGCTTTGATGATTTTCCCTTCCTGGTCGACCAAATAGAAGTACGTACCGTGGTCGACTTGTGTCCCTTCGTCAGGCTTCCGGACGAGCGCTTTGAAGTTCTCTTGGGCGAACGTTTCAATCTCGTCTTGCGAGTAGCCCGACAAGAACTGCCAGTCCGCTTTCGCAAGGTCATAGCCACTCATGAATTCTTTCATCTTCTCTGGAGTGTCCACCGTCGGGTCAACACTGAACGAGACGAATTGTACGTCTTTGACGCCCTCTTCTTCGAGCGCTTCATTCAGCTTCGTCATGTTGTACGTCATAGGCGGACAGACCGTCTCACAGCTTGTGAAGACGAAGTCTGCCATCCACACTTTCCCTTTTAAATCGTCGAGACTGACCATCTCTTCTTCTTGGTTCATGTATTCGAACGATTCGACTTCCCAGTTGAGCGGGTCCTCGATTTCTTGTCCGCATCCTGCTAGGACGATGAGCATCGTCATCAAACTACCGATCCACCATTTCTTCACACGTTCCAACTCCTTATCGCTTTTTGACATTCCACATGACGATGGTGATGAGCGTGAAAGCCGTCAATGCGAGGAACGGAATCGTGATGAATCCGAGCCAGTTGATGTATTGACCGCTACACGGAACACCTTGTGCACAAGGCTGAATTTCTGCAAATCCCGGCACTTTTTGTACCAAGTAATGGTAAAGTGAAACAATACCGCCTATGATAGTAAGCGGTAACACATATTTTCGTACCGCCCGATCGTCCGTAAAGACGGCAATTCCTAGGATAATCGTCAGCGGATACATAAAGATGCGTTGAATCCAGCAAAGCTCACATGGCACGAACTCCCGAATCTCACTGAAATAGAGACTCCCGAGTGTCGCTGTCAACGCGACGAGCCAAGCGAGATACAATCCATATTTTTCGAAAAATGACTTCATCTTATAGATCCTGCTCGATCAACTGTTGGATTTGTTCGTAGTCGAACGGGTCCTCGAGCATCACACCGTTAATCATGATTGAAGGTGTGAATTGAACACCGTTCTCTTTCACAAGCCCGTCGTCCGTGCTGACTTTTTCGAGCACGGTCGAGTTTTCACCGAGGTCTTGTTCAAGTTGTGCCAAGTCGACCGATGTCGTCTCACCTGCGATTTCTTTCAACTTCTCGACCGTCACCCATGCGTTGTCGTGTTGTTGTGAAGCCGGTTGCGCGTCATAGAGCGCTTTATGGAACTTCCAGAACGATTCAGGGTCTTGCTCGTACACCGACTCGGAAGCGAGGGATGCCAAAATCGATTCTTGTCCGTGGAACAAGACGTTAATATAGCTGAAGCTGACATCTTCCTTGTCGAGATAATCCGCTTTCAGTTGCGGATAGATCGTTTCGCCCCACTGTTTACACGATGGACATTTATAATCTCCGAACTCGACAACCGAGACTTTCGCGTCCGAGTCTCCGAGTGTCGGTTGTCCCTCGATTGACACGTGATCGCCTCGGTCGGCCGTTGTCGGCTCATCTTGATTGAGCAAGACGAACACCAATGCAATCAATGCGACCGCAACGACGGTCATGATGACCAACCATTGATTCTTTTTCATTCTCTTCACCTCTATTTATTTTCGACTCGTCTTTCATTATAGCGGAAGCTCTTTCACCTATCATGTGTTCGACTCGTTTTTCATAATTGTCTTCATTTCAAGCTTTAGGAGGTTTTTCTCGCATGATCAAGTCTTTTACGATGCGCCTTGGACTCATTTTGGCTCTCAGCATTGCCACGCTCGTCTTTTTACTGACGATTGCACTTACCTCCCTGATCAGTCATCGGGCATCTGATTCGCTCGAACAAGAAATCGGGGAACGTCTTTCAACGACATCACATCAATTGGCGGACAAACTCGACTTTTACATGTGGTCACGCTATCAAGAAGTCCAGCTCTTGCAAGGGCTCGCCCTAGAAGACTCGGACGCGACACGACGACTGCTCGATCAAGTCCAATCGAACATTCCGGCATTCTCTTGGATGGGAGTCACGGATGCGGAAGGGACTGTCGTCGCTTCCACGAACGGCATACTCGAAGAGGCATCCATCGCCGAGCGCCCAGTGTATCTCGAAGCGAAAGAAGGGCCTTTCATCGGTGACGTCCACGAGGCGGTTCTCTTAGCTGAACTGTTACCGAATCCGACGGGTGAACCGCTCCAATTCGTCGATATTAGTGTCCCTTTATTTCAAGACGGGACGTTTCAAGGGGTGCTTGCCACTCATTTGAGTTGGGCATGGGGAAAAGAAGTACTCGGACATTTCAATCGGACGCTCCATGAGCAAGTCGACGATACGGATTTGTTCGTCGTCAGTGAGCGAGACAACGTGGTGCTCCTCGGTCCAGACAACTTAATCGGAAAACCGCTCCCCGTGTCGTTTACGGAAGGGGCTTCCGTGAAAGAATGGGAGGATGGACAAGACTATCTGACGGGGATGTCGATTGGGGAAGGGTATGATGAATATCCCGGACTGGGTTGGCGTGTCGTCGTCCGTCAACCGGCAGCCGTCGCGTTCGCGCCGGTCGAGGCGCTAGAAACGAGAATTCTATGGATTGGTCTGTTCGCATCGCTTGTGACGGCCGTTCTCGGTTGGTTACTCGCTTCCGTCGTGACGAGACCATTGAAACGAATAACTGAAACGGCCTCGCTCATGGAGCAAGGAAAAGTCAATACATTCCCGCATCAGTCCGGAATTGAAGAGATTGAGTCACTCGCATTCGCGTTAGAATCGCTCGTCACCTCTCTTACGGAGTCCGAATCGGAGCGGGTACATTTTGAGACGCTCGCAAACCGTGATGCGCTGACCGGTCTCTCGAACCGTGTCGCCTTACGTGAACAGTTGAATCAACTGCACACTTCGAAAGAGCCATATGTTTTCTTTTATATCGATCTCGATGGGTTCAAGGCGGTAAACGACACATACGGTCACGCGGTCGGAGATGAGTTATTAGTCGAAGTCGCACGGCGGCTACAAGCACTCACAATCGATGAGGTGTACCCGGTCCGCTTGAGCGGGGATGAGTTCTTCCTCATGTTTCCAAGACATGAACGTTCAATTCAGGATATTCAAGAAATCGGGACATCCATCATCGATACGCTCTCACAACCTGTGATGCTCGGTCTCATATCGGAAAAGGTCGGGGCAAGCATCGGCGCATCGATTTGGTCGCCAGCCAAACCTCCACACGTCGCCATCGAACAAGCGGACGACGCCTTATATCGGTCAAAAGCGAACGGGAAAAATCGGCTTTCGTTCCATGAGTCGTTCGAATGAATACTGGCATCCATACGAAAAGGAGTTCGTGATGAACTCCTTTTTGTTTACTCTTCGGTTTCCGTATTCACGTCTTCCTCTTCGGGCATCGGCTCCAAGTCCATCGTATACACGTATTCCTCACCGAAGTTATTCAAGATGAACAGTTCTTCTTCCGCTCGTGTCGCGAGTCCGTTTGAGAATCCGATGACGGCGTACATCTCCTCTAGAAGAACGTCTTGCTCTTTGTCAATCTCATCAAAGATGGCTTGTTCCCATCGTTCGATGATTTGACCGAGTTGACGATAATCTTCGGGCTTGATTTTATTTTTGTCCCGTAACAGCTCCAAATAGTCGCGGACCTCTTTCAGATTGTCGTGCGTCATCGGGATGGCACCCGCTTTTTCCGTCGCCAAAATCTTTTGGTGCGTCATCAGATGCATCGCATCGACGAGATTCCCTTTGTTTAATTTTTTCTCATCGTCAAAGACGAGCCCCGTCGTCTCCTGCGGATTGATTCGACGCGTCACGTTTTGACGCCGCCCGAGCGGGTCTTCTTCTTTGATGATGTCAATCAATTCAAGCGCCCGCTCATACTCTTCTTCCGTCAAATTGTCCCGGTCGAGCTCACTTTGATTCGGTCCCAGCCAATACTGATAGAATGCATATGTAGCAATGACCACTATTACTAAGACAAGTCCCATCCAAGGAAACCATTTTTTCCATTTCATTTACCATTCACAACCTTTTCCTTGATTTTCTCCATCAAGGATAACATATATGCCCATACTAAAATTCCATAAAAAGGCTTTTTATCATGACCTGACATAAAAAAGTACCCGCCCTTGTTTAAGAGCGAGTACTTCATCTTCTTATGCCTCGAACAACAATTGTTCTGGATCTTCAATCATATCTTTGATGTGCTTGAGGAATGTTACAGCTTCACGACCATCTACGATTCGGTGGTCATATGAGAGGGCGACATACATCATCGGACGGTTTTCCATCGTGTCCGCGTCGATTGCGACTGGGCGGAGTTGGATCGAGTGCATCCCAAGGATGGCAACTTGTGGTCCGTTCAAGATTGGAGTTGAAAGAAGTGAACCGAACACGCCACCGTTTGTGATCGTGAACGTACCTCCTGTCAGGTCGCCTAAACCTAACTTGTTGTTACGCGCTTTATCCGCAAGGTGAAGGATGTCTTTCTCGATTTCACCAAAGTTTTTACGATCTGCTTCACGGACGACAGGGACGACGAGACCGTCTGGCGCCGATACGGCAATCCCGATATCGTAATACTTCTTCAAGACGATTTCATTTCCTTGGATTTCAGCGTTCAAGTAAGGCATGCGCTTAAGAGCCGCGACCGCTGCTTTCGTGAAGAATGACATGAACCCGAGTTTGACATCGTTGTCTTTCACGAACTTCTCTTGGCGACGTTTACGAAGTGCCATGACCGCCGACATATCGATTTCATTGAACGTCGTGAGCATCGCTGCCGTCTGTTGCACTTCTACGAGACGGTTGGCAATCGTTTGACGACGACGTGTCATCTTGATGCGCTCTTCTTCTTTCCCACTCGCAGCCGGTTGCGGTGCAGGTGCTGAAGCAGCTGGTTTTTGCTCTTTCACAGCTGGTTTGTCTTCATGTTTTGAGACGTCATGGACGTTGATGCGTCCCATCGGATCGTTCGTTTGAACGGCCGAGAGGTCGATGCCTTTCTCACGAGCGAGTTTACGGGCAGCAGGTGTTGCGATTGGTCCTTTACCCGGGCTCGCGACGTGTTCTTCGCGTTTCTCTACTTTCTTGCCTTCTTCAACGGACTCCGTTTTCTTCTCAGTCGGCGCTTCTGTCTTCGTTTCTGTCGCGTTTTCTGTCTTCGTCTTCGTCGCGACAGCCGTTCCGCCACCAGAACCTGAACCGAGACGTGCAATGACGTCGCCAACTTGAACCGTATCCCCTTCTCCGGCAAGTTGTTCTTCTAACACACCCGCTTCGTCAGCTGGGACTTCGATATTGACCTTATCCGTCTCGAGCTCGACGATGGCTTCCCCTTTTTCGACTTGGTCGCCTGGCTGTTTGAGCCATGTCGCGACCGTTCCTTCCGTAATGGATTCTGCTAATTCAGGTACTTTAATTTCGACCACAATGAGTTCCCCCTTAACTTATTTACGATCTTTTTGATATGTGCTCGTGCCTGCACCGCTCGAGACGACGTCGCGAGAAAGTGCTTCACGGATGATGCGTGCTTGTTCTTGCTTATGAGCTGTCGGATTTCCTTCAGCCGGGCTCGAACGACGGCGACGACCGATGTAACGAACGTCGAGTCGGTTCGTTGTGACCGCTTCAAGACGAGGCTCGATGTACGTCCAAGCTCCCATGTTTTTCGGCTCTTCTTGGACCCAGACGATTTCGCGCGCGTTCGGATAACGGCTGATGACGTCACGAATCTCACGTACCGGGAATGGATAGATTTCTTCGACCCGGATGATGTGCAAGAAGTCGAGTGACTCTTCTGACTTGCCGACCGCTTCCGCGAGGTCAATCGCCATCTTCCCTGTGCAGAAGACGAGACGTTCGACTTTCTCTGCGTTCTCACCGAGACCTGGCTGTTCAACGATTGGTTTAAAGCTCTCTTCCGTGAACGCCTCAATCGGTGACGTCGCGAGCGGATGACGAAGGAGACTCTTCGGTGTCATGATGATCATCGGACGAATCTCTTCTTTGCCAAGCATCTCAGCTTGGCGACGGAGAATATGGAAGTATTGTGCCGCAGATGAAAGGTTTGCGACTGTCCAGTTCTTCTCACCGGCAAGCGTCAAGTAACGCTCCATCCGTGCACTCGAGTGCTCTGGTCCTTGTCCTTCATAACCGTGTGGCAAGAGCATGACAAGCCCTGATTTTTGACCCCATTTCGCACGACCGGCCGAGATGAACTGGTCGAACATGACTTGTGCCGAGTTCGCAAAGTCACCGTACTGGGCTTCCCACAATACGAGCGTGTCTTGGGCGAATACGTTATACCCATATTCAAATCCAAGAACCGACCCTTCTGAAAGCGGGCTGTTGTAGACAGAGAACGAAGCTTTCGCCGTCGACAGCTGATGGAGTGGCGAGAACTTCTTCCCTGACTCGACATCGTTCAACATGATGTTTCGTTGGGCGAACGTTCCGCGCTCCGAATCTTGACCGCTCAAGCGGACCGGCGTACCGTCTGAAAGAATCGAAGCGAAGGCGAGCGTTTCCGCATGACCCCAGTCGATTTTTCCACCTTCACCGAAAGCGTCACGGCGACGGTCGAGTACTTTTTGAAGTTTGTGGAAGACACCGAATCCTTCTGGCCAGTCAAGCAACTCTTCGTTCAATTGCGTGAGGAATTCAAGCTTCACGCTCGTGTCGACTTTCGGGAATCCTTTATGGACTGCTTCCGGCAAGACGATGTCAGCATCTTCTTCTTCAGAAGGAACGAGATCCCGCGCTGCTTTAAGTTCTTCTTCGATTTTTTGCTCGATTTTTGCTTTCTCATCTTTCGTCATGATGCCTTCTGCCTCAAGTTGCTCGGCATATACGTGACGGACAGATTGATGTCCTTTGATTGCTTTATAAAGAACCGGGTTCGTGTTCATCGGTTCGTCCATTTCGTTGTGACCGTAACGACGATACCCAATCAAATCGACCAAGATGTCTTTATGGAACTTGGCACGATACTCACTAATCAATTTTGCGACGGCGACACACGCTTCCGGGTCGTCTGCATTCACGTGGAAGACTGGAATTTCATACCCTTTGGCGATATCACTCGCGTAACGTGTCGAACGTGAATCGTTCGGGTCCGTCGTGAAACCGATGGTGTTGTTGGCGATAACGTGAACCGTTCCACCTGTACGGTAACCCGTCAAGTTCGTCATGTTGAGCGTCTCCGCCACAATTCCTTGTCCTGGGAACGCCGCATCTCCGTGAATCAAGATCGAAGCTGCCAAATCATCCTGCTGGACAGCCGATCCTTTTTCAGAACGATCATCTTGTGCGGCACGCGTGTACCCTTCGACGACAGATCCGACAAATTCAAGGTGACTCGGATTGTTCGCCAAGTTGAGACGTACTTCTTTTTGTTGTTCGACGACTTTGCGATCAAGCCCGAGGTGATATTTCACGTCGCCTGACCAACCAAAGTTGATGCCGATTGACCCTTCAGACGGAATCAATTCTTTGTTCGGTGCATGTTGGAACTCCGCAAAAATCATCTCGTATGGCTTGCCGAGTACGTGAGCGAGTACGTTCAGACGTCCACGGTGTGCCATCCCGATATTGATGTGTTCAGATCCGCTAGAGATGAGTCCCCCGACCATCGCGTCGAGTAACGGCACCATCGCATCCAATCCTTCGATGGAGAAGCGTTTCTGTCCGACATACGTTTTATGCAGGAATGATTCAAACAGTTCTGTCTCAGCAAGACGTTTGAACAATTCGATCTTTTCTTCTTTTGAGAAGGTTTGTTTCAATGCGCCTTGTTCGACTTGACGGCGAATCCACTTCTTCTCTTCCATATCGTCTAAGTGACGGAGTTCGATTGCAACCGTCCCTGTATAGACGTCAAGCAAGTGACGGAATAACTCAAGGGCACTCGCATTTGGTTTCGGTGCATCGTCCGAAAGAAGACGGGCCGGAATTTGTTTTAAATCTTCTTCTGTCAAATCATAACGAGACAGTTCGAACAATTCCTGTTCACGCGGATGATCTTTCAACGGATAAATATCCGCCGCCTTATGACCGAACGCACGAATATCGTTGACGAGACGTGTCGCCGAGACGACTTTCTCTAAGTCAAACGACGGACCCGAGGCCGGTACTTCTGTCGGTGATGATTCTGGTGCCCCGTTCTCGTCGAAGTAACGACGTGTCTCCTCATCGACCGAAGACGGGTCTTCCAAATATTGCTCGTACAGTTCAATGATGTAGCCTAAGTTAGGACCATAAAATGCTTGCGATTTCTCGTGAACATTCGACGACTCTCCCATTGAATAAATCCCCCTTATCCATTCCTAAACGCCCAATCTGTGAACGCTTTCATTTTAACATGTAGCCCGAAGCCGTTCACTCTTCTCTTACCCTAGTGAACAAAACCAAATCTTGCCTCTTACGCTCAACTTCATACTACACCTTTCATGCTAGAAAGACCCTTACAAATTCACAATTCGTCCATACTATTTCGATAAGTTTTGCTTATCGATAAATTGTGTCTCAGCGGATTTGTTTCAAACATTTCAAAAAAAGATGAAACCTTATTTCAAACAAGCCCGTAGAAGGGGGTGTAGGAAGAACACTATCACTCAAAAAAGAAAGCTAGGTGACCACATGTTATCCGTACAAAATGTCCATAAGAAGATGGGAAAAGCAACGGTATTGACGAATGTCAGCTTTGATGTCGCCCCGGGTGAAATCTTTGGTTTCCTCGGACCGAACGGCGCCGGGAAAACGACGACGATCCGAATCATTACAGGCCTCATGCCTGCAACACATGGAACCGTGACGGTCGATGGGTATGACGTCGCGAACAACCGCCAAGAAGCACTCAGCCGAATCGGAGCCATCGTCGAGAATCCGGCGTTCTATCCGTACATGACCGGTCGTGAGAACTTGATTCATGCCATGAACTTGATCCCGAACTTAAAGAAGGTCGATTTGAATGCGCTTGGTGCGCTCGTCGGACTCGATGGAAAGCTCGATATGAAAGTGAAACAGTATTCGCTCGGGATGAAACAACGCCTCGGGATCGCCCGTGCCTTGTTGCATAATCCAAAAGTACTTATCCTTGATGAGCCGACGAACGGTCTCGACCCAGCCGGGATTGCTGATCTCCGGAATTACTTACGCCACCTCGCGGACCACCGCGGCATCGCCATCCTCATCTCGAGTCACTTGTTGAGTGAGATGGAATTGATCACGGACCGCTTCGCCATCATTGACCAAGGACAAATCAAATCAGTAGAAGACGGTCAGACGAAAGCCGATAGCGTCATCCTCTGTAAAGTTGCGAAAGAACAGATGAGCGATGCGCTCGATGTCGCGGCACTCGCCTTCGATGATGTGAAAATCGTTCAACAGTCAGCCGAGTCGTTCATCGTCCCACGTCAGGAGACGGATATCCCTGTTCTATTGAAGCAATTGATTGAACGGGATATCGCCGTCTACCAAATCGGCATGAAACACGAGTCACTCGAAGAGCAATTCTTGAAATTGACGAAAAAAGAAGGAGGTACGAACAATGCGTTCATTACTCAGCAATGAATGGATGAAGTGGCGCCGCACGATTAAGCCTTACGTCGCCTTAGGTGTATACACCGCGATCATCCTCATCGTATATGCCGTACTAGCGAGCGGAGAAGGGACACCGGAAGCGGCATCGTTCTTCGAATTCTCAACGATGGGCGCCATTGCCTTCCTCAGCATCTTTACCATCGTTTTCACGGCCGAAATGGTCGGGAATGAGTTGAAATTTGATACGTTGAAGCATCTCTTGATGAGTCCGTATTCCCGAGACCGCATCTTGCTCTCAAAACTCGTCATGGCCGTTCTCGTCATGTTGCTCCAATTCGTCTTTATTTTAGTCGTCGCGTTCGGGTTCTCACTCACGTTAGACGGTTCTGTCACATGGGATGTCGTTCGTCCGATCCTTATCAGCGTGAGCGGACCCATCTTCATCATTTTCTTGACGCTCATGTTTTCGGTCGTCTTCAAATCAGTCGGTGTCGTCATCGGTTTCACGGTGCTCGCGAACTTCGCCTCAAGTATCATTGGTGGTCTTCTCGTTGCATGGAAACCTGAACTCGCAAAATGGATCGTCTTCTTGCATGCAGATCTTTCAGTCTATGACTTGAACCCAGAATTCATGGATGCGATGGATGTCACGATGGGCTTCTCGATCTTCTATGTCGCCCTTCACATCATCGCCTTCTATCTCATCACGGCATTTATGTTCCGTAGCAAAACGTTTGCGGAATAAGCGACCGGTCCCTTGTCATTCGATTCGTTCGAGTGAGAAGGGATTTTTTCTAGTCTGATAATGTAGGTGTGACGCTTCTCCCTCACCTTTGTCACACAAATTCAACATTCTGTCAGAAGTCTCCCACCTGTATGCGATATGATGAAACTAACAGTACGTAAGAAGGATGTGACAATATGGCTCTCACGATTGGATTAGCATTACTCGTCTGTTTGATTGCACTTATTTTTACTATCATGGTCGGACTCGGAAAAGACCGCTCCACGTACAGCCAAAAGAAGAGCTGGTCGATGGTTTCTTGGCTCTACATCATCTTGCTCCCTGTGGCGTTCATCGGACTCGGACTCCTCTACTATTTCATTACGAAATAACGCAAAAAAATCACGATGCCTGAATAGAGGCATCGTGATTTTTTATGCGATTAGGTCGCTCCAAATTTTGATGGTACTCGCTAAGATGAGTAACGCTAAAATCCATTGAAGCGCTTTTGTATTCATATTCTTCCCGACATTCGCCCCGATTGGTGCAGCAATCAGACTCGCGATAATCATAATGATTGCCGGACCCCAGACGATTTGATCGGTGATAATTTTACCGAACGTCGACCCGATCGACGAGATAAATGTGATGGCGAGCGAACTTGCGATTGCCATCTTCGTCGGGATGCGCAAGACGACGAGCATGATCGGCATGAGAATGAATGCTCCTGCCGCTCCGACGATACCTGCTGCAATCCCGACGATGAAAGCTGAACTTGCCGCAATCATCTTGTTGAACTGCACTTGATCAAGCGGCATATCGTCTACTTGTGGCTTCGGTAAGAACATCATAATTGTCGCAATCGTCGCGAGTACGGCGTAAACAACATTGATCATCGTCTCCGATAAAATCGTCGACCCGTATCCTCCAATGAAGCTTCCGATTAAGACCGACACACCCATATAGAGGATCAACTGTTTATTTAAGTATCCACCTTTACGATAGGCATAGATTCCACCGATTGTCGCAAAGAATACTTGAATCGCACTGATTCCTGATACTTCGTGGGCGCTGAACGCCGCAAATCCTAAGATTGGTGGAATGTATAACAACATCGGATACTTGATGATCGACCCACCAATCCCGACCATCCCTGAAATGAACGACCCGATAAACCCAATTAGAAAGATTGTAATGATAAACCCGAACTCCATATTGACTCCTCCATTTACTCTCGTATTCTCTACTTATTCAATCGATTCCCAAGCCATCATCCCGCCTGACACATCATAGATTTTCGTATAGCCGGCCTCTTGTAATCGGTTAGCAGCCTGGGCACTTCGATTACCACTTCGACAGATGACGTAGATTGGCTCATCTTTCGGATACGGTAACTCGTTGGCATCTAATGAAGATAGTGGTGCGTTCACCGCCCCTTCAATATGCCCCCCCTCGTATTCGGACGTTTCTCGTACGTCAAGAAGTGTTATTCCCTCGTTTTCCAATTTGTTTTGTAGAGTTTCAGCATCGATTTTCGTGATTTCATCCTTTTCTGATGTGATTACAAAGATAAAAATCACCATAACAGCCAAAATCCCAACAAATAAGGAAATTTTCTTCATGTTTTCCCCTCCAATTCTTTTCACTTGCGCTCATTATACCTTAGGGGGTATATTAAAGCCAACGAAACATTCTCGTTGCCAAAAACCTTAAACACGAAAAGGAGATCAAAGACTCATGAAGACGATTACGACTACTGAATTAGAAGCGTTACTTCAAGCTGACGACTCACTCAACCTCATCGATGTACGAGAGGTAGATGAATATGCTGGAGGTCACATTAAACAAGCGAAAAACGTACCACTTTCTGAATTCGGGGCGAAAGTCGATGAGCTCGATCGCTCTAAACCGATTCACGTCATTTGCGCAGCCGGTGGACGCAGCATGAACGCATCCGCTTATCTCGACTCACTCGGATTCGATGTCACGAACGTCGACGGTGGGATGATGAGCTGGCAAGGCGAAGTCGAATAAACCATTACATTCATAGGGGGAAATTGATATGTTACTACGTTATTTTTATGATGAGAAATTAGCACAAGCTTCATATATGGTCGGATGCCAAATGACAGGAGAAGCCATCGTCATCGATCCGGCCCGGAACATCGAGCCATACCTTCAGGAAGCGAAAAAAGAAGGCATGAACATTGTCGCAACAGCTGAGACACACATTCATGCGGACTTTGTATCGGGCTCACTCGAACTCGCGAAGCGCACAGGTTCGAAAGCTTATTTATCAGATGAAGGCGATGCTTCTTGGAAGTATGCGTTTGCCAAGGACATCGACGCACAACTCGTCAAAGAAGGTGACACGTTCAAAATCGGAAACGTGACACTCGAAGTCATGCATACACCAGGTCACACACCGGAACACATCTCGTTCCTTCTGTATGACCGCAACCAGACACAACCGATGGGAATCTTTACAGGCGACTTCGTCTTCGTCGGAGATATTGGTCGCCCTGACCTTCTCGAAGAAGCAGCCGGCGTGAAAGGAACGACGGCAATCGGTGCGGAACAAATGTTTGATTCACTCAAAAAATTCATGGCGCTTCCTGACTTCGTTCAAGTCTGGCCAGGACACGGTGCAGGTAGTGCTTGCGGGAAAGCACTCGGCGCGATTCCAACATCGACGGTCGGTTATGAGAAAGCGACGAACTGGGCGCTTCAAATGACGGACAAAGATGCCTTCATCAAAGAGTTGACGACGGATCAACCAGAACCGCCGAACTACTTCGCCATGATGAAAAAAGTGAACAAAGAAGGCATTCAAGTGACGACAGACATCGCTCGTCCTGAAGTCATCGGTTCAGATCGCCTTGATACACTCGTCGAAGAGACGCAAGTCGTCGACACGCGTAAAGGAGAAGACTTTGCGAACGGACACGTACCAGGGACAATCAACATCCCGTACAACAACAAGTTCGTCTCGTGGGCTGGCTGGCTCGTCAACTTCGATAAAGACATCACACTCATCGCAAATGCGGAAGATGTCGATCAAGTACAGACCGACCTTCAATCAATCGGTCTCGACCGTCTTCGCTTCATCGTTCCGGTCGAAGAGCTCGATGCTTCACTCTTGACGGAAACGTATACGGACGTGACAGCAGAAGAAGCAATCGAAGCTGCAGAAAAAGGTGACGTCTTCGTCCTTGACGTTCGAAACGCGACAGAATGGAATGCGAGCCATTACGAAAAAGCAGAGCGCATCTTGCTCGGTAAACTCACACGTGATCACGAAGGTCTTCCGACCGATCAAACGATTGCGGTCCACTGTGCGTCAGGCGTACGCTCACGCATGGCAGCAAGTGTCCTTCAATCGCTCGGCTACAAAGATATCCACAATATCCTCGGTGGCTACGGCGCGATGAAGACTGTCTTGAACGCTCAACAAATCAAGTAATGTTATACTGACTATGAATATGGCGCCCGCTTCGAGAGGGGCGCCTTTTGTTTAGGAGGGAAAGACGTGGTCGCTATCGGTCCACTTAACATTCGTGTCGATTTACTCATTTTTTTAGTGAGCCTTGGTATCCTTTACGGGATCTTTCGTTTCCTCGGTCTGACGAGTAAGCAACGTGAAGCCGTCATCGGTACATGGTTTTATGGATTCCTCGCCTGGAAAGGAAGCGCCATCCTCATCGGTCTGTTGACGACTCGTGATATTTCTCTTGCCCTCTACGCTACAGGAGGCGTATGGTCTCAATGGATCGCGGCCGCTGTTGTCCTTTGGCTCGTCTATCGACTCGATCGAAACCTTTTAGGATATTGGATGCTGAGCGGGCTCCTCGTCTGGCTCGGGATGACACTCGCGGTTCCGGTATACGGGACGATATTCTCTCTACCCGACCAGCCGATTCATCTATGGAGTGCTGTCCTTATCCTCATACTATTAGGGGCGACATGGCGCTGGATGCATGCGCCGACTCGAGGACACATCCTTTGGACCGTCCTTGGCGCATCTAGTATCTGGCTGTTTCAGTCGTATGCGGTTGGACAAGTTCAATGGTGGATGATCGGCATCGTCTTCATCCTGCTCGGACTTTCGCTCTATGTCGCTCGTCCTTCAAGAAGAGTCGTACAATTGAGTATCGGTGCTCTCGTCTTGCTCGCGGTCGTGAACGCTGCCCTACCAGAACGCGCGACACAAACGATCACGTCAGAGACGGCATCGACCGGTCTAAACATCGGGCAAATTCCCCCATCGTTTGAGTTACAACGAACTGATGGGAGTACGTTCGACTTAGCATCGTTACACGGTCAACAAGTCGTCGTTAACTTTTGGGCGTCCTGGTGTCCTCCGTGTCGCGCAGAAATGCCGGACATGGCGGCGTTCGCGAAAGAGCGAGACGACGTGACGATTGTCGCCGTCAACACGACGACGAGCGAACGTGACCCGGACAATGCCGTCTCGTTCGTCGAACCGTATGAAGACGCCTTTACCGTTGTCTATGACCGTGACGGTCAAGTCGGTGATGCGTATCGGATTCAGGCGATGCCGACGACATATGTGCTCGATGAATCCGGTGTGATCATCGCGAAACAATTCGGTGCCATCGACAAGAATTGGCTCGACGCTCAAGTAAATTGAACATGACAAAACCGCCGACAGTAATTTGTCGGCGGTTTATCTTATTGCTTCAAATAGCCTTGTGCTTTCAAGAAGTCTTTGACGTCAAGACGCGTCGATTTTGACAACATGCGTCCCATCTGTCCAGTCCACGTGTCTTTACGCGGGTTCGAGCCACGGACCATATAGTAATCGTGAATTAACGCATCGTAATCGGAAAGGGACTGCTTCATCCGTTCTGGATTCGCTTCATACGTATTCTCATGGTAAACATGATGGAACGGTAAGCGTGGTTTTTGACCCTCGACTGAGGCCGGTACACCGACGGCCATGCCGAAGAGCGGGATGACCCGTTCCGGCAATTCGAGCACTTCTTTAACCGCAAAAAGGTCGTTCCGAATGCCACCGATATAACAGATGCCGAGCCCCATCGACTCTGCCGCTACGGCCGCATTTTGTGAGGCGAGTGCAGCGTCGATCACAGCGACAAGCAACTTCTCATCAGTCTCAAGCGTCGCAGACACTTCCGCTTCCTGTAGCTCACCAATCATTTCATGGCGATGCAAATCCGCACAAAAGACGAAAAAGTGACCGTTCTCGACGACATAGGACTGGTTGCCCGCAATCTCGGCAAGTCGTTTCTTCTTCGTTTCATCGGTCACCCCGATGATGGAATAAGCTTGGATAAAGCTAGACGTCGATGCGCGTTGAGCGCTCTCAACGATGGTTCGGATTTGTTCATCTGTTAATGTCTCGTCCGTAAAGTCACGGACGGAACGGTGGTTCAATAATGTCTCAATCACTTCGTTCATACGTTCTTCCCCCTTTTTTCAATCTTGGCACAAGCTTTCTGAATCCACAAATGAGAGGAATCCGTCGGGCACATTTTGAAGGGGGACGCTCACTTCTTGTTTTCTTATGCTATCATTATAGACTACATAGAAAATACGACAGCGTAACTTCGAATAAGGAGCGAGATATATGAAAAGAATGCCATTTTACATTCCATTCCTGCTTGGGGTGCTGCTCCTCTCCGGTTGTACGGATGCCGATGTGAGCGTCCCGACGTCGACTGAAGAAACGGTCGAAGAGGAACAGACACAAGAAGAACAGACAACCGAGACGCCTTCACCTGAACAGGAAGCAGATTTATTTGAAGGCTATACACAAATTGAGGTCGATGGCGGTGATCAGTCCGGAACACGGGAAGCGAATGTCGTCGTCGATATCGGCTTCGGCGACCGTGAGTACTGGGCGTTCACGAACGAGCATGGTCAATTGATTCGTGTTATCGCCGACGAAATCACGCTTCAAGACGATGAGACCGAAGACGTCAATTCTTCTGGTCGCTATTATTCAGACGAGGCGAAAGTGCCGGGTGTCGAAGACCCGAATCTCGATGAAGGTCATATCATCGCTGATTCGCTCGGTGGTGTCTCGAACGCCTATAACATCACCCCACAAAACAGTGCACTCAACCGCTACGGGGACCAGGCGTTCATGGAAGATGTCATCCGGAAAGCTGGCGGCGCGAAAGACTTTGAGGCGATCATTACCTATCCGAACACGACGACACAGATTCCTTCCCGCTACCAATACACGTATACCGTACGAGGCAATACGGTCACGGATACGTATGATAACGCGGACCCTGAAGAGGTGAACGAATCGCTCGATTTGACGGACGATTCTCCACCTGACGTGACGACGGAGCCTGTCGAAGAGCGAGAATTATCCGATATCGACGTTGACGGAAACGGACAAGTGACAATCAAAGAAGCGAAAAATGCCGGATTCGAGATGCCGATCACGCGTGATCATTGGTTGTACCAGTATATGGACGACCGAGACGGTGACGGGATGGTCGGTGAATAACCACAATAGACGAGACGTTCCTCTATGAGAGGGGCGTCTTTTTTCATCAAAAGATGTTTGGCAAAATAACATCAGCATTTACTCCGTGAAAGTTGCCTTTCAACCGAGATTTTTCTATGCGGCTGATTCATCAGGAGCCGACGTCTATATGATGGTAACTTTCAGATTGCTCCTCAATCAAAAGTGGATTGATGATTTTTCGTAACATGAAGTACAATTATTGTCATATCACACTTCTAAAAATGACCATAAAGGAGTTTCTGTCTTTGAATACGAACCGAAACACTTTTTTCTACTTATTGTTAGCAGGAACTTTTTTATTTGTCTTTGTTTTAATCTCTGAATTCTTTTTTCACTTTAGAATCATATCCAACCATTCCATCACCTTACTCTTTACTTCCTTAACAGTTTTTTTGGTTATATTACTTACCTTTTCAGTCTTGTATGTTAGAAAAACCGGAGATGAAAAGGGACCAATACTGTAGGGGTGTTACTATTTTTCGGAGTGATTTTTCTTTTATTCTTACTCATCAACTTGCTAGTTATGGTGTGAAAAAGAAAAATAATCCGACACTCTCAGTCAAACAAGTCCAGCTCATAGCGAATCCTTTATCTGAATGTTTGTGTGGTCACTTCATTTTATACACGGCTTTCGCTATGGGCTTTTTTGCGTTCATTTTGTTGCTTCCCTTCATCATACAAAAAACCGCGGCACAAGACCGCGGTTACATGCTTAGTTCGACATTTGGTTCAAGAATGGTGCGAGATCAACGTTCAACTCGTTCGAGAGACGCTCCCCGAGCTCACGATCCGCACGATAGAAGTTGCAGATCAAGAGAAGAACCGTCTTCTCATGACGAACTTCTTTGATATGCGCAACGAGGTTACGGATTAGCGCGTCCTTCTCTTCCTGAGAATAACGGCGATACACTTCTCCGGCCTGACCGAAGTCGTTCGTCTTCTCAATCTTCTGACGACCTGTCACGCCTGTGATCGGTTGCGGCGTTTCAATATAGTCCGCGTTCGGCTTCGGTGCGTCTTCATAGCGGTTTGGCTCGTAGTTGACCGGACTCGTCTGTTGCTTGAACGGCATCGCCCCGTCACGCTGGTTGTTCGCGACTTGAGCGAACGGGCAGTTGATCGGAAGTTGAAGGTAGTTCGGTCCGATGCGGTGACGCTGCGTATCCGAATACGAGAAGAGACGTCCTTGGAGCATCTTGTCTTCCGACGGCTGGATTCCTGGGACGAGAACCCCCGGGTTGAAGCCGACAGATTCTGTCTCGGCGAAGTAATTGTCGACGTTCTTGTTGAGCGTCATCGTTCCGACCAATTGATACGGGATGACGTCTTCGAACCAATCTTTCGTCGCATCGAGTGGGTCAAAGTCGAAGTTGTCCATATCCGCCGGGTCTAAAATTTGCACAAATAGATCCCATTCCGGATAGTCTCCTTGCTCAATCGCGTTGAACAAGTCACGTGTCGCGTGGTTGAAGTCTTCCGCCTGAATCTTCGCGGCTTCTTCCATCGACAAGTTTTGAATGCCTTGCTTCGGTACCCAGCGCATCTTTATGTACACTGTGTTGCCAAATTCGTTCACCCATTTGAAAGAGTGGACGGACGATCCGCGCATATGACGATACGATGCCGGAATGCCTTCGTCACTGAACAAATGAAGTAGCATGTTTGTTGATTCCGGGGTGAGTGACATGAAGTCGAAGAAGCGGTCCGGGTCTTGAAGGTTTGTTTGTGGGTCCGGTTTGAGCGAGTGAATCACGTCCGGGAATTTAATCGCGTCACGGATGAAGAAGACCGGCAAGTTATTTCCAACGAAATCATAGTTCCCTTCTTCCGTATAAAACTTGACGGCGAAACCACGTGGGTCACGAAGCGTCTCCGGTGAACCTAAGCCGTGGATGACGGTCGAGAAACGCGCAAACACAGGCGTCTCTTGCCCCTCTTCTTGCAAGAATGCGGCTTTTGTATATCGTTTCATACTATTTTTTACAGTGAAGACACCATGCGCCCCTGCCCCTCTCGCGTGAACGACGCGTTCTGGTACTCGTTCACGGTCGAAATGCGCTAATTTCTCAATTAGTTGGTAGTCTTCGAGAAGCGTCGGGCCCCGACGACCCGCAGTGATGGAGTTGGCGTTATCCCCGATTGGTACGCCTTGGTTAGTAGTTAGTTGACGGTGTTGATCCATATGATTGCCTCCCGTTATTTATAATCATTACAATATTGATATTAATAAAACATTATAATGATTACAAATAAAAAGCTCGTGAATCACGAGCTTTTTTTCATGTGTCTCTTTTGTTTGGCCTTTTCACGTTGATGGAGCGTCACGACGAAGAACGCGGCGAGCACTCCACCAAGTGACCCGGCGATGATGTCGACCATCGTATCGTCGTTCCCGTTCCCTTGCATCGTCGTGTTTAAGACGACGTCTGATGTAAATTCATACATCTCCCAAAGCGCCGCACCAGCCATAGAAAAGACAACGATATAGACGAATAAAAATCGCTTCGGAATTTCGGTTCGAATGTCGTCATCGAGCCGACTGAAAAAGTCGAATCCTAAAAATGCAAGAAAGATACCGCTCAAGAGGTGTAGGAACGTGTCCCACCAGCCGTTCCCGTACAATCCGACGATGGAACCTAAATACTGTGAGGCAAACAAGAACAGGATATATGCCACCTTCATCTTGCTGTCGAGTTCTGTTTTGAACGTCTTTTCAATGAAAAACGGGATGAGACCAGAGATGATCCCGGCTCCCGCAACACTCGCATCGAACCAGGATTCTTCAATGATCGATGTGACGAGCATGACCGCCATGAACAAGACGAATCCAAACTCGAGGATACGCCCTTTCGTGAGCTTCATGATATTTCCCTTCTTTCGTCTAGTTTGTTCTCTATTAGCTTTATTCCCAACTCTTAATCGTGTTCAACCACACAATCGAATTTAGTTGGACTCACTTGCTTTTTACGAACATATGTTCTATAATGTATATTATGAATCCGAGGAGGAACTTGCTATGCCGATCAATCCGTATCTCAACTTTAATGGGAATTGCCGTGACGCCGTGAACTTCTATGCGGACGTATTCAACCATGCCGCTCCAGACATCATGACGTTCGGCGACCAACCTGGTCCAGACGGTCAACCGGTGCCGAGTGAAATGGCTGATCTCGTGCTGCATACCCGACTATCGATTCACGGCTCATCGCTCATGTTTTCTGATGCGATGCCTGACGGACCGGTCACGTTCGGGGACAATGTCACACTCGCCGTCGTCACGGACGACCTCGATGCCATCCATCGTGAGTTCGAAGCGCTCTCTGTGAACGGCCGTGTCTTGATGCCGCTTCAAGAGACGTTTTGGAGCAAGGCGTACGGCATGCTTGAAGATCAGTTCGGTGTCCAATGGCAGTTTAGCCACGAAGCATAAGAACGACAAAAAATCCCCGATTCTTGACGAATCGGGGATTTGCTTATTTTTGGGCTACGAAGAAAATGCGCTCCGCATCCGCTCCCGGTGCATGTTCGGTGAAATCTGATGTGACCGATTTGACGTGGAATCCGGCACCTATCAACCATTGCATGTACTGCCCTGGTTCATATGTCCGTTGTTCATGCGTCTCCTCGATCCGTTCGTACGTCCCATCTTCAAGCGCGACGAAGAACGTCAAATCATGAACGACCGAGAGCGGTGCCTCTCCCGGGTCGGCAAACCAGATATACGAGCAATCTTCCCCGTTTGACGCGTACGTCTTTTGGTTGAAGAGCGTCTGCATCTTATTCGGCGCATGGACATCAAAGATGAACAGCCCGCCCGGTTTGAGTTGGTTGTAGACAGATTCGAACGTGTCGATCACATCTGCCTCATCCCGCAGGTAGCAGAGTGAGTCACAGAGGATCGTCACCGCATCGACTGGTTCCGGTAATTCCAACTCACGCATATCTTGTTCCCAAAGTGGCAACTCGATTTCTGCTTCGAGTGCCTTTTCTTGTGCGACTTCGAGCATCGACTCCGATAAGTCGATCCCCATCACGTCGTAATGTTCGGCGAGGCGAATCGTAGCCAATCCTGTCCCACATCCGACATCCGCGAGTGTCGCGCCATCTTGGATGTGACGACGCACGAAAGCGACCCACTCATCATACGGCGCGTCTTTCATTAACTCGTCGTATACATAGGCGAATCCTTCGTATGCCATTAGCCGACTTCCACTTCGACGTGCGGCGCGTCAGCCCACAATTTCTCTAGGTTGTAGTAATCACGGTCGTCACGATGGAAGATGTGGACAACGACGTTCTCGAGGTCAGCAAGTACCCAACGTGCCGTGTCCATTCCTTCAAACTTGTGGAGTGGTAGGTCGTTCTCGCCAGCGACATCTTTGATCTCACGTGCGATCGCTTCAACTTGCTTCTCCGAGTTCCCGTGACAGATAACGAAGTAATCCGCAATCGGCGAGATCCCTTCCATGTCGAGTACGACGATTTCCTCGGCACGTTTATCGTCAGCCGCTTTTACAATCAATTCTAATTCTTCTCTTGCAGTCATATTGACCCTCCTAAGGTGTATTCACAAAATCATTATACGTTTCAATCGTCAGTGGAAAAATGCGCACCGACTTTTTCAATAAAAACTCAATCGTCTGTTTCAGTGTCGCGACAACCGCCCCTTCGAGCGAATGCGCTGCCTCTATTCGCAGGCGATCAACCCCTGGATAATTGCGATTCGGTTCGATGGCATCGGCCACGAACAGAATTTGATCGAGACGAGACATCCCAGGCTCTCCCGTCGTATGATTCCGAATTGCCGATAGTACGGTTTCCTCGAGTTCATACTGACGAGCAAGCAAGATCGCACCGACCGGCGCATGCAACAACTCGTCCCCGTACTCAAGAAGGCTTGAATCAAGTCCCTCTTCGATGACGACTTGACGCATCTCTTCCGTGTCAAAGTACTTGGCGTAGTCATGAAGCATCGCTGCTAGACGAGCCTCTTCGACGTTCTCGCCGTACTGAACCGCCATCCGCTCTGCCGTCTCGACGACACCGAGCGTATGGATATAGCGTTTTTCTGGTAGCGTCTGTTTAATCAACTCATGCGCTTCTTCAAACGTCATACAGCTTATGCTCCTTCACATACGTCTCGACGAGCGCCGGGACCAAATATTTGATGGATTTACCTCGCTTCGCCCGCTCCCGAATATCGGTGGACGAAATCTCAAGTTGTGGCATATCGATCGGACGAACGTCCGCCTTCTCTGGAATCAAGTAACGTGTCCCCGGACGGGCGACGGCGCCGAATGCGACAAGACGAATGAGCGTCTCATAGTCGTGCCACGACTCGAGTGCGACGAGTGAATCCGCTCCAATCAAGAAATAGAACGTATCGTCTGGATGCTGTTCAATCAACCGCTTCATCGTCTCTACCGTATAGGACGGCTCACTCCGCTCAAACTCAATCAGATTCAACTTGAACTCTGACTGACCTTGAATGGCGCGGCGGGTCATCTCGATTCGATGGTCTGCCGAGCTGAAGCCGATCTTGTGTGGCGGAATCGCAGCCGGTAAAAACCAGACTTCATCGAGCTCAAGTTGTTCGCGAGCTTGTTCGGCAATCAACAGATGTCCGAGATGTGGCGGGTCGAACGTGCCCCCCATCAAACCGATGCGGCTCATGGGAGTTTGATTTGGCGATTTTCTTTCTCAGTCGCCTCTTTGTATAAGACGATGACTTTACCAATGACTTGAACAACCTCAGCTTTTGTACCTTCTGATAATTCGCCGGCCACGTCTTTTGGCGTGTCCATGCAGTTTTGAAGTACTTGAACTTTGATCAATTCGCGTTTTTCGAGTGCGTCCACGATATCTTTACACATCGCTTCGCTGACCCCATTCTTCCCAACTTGATAGATTGGTGAGAGATGATGCGCTTCTGCGCGTAAAAAGCGTTTTTGTTTACCTGATAGCATAGTATATTATTCCTCCAATAATCCTTCGATTAACTTTTTTCCGATGGTTTCGTCCGGTTTCACGCCCGTCCATTTTTCGAACGAGAGCGCGCCTTGCCCGACGAACATGGCTACCCCTGTCACAATGATGGCCCCGCGATGTTTCGCTTCACGAAGCATCGGGGTGACAAGTGGACGATATATGATATCACAAACGACCGTGTTTTGTCGTAGTCCTTCTAATGAAAGTGGTGTCGAGCTCTTGTCCATGCCGACAGAAGTCGTCTGAATGATGACCTCATATTGCGAGACGTCGACCTTTTCGAACGTCGTGTACGTGACATCGAACACGTCTGCGAGTTCTTTCGCCCGTTCGACTGTTCGATTGACAATCGTCACCCGACGCGTCGGTAGTGCCTGTACGATCCCACGCGCAGCCCCACCCGCACCGATGACGAGGACTTGTCCTGTCCAATCGGTGAACGGTGTCAGTGCTTGGACGAGCCCGGCACCGTCCGTATTCGTTCCGACAAGGCGTCCGTCTCGCTTATACACTGTGTTGACGGCACCGGCAAGTTTTGCTGCCTCATCGAATTCATCGACGTAACGAACGACTGCTTCTTTATAGGGAATGGTGACGTTGAATCCGTCCCATTCTCCGCTCCGCATCGCTTCAAACAGTGCAGGTAAGTCGCTCGCCATGGCGTCAATGGCCTCATAACGCCCGAAAAGCCCAGACGCCCTCAACCACTGCTCGTGCAGCTGGGGAGAGAGCGAATGAGCAATCGGGTGGCCGATGACAGCCAGATTCATACGAGCGCCTCGCGGAGTGTGACTGCGACGCCTTTCGGAGCCCAAGCCGCAATGCGACCGCCTTTACCGTGAATTGCGACCCATCCGAGGCCACTGAACACGATGTCTGTCTTCACACCATCTCGTAAGCTGAATTCATGGCGTACGAGTGGTGGTAAGATTTCGAGCGTCTTCTCGTTCGGTGGATTGAGCATTTTCCCAATATGCTGGTCATAGAGCTCATCCGCGCGTTCGAGTTTCGTACGGTGTGCTTTCAACTCGTTCGACATATAGATGACGAACGATCGTTTATTGCCTTCCAAGTAATCCAAGCGTGCCAAACCGCCAAAGTAGAGCGTCTGTTGCGGATTTAATTGGAACACATGTGGCTTGATTTCTTTTTTCGGCGTAATTGTCTTCAAATCTTTCGCATCGACGTAATGCGCCATTTGATGACGGTTGATAATCCCTGGTGTATCGTACAAGTTCGCATCATCATCAAGCGGGATATCGATCAAGTCAAGCGTCGTTCCCGGGAAATGACTGACAGTGATGATGGCTTCATCCTCTTCACCGAAACGTTTGATCACCTGGTTGATGAGTGTCGATTTCCCGACGTTCGTACAACCGACGACAAAGACGTCTTTGCCTTTTCGGTAATATTCAATCTTCTCCGCGAGTTCATCGATGCCGTGTCCTTTTTTCGCACTGATCAAATGAACGTCAATCGGGTTCAAGCCGAGCTCTTTCGCTTCAGCCTTCATCCAGTTCGCCATCCGGTTCGGGTTGACGGATTTCGGCAACAAGTCCACCTTGTTCCCGACTAAGAGGACCGGGTTCGAGCCAACAGAGCGTTGTAGACCCGGGAGCCAACTGCCATTGAAGTCGAAAATATCGACAATCTTGATGACGAGTGCCTCTTTTGAACTGATCCCATTCAAGATGCGCAAGAAGTCATCATCTGACAACTCGACGTCTTGAACTTGGTTGTAATGCTTCAATTTGAAGCAACGTTGGCAAATGACGATTTCTCGGTCAAGTGCCGATTTTGGTGCATAGCCGACCCCGTTCGGGTCTTCCGTTTGGATGGCTACGCCGCACCCAGCGCAATATCGTTTGGTTTCTTCCATAGTTGTACTTACTGCCATTCAGGTTTCCCCTTCTTCATTCGCCGTAGCACCTCGCTGCTACTCCTGAAGCGTTAATTCCGACGCCTTGGTCGCCGTACATGGGCAGCCTCCTTCTTCCTGTGCGTTCGAGGTCTTATTCATCTTTTTTATGTGAATCTTTGGAATGTGGATGCATCGCTTCGCCGATTTTTTCAGCGACCGCAACTTTCGCCCGCTGTGCGTCGACAGCTAGCTCTTCCACTTTTTTCGTGATCAATACATACTTCCCGCGACGCTTCATGTGCGCAAAGACAACCTTCTCAAGCATCCGGTTGAATTTCGTGACGAGCCCGTCCGTTTTGACGACCGGTTGAACGTGGATGACATGGATGCCAGCCATATTCGCACCGAGTACGTCCGTAAACAACTGATCCCCTAAGAAAATAGCTTCTTTCGGCGAATAGCCATATTTCGCGAGTGCCTCTTTAAAACCGGACGGTAACGGTTTTCTGGCACGCGCGACATAATGAAGACCGAGCGGCTCCGTAAACGTTCGTACACGGTTCTCGTTATTATTTGATACGACAATCACATCGAAACCGTATGATTTCACCTTTTCAAGCCACATTAATAAAAGCTCAGGCGCATGCGGAACATCCCAGGCCACGAGTGTATTATCAAGGTCGGTCAAAATGACACGTACCCCACGGTCTTTCAATTCTTGTAAGTCGATGTCAAACACAGACGCGACGAACTGTTTCGGATAAAGTCGATTAAACACGTAAAATTCCTCCAATTAGCTAAACGATTCAACTACTTATACAAGTATTGATATCCCTTCTATGGTAAACGAAAACCGACCAAACGACTAGTCTATCGTTCGGTCGGAAGAAAATTGATACAAAATTAGTTGGTTTTGATTGTCCCGATGACGTCACCGAGTCGAACCGGGCCCATTTTTTCATGGTTCATTTGAATCGCATCTTTCTCAAAACAAAGCACGACCGTCGAACCGAATGAGAAGTATCCGACTTCTTGCCCTTTCTCCGCTTGATCGCCCTCGAGCGTCCACTCAATCGTGTTCACGTTCAAGGCACCGACCATGATATGCTCATACGTCCCAGCTGGACTGTCAAAGCGTGTCACACGACGGTAGTTACGAGAGAGCGGTCTCACCGTCTCCGTCAACCCAATCTCGTTCACGGGTGCCGAGCGGTCGCCCAGTTCATAGTGACTGAGCACACGACCCGAAAGCGGCGTATGGACGCGGTGATAATCGCGTGGGCTGAGGTACAGGACAACGACCGTTCCACCTGCATAACGTCTCGCCTCTTGTTGAGAACCAAGTAATTCAGCAAGTGTATACGACTGACCTTTCACCTCAAAACGGCTATCCTCTGAGATCGATTCGATGACAGATAACTTTCCGTCACACGGTGAGACGAGTGTCTCGGAAGACTCATCGATTGTTCGCGCTCCCGGCTTCAAGTGACGGGTAAAGAACGCATGCAGTGATGGATACGCAGCAAGCGGTTGTTCTGCTTCATCCACCGCAATGTCATACACTTTGGCAAACGAAGGAATCAAGTGGCGACTCACACTTGATTCCGCAAAGCGCTTCAAGCGTGTAGCAATCCAAGGCGAGGCGTTCAACTCAAATAACGTTTGGTAGAAATGACGCTTCATTCCTCTTTTGCCTCCTCATTTTTAAAGAATGTTTCGTATTGTTGTTCAGAGACCGCACCTTCAATGCGACCGACTTCTTTTCCATCTTCGAATCGGATGATCGTTGGCGTCCCATTGATGCCGTATGTTTCCCATACGTTATGGTCTGCCAAGTTGATTGAGACCGCATCGTATTCTTCGATGAGTGGTTCGACATATGGTTTCACTTGCTCACAATATTCACAGCCTGTTTGCCAGAAGTAAGCGACAACCTCGCCGTCCTGGTCTAACTGTTGCTGCAATTCGTCTGCAGTGACGGCATTGACGCCCTCTTCTTCATTGGCTCCGTTCAAAAAGAACAACAGACCGATTCCGATGACGATAATCGCTCCGATAATGGCGAACGTGATAAAATTCGCGCGTTTTTCAGGGTTTTTCATATGCATGATCCTCCTCTTATGTTGGATAAAGAAAAAAGACTGACTCATGCACGAGTCAGTTTGATTGTAGACGGCTTACTTCTCTTGTGCAACGTCGCTGATTCCCATGTCTTGGTTTAAGACATCGAGAAGTGCAACGAAGATTGTGATGGCCACGCCAAATCCTGTCGCGAGCATCGCGTTGAACTCTACACCATCAACAGCAGAAATGATAAACACCGCTGTATTTGAGAGCACAATCGCCCAGATTAATGTCACTAAATAACGCATTGAACGTCCCCTCCATCTCACAGATGATTCGTAAAAATTCATACGACATTAGTATAGCATTGTTCGAATGGAATATGCGACTTCGATTCTATATTCTTTCCGTCAAATCGAAAAATATGATACGGTCGTAGAAACATCATTGTGAAGAAAAGAGGATGACTGATGTCACGTTATTTAATCGCAGTTGATTTAGATGGAACGTTATTAAGAGATGATAAAACCATTAGTGAACGAAATCTCCGTGCCCTTCAAGCGGCGCGTGAAGCTGGTCATGAAGTCATGATCGCGACAGGGCGTCCAAAACGCCATTCCATCATGTACTATGAGCAAATGGGATTGACGACTCCGCTCGTCAACTTCAACGGTGCCTTCGTGCATCACCCGAAAGATGCGAATTATGCGGTCACACACCGCCCGATTCCGCTCAAGACCGCACATGATATCATTGAAGAGGTCGCTGACACGAAAGCTCATAACATCGTTGTCGAAGTGACCGACCACGTTTATTTCCAAAAAGACCCGCAAGAGTTTTACAGCCCGTATGCAGAACGTGCGCTCAGCGTCACGTCTGGTAACTTGTTGACACACTTGCAGGACGAGCCGACGTCACTTTTGATTCACGCGACAAAAGACCACGTGGCGCACGTCCGCTCTCAGCTTGACGACATTCATGCCGAGGCCGTATTGAACCGTCAATGGCGCATGCCGGAGCACATGATTGAAGTCATGAGCAAAAACACGTCGAAGGCACTCGGACTCCAGGAAGTCTCGAAACATTTGAACATCGACCGGAAACAGATCATCGCTTTCGGTGATGAAGAGAACGACCTTGAGATGCTCGACTATGTCGGGACAGGTGTCGCAATGGGGAATGCCATTGACCAACTGAAAAACGTGGCCAATGAAGTGACGGCTTCGAACATGGACGACGGGATCGCCCTCTTCTTAGAAGAACGACTTGGGATCAAGTCATAACGAAAGCACCGACTAGAACTGAACCATTATCAAACAGAGGCTTTTCTTCCTGATTAGGATGAATTGCCTCTGTTTTTGTATCTGTGCATACACCGGATTTGGCACGCCGCTTTCCTGGGGGCGGGCTGCGAGCCGCATCGCCTTCGGCTGTTGGGTCTCGCCTTACCCGCTGATTCCCTGGGAGTCGGTGTGCCCTACGGCGTCGCTAAAGATATCCGAAATCCCGAGCGTACAAATGTCATTTCTGTTCAGACAATTCGAATCCTATCATCAAATAAAACGAATCAAATAGTCGTCAAAAATCTTGTTCATGACTTTCGGGGTGTTCGCGATGTACACATTGATTTGTTCCATGTTCGAGTCGACTGGATTCGTATTGCGTTCATCCGTCGGAAAGTCAGAGATTCCTTTAACAATGATGCACTCGACGTCGTTTTTCTTGCAGATATATGCAATGGCACCCGCTTCCGTATCAGCAATCGTGATCTCATGTTCGTTCAACTCTACATAATCCTTCCACATGACGACAGCCCGGTCAGCCGTTGCAATCGTCCCCGTCAAAAAATCACCCCCGTAGTGAGAGAGTGGTATGTCAACTATGAAAGATTGTTTGATCAACGGTTCTATCTCTTTAACCGTACAATCATATTGCACGGCACGATGCGGTACGATGACGTCTAAATGACTGTACGTGTCATCTATTCCGGCACACGTTCCCGCCACAATCACCTTATCCAAGTCAAAACGAGAAATCATGTATTGATTGGCCCCGACCCCGTTCGTTTTCCGTACACCGGTGAAATAAAAAATTAACTCAGTATCATTTACTTTCTTCAGAAAAAACTCTCCGTACGGATATTCACAACGTTCTTCATTGTTCACTTCAAAATAGTCTAATGTCGCCTCGTATTCCCATTTCGTCGCAATACTGACCCCAATCATCATCTATCTTCCCCAATCAATTGATGTATTACCTACATAATAACCCCTACTGAGCACTTCAGTAGGGGCTGATTTAGCGACGGAACGTACCTTCGACGTCCTCTGTCGGCAAGATATTGATCCAAACGGATGGGTCTGCATCTTTACAAATCCGTGTGATTTCACGAACCTCGTGTCGTTGTGCGACCATCATGAGCGTTGCTTTCTCGACTTTCGAGTACGTGCCGATTGCCGGCATGAGCGTGATGCCACGGAACACATGTTGATGCAATTCTTTCGTCACTTCATCTGGATGGTTCGTCACGATGAAGAGCGTCTGACGCTGCGTATTCGTGTAAATCTCATCGATGACTTTTGATGTCACATACAAGAAGACGATTGTATAGAGCGCTGTCGGCCATCCAAACAAGGCACCCGCTGCGAGCGCGATCATCATGTTCATCAAGAAGAGGTAGACACCGACCGAGTTGTTCGTGAATTTCGCAAGAATCAACGCGACAATGTCAAAGCCTCCCGTCGAGGCACCGTACCGAATCGTAATCCCCGATCCGATCGCCAAAAGCACACCGCCGAACACGGCGTTCAATAACGGGTCGTCCGAGAGGAGCTGCGATTGCGGAAGCATACGAATGAACAAAGTAACCGAGGCGACACTGACAAGCGTATGGATCATCATATTCCGCCCGAGCATAAAATAACTAACGACGAGCAGTGGTGCGTTCAGAATAAAGAACCAGAGCCCTTCCCCTAGTTCAAACGGTGTACCAGCTAGTAGTTCTGTCAAGATTTGGGCAAGGCCCGTAAATCCTGTCGAATAGACGCCGGCTGGAATTAAAAATAATGTCATGGATAAGGCAACGAACAATCCTCCGATGATCGAGACAACCCCGATTCGTGTATGTTCTTTAACGGCTTCCGTCAAGCTTCAACTCCCCTTTCTCAAAATAGCTAAGAATCAAGATAACATAGATTATTCATGCTGCATACAGCAAATATGCAGGAAATCCGATAAGTTTTTCATAAAAAAACAAGCCGACCGAGGTCGGCTTGTTCGTATGAAGCAATTGGTCACGCTTTCACTGTTTCAATTGTAATCGATTCATTCGCAGGAACCGTTACTGCATTTCCATACACGTGAAGCGTTACATCTGTACCACCTGTTTGTTGGATTGTCACTTGTTCACGTGATGATGTGACCGTCAAGTGATGGCCACGCCAGAGCATGTTGAACGAGTAGCCGTTCCAGTCCTTCGGAATCATCGGGCTGAACGAGAGGTGATCCCCTTGGATGCGCATACCCGCGAAACCATGAACGATGGACATCCATGAGCCGACCATCGACGTGATGTGCAGCCCGTCTTCTGTATCATTGTTGTAGTTGTCGAGGTCAAGACGTGCTGAACGTTGATACAATTCAACCGCTTTGTCCTCATACCCGACTTCTGCCGCAATGATTGAATAGACACATGGTGACAAGCTCGACTCATGAACCGTGCGTGGCTCATAGAAATCGAAGTTCGCACGTTTCTGTTCAAGCGTGAAGCGATCACCGAACGTGTAGAGTCCTTGAAGGACGTCCGCTTGTTTGATGAAGTTTGAGCGAAGGATGCGATCCCACGACCAGTTTTGGTTAAGTGGAAGATGTTTCGGATCGAGGTCCTTCACCAAGATCTGCTCTTTATCCATGAAGCCATCCTGTTGCATGAAGACATCTGGCACGAGGTCATCTTTTGGATAGTACATCTTCGTTTGGATATCTGCCCACTTCGCAAGTTCAGCGTCTGTGATGCCAAGTGTCGACACGAGCTCTTCGAGACGTGCAGGTTCTGCTTCTTTCAAGTAGTTATACACTTCTTGCGTGTACTCGAGCGTCCACGCGGCGATCAAGTTCGTGTACCAGTTGTTGTTGACATTGTTGTCGTATTCGTTCGGACCTGTGACGCCTAGGATCATATACACGTCTTTGTGTGGCACAAAGTTGACGCGGCTAGCCCAGTAACGCGAGATCTCGACCAATACTTCAAGTCCGTATTGTCCAAGGTAAGACTTATCGCCTGTGAAGTTCGTGTAGTTGAAGATTGCATGGGCGATCGCACCGTTCCGGTGAATCTCTTCATGCGTGATTTCCCACTCGTTATGGCACTCTTCCCCGTTCATCGTGACCATCGGATAAAGCGCGCCTTCCATACCGACATTCTTCACAGCGTTCTCTTTTGCTTGTGGCAGTTGGTTGTGACGATATTTGAGCAAGTTCCATGAGACTTCTGGTTTGGCAGTCGCCAAGTAGAAGTGGAGGCAATAGGCTTCCGTATCCCAATACGTCGCACCGCCGTACTTCTCACCTGTGAACCCTTTCGGTCCGATGTTGAGACGCGAATCTTCACCTGTATACGTTTGATACATGTTGAAGATGTTGAAACGGATTCCTTGTTGCGCTTCGATATCTCCATCGATTCGAACGTCCGCATCTTCCCAGCGTGCGAGCCACGCTTCCGTCTGTTCAGCGAGAAGCGTCTCAAAGCCTTTTTCAAACGCCGTTTCGACTTGTTTCATCCCTGCAGATTGAAGGTCCTCAATCGCATGGTCGCGGTTTGTCACGACAGATACATATTTATAAGCTGTCGACGTCTCGCCAGCAGTCACATTGACCGTGAATTTATTCGCCACGAAGAGGTCTGTCGCTTCGAGCACTTCACAACGAGCGCCTTCAACGTCCGCAATCATCGATGCCGTGACGTGCCAATCGAGTTTTTTCGTCTTCGTCGTCACGAAACCGAAGCGTTCTTCAATGCCACGGTCGACCGGGAGCCAGAACTTCTCATCGTAGTTCGAATCTTCGTTCTCGACATCGCCGTCTAAGTATGGCGTGAACTCGATTTTCGCTTCGTAGTTTACCGGTGTGACGTTGTAACGAATCGCTAATACTTCTTTATCAACGATTGAGAAGAAACGGACGACTTCTACTTTTGTCTCTTCTGTCCCGTTCATCAATGAGAACGTCCGTGTGAGCACACCACGCTGCATATCCAATTCGCGTGTAAAGTCTTTCACGTCCCATTTCGCCAAATCGACAGGTGTTCCATTGATCGCGACGCGTAGACCGATGACGTTTGTCGCATTCAATACTTTGGCAAAGTATTCAGGATATCCATTCTTCCACCAACCGACACGTGTTTTGTCCGGGTAATAGACGCCCGCCACATAGAATCCTTGGTGCGTATCATTCGAGTAATCTTCCTCGAAATTTCCTCGCATTCCCATGTGCCCGTTTCCGAGCGATGTGATCGATTCAGCAAGACGGTTTTCTTTCGGGTGAAGACCTTCTTCTGTTACTTTCCATTCATCGACTGCAAACAATCGTTTCATCTGTCTGCCACTCCTTTTTCTCTACAAGGCTACCTTCGATGGACAACAAGTTCGTGCAACCGTTTGTCTATGAAAGCGCTGTATTTAATCTCACCTTTCATTTTACACAACTGAAGAGAGAATGCAATCGTTTGCATAAAACTTTTTCTTTCTTTTTTTGTCACATTATTTAGAGAAAAAAGACTGCCTCTCGCGGAGACAGTCTTAATGGGTCATCCCTTTTGATTTTCTTCATCCTCACCGAACGCCGCATTCGCTTCATGGCCTTCGAATAGAGCGCTCCGACCATCATTGAACCCCGTATCAGGTTCATCGATGACGAGCACATATCCGCCTTGTTTCAATTGTGCATGTGCTTGCCCTACCTCATCATCTGAGATGCCTAGATCGTGTAGCGCCTGTTTCATATCTTTGCCCTGACTTGTATCGTCCTGAAGGTTGTCTAACCACGACGCGTCACCGTTCTCCACGTTGACGTTCGTCTCATGTTTGAGCACGTGGACAGCGTCTTCCTGTTCAGTTACGATATATAATTCTCCCTCATCGTAGCCATTTTCATTCAGTTCGTTCATTTTAGAAAGCAGGCTCTCTTTCGTATCGTATGTTCCGACAAATCGTTTTTCACTCATCTCAATCCATCCTTTCAATTTCAATCCGTTCGTGAGAAATGTTCCCCACTTCAGGCGACTTCAATCAACAGGATATGCAAAAGACGACCTCGCTCCTCGCGAGATCGTCTAGACGATTAAGAATTTGATTCGAGCGTTTCCACTTTGCTCTTTTTTTGTCCACATGATTGGCGGACGACCAAATAGTGTGGAACGATGACACGTTTTCCGTATGGTGGGGCATTATCGCTAATTTGTTCAATCAAGCAATTTGTCGCCTCAAAGCCAAGACCGAAAATGTTGATCTCGACCGAAGTGAGCGGCGGGTTTGAGTGTTCGGCGATATAGACGTTATTGAAACTGACGACAGCCACATCTTCAGGAATCTTGAGTCCCATTTCGCTGAGTGTACTGATGACCCCGAGTGCCATCATGTCATCACTGACGACGACAGCTGTCGGTGGCTCTTCATTTTGAAGCAGTTCACGGACGGCTTTTGCGCCACCCTTCGTCATGAACTCGGCTCGTGCGATATAGTCCTCACATACCGGGATGCCCGCTTCCATGAGAGCCGTCGCGTATCCGTTCCGGCGGTCTTGTGTCACGGCGAGTTTGTCCGATCCTCCAATGAAGGCGATACGTCGGTGACCTAGATTATAGAGGTGCTTCGTCACTTCGCGTCCGGCCAAATAGTTGTCCGTATCGACGTACGTAATCGAAGAAGCGTCCCCGAACGGCTTCCCGACCACGACGAACGGAAACTTCGTCTGACGTAGATATTGGACGACTTGGTCGTCTTCACGTGAATAGAGGACGATGACACCGTCGACACGACGTCCCTGTACCATCTCGATCACACCCGACAATACCTCTTCTTCTGTCACACCGGTCGTCATATAGAGTGAATAACCGTTTTGGTGCGCCTTCGTACTGATTCCTCGCAACACTTCTGGGAAGAATGGGTTTTGGAGCGTCTTTGTTGCCGCACTCGGCATGACGAGACCAATCGACTGTGTCGAGCGGTTGGCAAGACTTCTCGCATGAATGTTTGGATGGTAACCGAGCTCCTCCATCGAGCTTCTGACCCGTTCTTTTGTTTTCTGACTGATTCTTGAGCTGTTGGCGATGACGCGAGATACCGTCGACGGCGCGACGTTTGCGTGTTTCGCAACATCTTTAATTGTGATTTGCATGGTGTTCCCCCCTGCTTCCGTGATTTCAATTCGTGCCTTTCGGCGTGTCATATCTTTATTTGCGGCGCTTCCACATGACCAAACCTGTCAAGAAAATCGGAATCGTGATGACAAGTAAGCCCATCATCCACGGATTTACCGATGACTCCTCAACAATGTAAGCGTTCGCACTTTCGCCAGATAGTTCAATTGTAAACGTTCCGCGTTGATCTGTGACCAGTTGTGAGAATAATAGACCGCGAAGTCTTGTATCTTCCCCGATTTCACTGACCTCGATCTCAATCTCTCGATCCTCACTGTTCATGTTGATCGCATATAACGCGACGTCATCTCCGTCTTTCCGTTCGAAGACGGCCATTCCATCCTCCGATGCAATCATACGCTGTTCACCTGTTGCAAAAACAGGATACTCTTCACGCATGCGGTTCATCGTCGCGACGTATTCGTGTAACTCCTCATTTCCCGGGAATTCAGTCATGACACGGTTCGCCGGATCGGCTCCACCTGTCTGTGCATTTTCTGTCCCTTGGAAGACAATCGGCATACCCGGTGACGCATAGAGCGCAAACAATCCGAGGCGTAACCGTCGTTCCGCCGATTCCACGCCACCGAGTTCGGCCATATGCATGAACCGTTCGACATCATGGTTATCGAGGAACGTCGCCATCTGATTCGGGTCGTTAAAGAACGTTTCGGCATAGCTTGCGGCAACATCGATCTCATCGACGTTCGCCTGCTGTTGCGTCATTGTTTTTGATACCCGGTCGTAGAATGTAAAGTTCGTGATGCTGTTGAACCCGAGGTCGTCATACTGCGCGACGTATTGCGGGTCCGGGTCAAATACTTCAGCGAGTAAGTAAAAGTCTGGGTCGACCGACCGAACACCTTCAACAAAGTCTTTCCAGAACGCCTTATCGACGTGACGGACCGTGTCGAGGCGATAGCCATCGATATCCGTCTCTTCGATCCAGTACTTTGCCGCGTCAATCAAATACGATTTGACTTCCGGGTCTTCTGTCTTAAAGTCCGGCAAATCGAATAACCAGTGTGTCTCGACCTGCTCCTGGTCTTTCCAGAACACGATCGGTAGCTGTTCGTGGAACCATTCCGGTTTTTCTTCCACCCATGGATGGTTCGGGCCGACGTGGTTGACGACGAAGTCGAGAATGACTTTCATGTCTCGTTTGTGTGCTTCCTCGACAAGTTCTTGTAAATCTTCTTTCGTCCCGAATTGCGGGTCGATGTTATAAAAATCCTTAATCCAATACCCGTGATAGCCGTCCGGCATATTTTCAAAAACGGGTGTCAACCAAATCGATGTGAAGCCGAGTGACTCGATATAATCGAGCTTTTCGATAACCCCACGGATGTCTCCGCCATGAAACGCTTTCGGATCATCTTTGTCGACTTGTTCATTGTTGTCCGGATTTCCGTCAACAAATCGGTCGACCATAATAAAATACATGCGTTCTTGTTCCCAAGTAGCAGCTTCCTTTGCACCGACAACGGTCGGAAACAAAAGAAGCGACAGGAGCACGAGCACGACGCCTCGCCTCATATCGCTTCCTCCTTTTACGAGTATTATCCTTTCGTACCACCCGCTGTAAGGCCAGAAACGAAGTAGCGTTGGAACATGAAGAACAAGATGACGATCGGAAGGGCTGAAAGAACCGCACCCGCCGCGAATAACGTGAAGTTGTTATCGAACTGTTTCGAAATCATGTTGTAAAGACCAACTGCCAATGTTTGTTTCTCTGGTGAACGAAGGACGAGCGATGCCAAGATAAAGTCGTTGAATGGTCCCATGAAGTTAAAGAGAGCAATCGTTGCGACAATCGGCTTCGCAAGTGGCAAGATGATTTGCCAGAAGATTCGGAGGTGACCTGCACCATCCATGCGGGCAGCTTCGTCAAGTTCTTTTGGAATCGTGTCGAAGTACCCTTTCGCCAAGTACGTGTTCATCGGAATCGCACCGCCTGCGTAGAGCAAGATGAGCGCTGTATGTGTGTCAAGCAGACCTAGCATGTTGAGCAATACATAAATCGCGATGATCGCAACGAACTGTGGCACCATTTGAAGGACGAGGAACAAGACGAGCGAGTTCTTCCGTCCGACGAAACGATAGCGTGAGAAGACGTAACCAGTAATCGTCACCAAGACGACCGAGAGCGCCATCGTGATGAAAGCGATTTTCAACGTGTTCACATACCATAAACTATAATCCGAAATCGTTAAGTCAAACAAGTTTTTATAGTGAATAAACGTCGGGTTAGATGGAATAATCGTTGACGTAATCGTACGCCCCGGGTTGAACGATGTACCGACAACCCAAAGCATCGGATAGAGAATGATGATCGACGCAAGCGTCAAGATGACATACGAGATCGCCAAATTGATTCGTTTTTGTTTTTTCATATCAGATCATATCCTCGTCTTTGAAAGATTTTGTCCGACGGAACTGGATCACGGCAAGTGTCATGATGAAGAATGACAAGATGAGTGTGATCGCAGCCGCAAGTCCGTATTGCGGGTTGGCACCGAGAGACAATTTGTAAATCCAAGAAATCAAGATGTCGGTACCGCCGGCCGTTTGTCCAGGTACAGCAGGGCCACCGCCATTAAAGAGATAGATGATGTTGAAGTTGTTGAAGTTGAACGTGAACTGCGTGATCAAGATCGGTGCAGTTGCGAACAAGAGCATCGGTAATGTGATCAAGCGGAACTTATCAAAGATGGTTGCTCCATCAATCGTCGCCGCTTCATATAAGTCACCAGGAATCGACTGAAGGACCCCTGTCATGAGCGTCATGATGAACGGGAAGCCGAGCCACCATTGAATGAGAACGAGTGCTGTTCGTGTCGCCGTCGGATCGGTCATCCAGTTGACTGGGTCAAGACCGAGTGCCGGCAAGATTGTCGTATTGAATACCCCGAACGATTCGTTGAACATCGAACGGAAGATCAAGATCGTGATGAATGCTGGAACTGCCCAAGAAAGAATCAAGATTGAGCGGAACAAGCGACGGAAACGAAGACCTTCTTGGTTCAAGAGTACCGCAAGGAAGATCCCGATTGCGATAACACCTGTCGTTGAAGCGACCGTCCAGACAAGCGTCCAGCCGAGTACCCCGACGAACGTGTCACGGAAGATATCGATTTCAAAAATACGCGTGAAGTTCTCGAATCCGACCCATTCGACGAGTTTCGCTGGTGGTGCGTTGTTATAGCGATAGTTCGTGAAGGCGATCAAGAACGTAAAGATCAATGGAAGAATAACTGTAAACACTAACAAAATGAGTGATGGGATTAACATTAAGTATGGGAATCCATGGTCACGCAAGTTGCGAAGTTGCATTTGGAACGATGGAAGGTTTAGATGCTGATCACGAGCGCGACCGACACGATAGGCGTCACGAATGTTCCAAACATAGAACGCGATTCCGAAGAAAAGTAAAATTAACGCGACAATCCCCTCGACCATCAAGAAGATGGAGTGGTCGTTACGAGGTCCTGGCACTTCACCAAGCGTGATCAATCCCCAAAGTCCTCCACGGTCACCTGGTCCGGCGCCCGCCCCTTTGAAAAATAGATCATAGTTTACGGCAAAATAAGATACGACGACGATAAAGAACGCTACCGCCTTCGCGTATTGTTTGTTATATAACTGTCCGAGTCCCGGAATGATGGAAAGTAATCCCGCGTTCCGAGCATGGTTTGTAGGCTTGTCCGGGCGTTGGTCCGGTGTTTTAGGGTTCGCAATTGCAGCCATCCTCAGTTTCTCCTTTCGATTTGAGCAAATCAATCAAGCAAACGTTTGCTCAATGTTAGAAAATGAGGGGGAACGCCATGTGGCGCACCCCGTCATTTCAATTCCTTATTGGTTGTTTGCTTGGATTTGTTGCTCGATGACTTTCACTGCATCGTCTGCAGATTTTTGTGCATCTTGTTTACCAGTCGCTACAAGCTGAAGTGCTTGTGCCATTGGCTCCCAAACTTGTCCCATTTCAGGAATGTTCGGCATTGGAACTGCGTTTGTCGCTTGATCGAATACCGCTTTCGCAACTTCGTTCGACGTGATTGTCTCGTTCGACTCGAGTGCTGCTACTGGTGGGATCTCGTTGTATGCTTCAAACATTGCCAATGCGTTTTCTTCATTCGTTAACTCTTGAAGGAACATTTCAGCCCACTCTTGGTTTTCTGTGTAAGCTGAAAGGGCATATGTTTTCACACCCATGAACGTCTTGATTGGCTCACCGTTCGGAAGTGTTGGCATTGGAGCTGCTCCGAGGTTCACGCCTGCATCTGTGTAACCAGCTACAGCCCATGGTCCGTTCATGACTGAATGTGCTTTCTTCTCAGTGAAGAGTTGGTCCATCGCTTGGCCGCCAGACTCACCGATCAATCCTTTAGGGAAGAGGCCTTCTTCGTACCATTTACCGATGTATTCGAATCCTTCAACTGCTTCTGCGTTGTTCAAACCGATGTCAGCTGGGTCGAGTGCGCCACCGTCTTCTTTGAACACGTATCCGCCGAATCCAGCGACAACACCGTGTGCGAAGTAGAAGTTATCCCAAAGTGCGAGGAATCCATACTCCCCATCAGCTTTCACATCGTTTGACAACTTGTAGAGGTCGTCCATTGATGCTGGAGCTTCAGCCATCAAATCTTTGTTGTACATGAGAACTGGTGTCTCAACTGATTTTGGATATCCGTAAGCTTGACCATCGAACATGACAGCTGATTTCGCAGCGTCTGTGAATGCGTCAAGTGATCCTTCGTCAGCGATTGGAGCCAAGTGACCTTGGTCAGCGATTGTACCGATTTGGTCGTGCGGTACGAGAACGATGTCTGGACCTTTTCCAGCTGGACCGTCAAGCGCAAGCTTGTCTTTTTGGTCTGTCATCTGTACTTCGACGACTTCAACTTTTACGCCATGCTCTTCTTCGAACGCCTTCGCAACTTCTTTCGTTGTTTCAGACTTTTCGATGTCTTCCCAGATGACGATCTTTTCAGGTTTGTTCTCGCTTGAAGAACCACCTTCGTTAGAAGATCCGTTGTCTGTTCCGCCACCACATGCAGCAAGTGCACCGAATGCGAATACTGCTGTTGAAAGTCCTGCTACCATTTTTTTCATCTTCATGATGAAAAACCTCCCCAAGGAAATAGTATGGTCAGATTTGCGCAATCGCACGACCACGTCAATTTTAAAACTCCGCTACGAAATTGACACGGTAGTGAAAACGTTTGCATCCTCACCTCAATTTTTATTATACAGTTGTGAAAGCGTTTTACAAGTCTTTTTTTACACTTTTTTTACGTCTGTTGACCCATTTATGTAATTTATAAAATTTTGTTCTCAAATCTTCACTTTTTATGAGTTTCAGCAATTGACAAAATGTAAACGCTTTATTACCCTTTGCTTGAGCAAACGTTTTCGCAACACCTATTCTCTTTGATTCACAGTGTTGTAAAATGATGTCATCCCCTATAAAGAAAGGAATGTTTTCCTTATGATGAAAGAAGCGATTTATCATCGTGCCATGTCCCCGTTCGTTTACAAATATGACCGTGAGACGATCCACATCCGTTTTCACACGAAACGTGGAGATATTGAATCAGTCGATTTGATTTGGAACGACCCTTATGATTGGCATTCTGAAGACCCAGCCATGTGGAACTTTGACCCGGACAAGCCGAGCTACTGGCGTACATACGAGACTCCAATGGAGAAAATCGGTTTTGACGACGCCTATGACTACTGGTTCATCGCCATCAAGCCGCCGTTCCGTCGCCTGCGCTACGGATTCCGTTTGAATGATGGACAAGAGACAGCCGTCTATACCGAAAAAGGATGGTTCGAAGAAAAGCCACTTGATGATACGGGTTATTACTTCTGTGTCCCGTTCATCAATCCGATTGATATCTTCCACGCACCATCATGGGTGAAGGACACGGTTTGGTATCAAATCTTCCCGGATCGCTTCGCTAATGGAGATGCTTCACTTAATCCAGAAGAGACACTGCCATGGAACTCGACAGAGCCGACAATCACAAACTTCTTCGGTGGGGATTTCCAAGGAGTGATCGACCATATCGACCACTTGGTCGAACTCGGGATTACCGGAATCTATTTCTGCCCGATTTTTAAAGCGACGACGAACCACAAGTACGATACGCTCGACTATATGGAAATCGATCCACAGTTCGGGACAAAAGAGAAATTTAAAGAAATGGTCGACCTCTTGCACGAGAATGGCATCAAGGTCATGCTCGATGCCGTCTTCAACCATATCGGCTATCACCACCCATGGTTCCAAGATGTCGTCGAGAACGGTCCGTCTTCTGAGTATCGCGATTGGTTCTACCTCCGCGAGTTCCCAATCGTGACGGAGCCGAAGCCGAACTACGATACGTTCGCGTTCGAGAAGAATATGCCGAAGATCAATACGGAGCATCCAGAACTAAAAGCTTACTTATTAGATGTCGCCCGTTACTGGGTGGAAGAGTTCGGTATCGACGGATGGCGCCTAGACGTTGCCAACGAAGTCGACCATGCGTTCTGGCGTGACTTCCGAAAAGCCGTCAAGAAAGCGAACCCGGAAGCCTACATCCTCGGGGAAATTTGGCACGACGCGCAACCTTGGCTACAAGGCGACCAGTTCGATGCCGTCATGAACTATCCATTCACGAACGCGAGCTTGAACTATTTCGCACTCGATCGAACGACGGCTTCTGAGTTCCGCAACGAATTGACGCGCGTCGAGATGATGAACACAATGAACGTTAACGAAGTCACGTTTAACTTGATCGACTCACATGATACGCCACGCGCGTTGACGCGGGCGAAAGGTCATAAAGGCAAATTCAAGCTCTTGATGACATCCATGCTCACATATACAGGTAGCCCATGTATTTACTATGGGGATGAAATCGGACTCGAGGGAGAACAAGACCCGGGTTGCCGCCGCTGTATGCCGTGGGACGAAGCCGAAGAAGACCGTAACCTCTTCCGTTACATTCAAAAACTCATCCAGCTACGGAAAGACCATCCCGTACTCGCAAACGCCGGCTCGTATCGCTTCAACTTGGTCGACGACGCCAACAATGCCGTCATCATCGAGCGATGCACGAAAGATGAGACGTACTTGGTCTACTTCAATAACTCGGACTCCACTTCGAAACTAAGTCCGCTCGGTTATCGTGGCGCCGCCTACGACTTGTTACACGACCGCGATCTCGAATCACTCGACATCGAACTGGCACCATTTAGTGCAGCTATTCTGAAATTGAAATAATTTCGAAAATCACCTGATTTCTTCGGGTGATTTTTTTGTTGAAAATAATTTAGCAAATCCCTTTCTTTTTCATTTCATAAGGAGTAAGATGACCTTTGACATTTTTACAAAACAAATAGTTAACAGAAAGAATTATAGAGAAAAGGGAGAATACACTACATGCAGACGAAACAAACGGAACAGCTCACCCTGTTCAAACTGTCGTGGCCGATTTTCATCGAACTTGCCCTCCACATGGGAACCGGGATCATCGCCACATTGATGCTCGCACATTACTCAGACGCCGCCGCTTCGGCCGTCGGGGTTGCCAACCAAATCTTAAACGTGTTCTTGATTGTCTTCAGTGTGACGTCTGTCGGGGCGACCATTTTGATCGGTCAGGCCATCGGGGCTGGGCGCATGAAGAAGAGTCGTGACTTCGCCCGCTCCGCCGTCAGTTTGAATATGTGGCTCGGTGCAACCATGGTCGTCGTCATCTTCTTGTTCGGTGAAACGTTTTTGCGCCTATTCGGTCTATCGGATGAACTGTTTGCACACGGGCTGTTGTTCCTGCAAATCGTCGGCTTGTCGCTATTCACCGAAGCACTCATCATGGCGCTCAGCTCGATTCTACGAAGTCACGGTATGACGAAACATGCCATGCTCGCGACGCTTCTGATTGATATCATCACCGCTGCCGGTGCCATTTTCGCCGTTACCGGCTGGTTCGGACTTCCGGTCACTGGCGTTGCCGGTGTCGCTTGGGCTATCGTGATCGCACGATTCGCAGCCATGGTTCTATTGTTCTGGCTCGTCAAACGGAAGCTCATGATCCGCTTCCCGTTAAAAGAAGTGATTCGTCCGAAGAAGGACGACATCCAGTCGCTCCTTCAAATCGGTGTCCCTTCTGCCGGAGAGAACTTGTCTTATCAAGCATCACAGATCATCATCACCGGTTTCATCGCGACGATGGGAGAAGCTTCCCTCGCCGCACGAGTATACGTCATGAACTTGTCGATGCTCGCCTTCTTGTTCACCGTCGCCGTCGCGCAAGGGACACAGCTCTTGATTGCGCGAGATATCGGGGGCAAACGTTTCAAAGAGGCGTATCATCGCGCCGTCAAGACATTGAAGATCGCCATGTTCGCCTCGTTCGTCGCCTCTCTCGGATTGGCAGTATTCAGTGAGTCGCTACTCGGGCTCTTCACGTCAAACCCTGACATCATCGCGGTCGGAGTGCCAATCTTATGGGCAACGCTCATTTTAGAGCCAGGTCGCGCCATGAACATCGTCTTGATGGGATCGTTGAAGTCCGTTGGGGACGTCCGCTTCCCGGTCATGATTGGGATTGCCTCGATGTGGGGTGTCGCCGTGGCGTTCAGCTACTTGTTCGGTCTTCAAATGGGACTCGGCATCCTCGGGATTTGGCTCGCCTTCTCCCTCGATGAATGGTTCCGTGGATTCTTCGCGTTCCGTCGTTGGAAATACGGGACATGGCAACAAAAAGGATTCCAGTTCGAAGCAAAAACAACCACTTAAAAAAGCGGCCGCGGCCGCTTTTTTCATTTCATCAAAAATGCCTGCATCGCCTGGCGGTGTACGTCCGTGTCCCCACACTTCCGTTGCCAATCGATTTCTTCATTCAATCCCTCTTCAAATGAAGTGGCTCGCATGAGCGCCTTCATCCCTTGTACAGCAACCGGTGATTTCGCAGCGAGCATCTCAGCGTATGACGTCAATCGCTCCGTATACATCGCATCTTCCACGAGCTCTGTGACGAGTCCGAATGTGCGCGCGACCTCCGAGTCAATCGTACTGCCACTCCAGAGCCAATCTAACGCAAGGTCGTCTCGCATAAGTCGACGTAAGTGATACGGTCCGCCCGCATCTGCGACCAACCCGATTTTGATGAACGCCGAGCTGAACTTCGTCGACTTGGCGACGATTCGAACGTCTGCCGCGAGTGCCAAACTGAGTCCCGCTCCTGCCACAACGCCATGAATACCCGCGATGATCGGCTTACGGCATGAGAAAAGCGCACGGACGAGTGGATGATACACCTCTTCTAAATATTCCCCGTAATCTGCATCGCTCTCGATTGTTAAATCTTGTCCAGATGAGAATGCCCGTCCTTCACCGACAAGGACGATGACGCGAACCGCGTCGTCCTGATCAAATTCATCGATTGCCGTTTTCATTTCACGTAGCAACGTCTCGTTCAAGGCATTCAGCTTTTCAGGTCGGTTGAGTTTCAACCACCCTACCCCATTGTGCGTCGTCAATTGAATCGTCTCCACTTTCATTCCCCCTTATAAAATGAATCACTGTTCATTTCTTCGCCATTCCGCCAAACTCCTTCCTTTACTGAAAAGTTTTTTGAAGTTCAATTGCCGTGAAGTTGGTTGATTTGCTATTCTAAAAGGAGTCGGTCACGAAAGGATGAGTCAGATGCAACTGACAAATGCCGCTCGGCAACTGAAACAAAAGAAGATTCCGTTCGCTTATCATACGTATGAAGTCGATGAAACCGACGTCTCTGCCAAACACGTGGCGGAAACGTTGAATAAACCGCTCGATGAACTGTACAAAACGATTTGTCTCGTGAACGAGAAAAAACAATACGCCTTCTTTCTCATCTCCGGAGAGCGTGACATTGATTTAAAAGCAGCCGCAAAAGCTTGGGGAGCGAAGAAAGCATCGCCTGTCCCAATGAAAGAGCTCGAGTCACTGACCGGGTACATCCGGGGTGGCGTTTCTCCTATCGGGGCGAAGAAACCTTTTCCCGTATATCTACACGAGGCAGCTAAAGAGAAAGAGACCATCACAATCTCTGCTGGGAAACGTGGCTATCAAATCGAGTTGAAGCCAGAAGACTTATTGCAATTCACAAACGGTCGCTGGTTCAGCCAATGACCTTACTGGAGGAAAAATTATGTGGAAAGAACGCATCCGTTCGTGGATCCCAAACTCCTTTACGTTCGGAAACTTATTTTGTGGTGTCGTCGCCATCGTCTACGCCGCACGTGGTGACTTCTCAAACGCCACACTGTTAATCATCATCGCGATGATGCTCGATAGTTTAGATGGGCGCCTTGCCCGTATGCTCGGAGTCGCTGGTGACTTCGGGAAAGAGCTAGACTCACTCGCTGACATCGTCACGTTCGGTGTCGCACCGGCGATGCTCGCCTATTATACGTTTTTCATTGATTACGGCAATTATGGATTGTTCTTTGCGGCACTCTTTCCGCTATTCGGTGCATACCGCCTCGCCCGCTTCAACTTGTCCGCGACAAACGTTGCGGCGAGTTACTTCTCCGGCGTCCCGATTACGGCCGCCGGTGGACTCCTCGCCGTCATCACAACGTTCGGGGACCGCGTCAGCGAACTGTTGACACCAATTTTCTTCACAGGGCTCGCCCTGTTGATGGTCAGCCGTGTCCGCATCCCGAGTTTTAAAGACGTGCCACTGCCACGTCACTCGTTCATCATTACGATCAGCCTCGTCTATGTGACGTATATGATGTTCGCACGTTGGAAAGAATGGCCGACGTTCTGGTTCATCGCCGTCCCGTTCTATGTCTTATTCATCGCTTTCTCGTTCGTGAAAAGACGGAAGCGGATGGCCAATTAAGAGTCTCGTTCAACGAGGCTCTTTTTTCGTACATGCATTTGTTAGACGAAGACTGAGATGAGCTTTAGAATGAAAGAAGAGGTGATGGAATGAAAGTGTATCCGTTTATTTGGAAATGGTTTCTTGTTTGGTATTTCATTGGATTGATCTTAGTTGGATTCGACCTGCTTCCGCCTTGGCTAGAGTGGGCGAACCCCGTCTTTTTATGGCTCGCCGGTGCGATCGGTGGAACAATTCTTTATCAAGGGATTCGACAAGGTGTTTGGATTGTTCCGTTTATTTTCTTCGGTTCAATCGCCGTGGAGACACTCGGCGTAAAAACGGGGTTCCCGTTCAGCGAATATGTCTATGCCGAGGCATTCGGTCCGACGGTATTTGGAGTCCCTGTCACGATTGGGGCAGCATGGCTCGCTGTCATCGGTTCTAGTTTTGCCGTGGCTCGACTCTTCACGTTCCGCAACAACATTTTATGGCTCGTCCCGTTTCTCGCCGTATGGCTCGATATGGCAATCGATCCTGTAGCGGCAAACGTGAAAGGCTACTGGGAATGGGCAAATGACGGCTTGTATTATGATATCCCGACGCAAAACTTTATCGGTTGGTTCGGGTTATCCCTTATTTTCTCATGGTTGTTACAGCGTCACGAACGAGCTGTCGATTCCTTGTTCATTCAGCACGGCGTTTACTTGTTCGTCATGCTTCATGCCCTCTTTGGCGTCACGGCCGTGAACGCAGGTCTTTATGGAATCGGCTTCCTGAGCATTCTGACGTCTGGGGTGATTCTTTTAGAAAGGAGAGGTCGCGATGATCGAGTCACACAAAAAGAAATGGTTCAATAATGTATTCTCAACATTCGTAAGGGAACGTCAGATTCGTCCGACGTTTCATAATATTTTTATTCGAACCGATGATATCCCTACGCCTGGTTTAATCTTAAGTACGCACAGTGCTTGGTGGGATGGACTCGTCATGTATATGGTGAATGAACATTTTTTGAGACATGACATCCATGTGTTGATGGACGAGGACGGATTGCGCCGTTTCCCGTTCTTTCGTCACCTTGGGGCCTTCTCTGTGAAAAAAGGAAGTCTATCCGACGTGCGTGCCTCCCTCGCCTATGCGAATGAGTTGCTCGCTTCTGGCAAATCGGTATGGATGTATCCACAAGGTCGAGAAGTTCCTCAAGAAATGCGTCCGATTGAAATCGAATCGGGGGCGACCCTGTTACTGAATGAGCGTCCCCTTCATTTATGTGCCATGTATTATGCATTTGAAAGCCATGCCGAGCCCGTTGTCTACGTCCGATTCCGAAAGTACAGCGTGACCTCGTCGACTCGGAGAGCCCAAAAACAAGAGATTGCGCAAGCACTCGAGCAGTTGTATGACGATGTCAGAGATGACGTCATCACACGTTCAACCGCCTATGCTCCTTTGTTCCGTCCGCGACGCAATCTAGCCGAATGGACAGAAACGTTCGTCCGACTCGGGAGGAGGGACTCATGATTCTTTGGTTCGTGACCCTCTGCATGCTCATCTTCACACTCGTGAATCTAGCGTTTTTACGACCACTCGCAAAACCTGGGAAAACATCGGCGACAGCCGTCTGCATCCCGATGCGGAACGAGTCACGACATGTCGACCGATTGATTACTAATTTACAAATGGCGATCCCGGAGAATACTCATGTCTACATTTATGAAGACCGCTCCGAAGACGATACATATGAACGATTACATCGCGCAATCGGAGACGATGCTCGATTCACCGTCATTCAGGGAGTCCCTTTACCTGATGACTGGGCCGGGAAAGTCCATGCCTGTCATCAGCTAGCAACACGCACGACTGAACCGTATCTCCTCTTTTTAGATGCGGACGTCACCATCGATTCGAGCTTCATCGCCCGCATGCATGCGACACTCGCACGTGAAAAGGCTGTCTTTTTATCTGGATTCCCTCAATTTCCGACATCGACATTTCTCGGGAAATTGTTGATTCCGATGCAACATGTGCTCATCGCCCAACACCTGCCTTTGTTCTGGCGAAAAGTGAAACACCCAGCATTCGCGGCAGCGAACGGAATGAATGTACTTGTCGAACGAAATAGTTACGAAGAGATTGGTGGGCACGCTGCAATCCGTTCATCGTTGATTGATGACATTGATTTATGTCGTACGTTCAAACGTCATCAAAAAGTGACGTCACTCGTTCAAGTCGCCCCGTTCATCTCTTGTGATATGTATGAGACGAATGAAGAAGTATGGAGTGGGTTTTCAAAAAACGTATTCAAGGGAATGAATGAATCAGTAGGACTCGCCTTGTACTTCTTGATGTATTATGGAATCCAATTGACCGCCATGTTCGCATGGCTATTTTCACCAAGTTGGCAAACAATCAGTGCGGCACTCTTCGTACTCCTCGCCCGACTTGCTGTCGACATAAAATCTCATGGATCCGGTACATGGTTGCATCCACTCAGCTTGATCGCTTATCTGACCTTACTCGGGAACGCCGTCATCCGTAAATGGAGACGTCTACCGATCACGTGGAAAGGTCGCCATTATTCCTAATCGAGCGTCTTACTTAAGGGGGACAAATGTATGAAGCAAATTGTTGTCATTGGAGCCGGGTTAGGTGGCCTGAGCGCTGCCGTCACGCTCGCCACACACGGCTATGACGTCACGGTCATTGAGAAGAATGAACATGTCGGCGGAAAACTTATGCCCGTCATCACTGACGGGCACCGTTTCGACTTCGGTCCGAACACCATCACGATGCCAGATGTGTTTCGTTCCGTTATCCGAAACAGCGGTGCCAATCCAGATGACTATTTTGAATTGATTAAACTCGATCAACACACCGTCAATCATTATTCGGACGGCTCCTCGTTCACATTTAGCGCCGATCGGGCACAGCTCGAGTCAGAAGTGCGACGATTGACGAATGACCAAATGAAGAAAAATCAATTACAAGCTTATTTAGATGAAGCAGAGAAGTTATTCCGAATCGCGAATGAACGCTTCTTCACCCGTATGGAGACAAAATTAGATCCGGGTCTTTGGGCGGACATGGTAAAAGTACATCCGCTGCAAAGTCTACATGCCCTTCATCAGAAATACTTCAAAGATAAGCGCATCATCCAGGCACTCGACCGATATGCGACGTATATCGGCAGTAGCCCGTACGTGACACCCGGCACGTTCGCGCTCATCTCTCATTTAGAATTGAATGAAGGGGTCTATTTTGCCAAGGGAGGCAACTGGAACATCGCCAAAGGGTTTGCGAAGCGAGCGAGTGAACTCGGAGTGACGTTCCGACTCGGACACGAAGTGACGAAAATTGAAGTCTTGAACGGGAAAGCCCATGAAGTCGTCGTTGATGACAAAGAAGTCATCTCTTGCGATGCTGTTCTGCTCAATGGCGAGCTGCTCACGCAATATCCTCGACTTGTCGATGCGAAAGACCGTCCTTCTTTCCCGGTCCCGACTCGCGATACCGTCGAGCCGTCCATCTCTGCATTCGTGTTAATGATCGGGTTATCGAAACGCTTGAACCTTGCTCATCATAACGTCTATTTCTCTGACGACTACGAGCGAGAATTTAAGGCACTCTTCCAAGAAGAACGCTATGCAGACGAGCCGACCATCTATATCTCCAATTCATCCGCAACTGACCCATCGATGGGTGAGGCAGGTGACAACTTGTTCATCCTCGTCAATGCTCCCGCGCATTTGACGGACATTGATGCCGATACGTATGAGCATTTGATACGTCGTCGGTTGCGCGCGTTCGGTGTCGATTGGGAAGAAGAAGAGGTTCTCTTCCACCGACGTGTGACACCACAAGACTTGAGCCGTGACTTTTATGCCTATTACGGTGCTCTTTATGGCACGTCGGCCAACTCGAAAAAAGGTGCATTCTTTAGACCGGCAGCCCGCTCGACGGACGTGTCGAACATCTGGTTTGCAGGTGGTTCGACCCATCCTGGAGGAGGGAGCCCGATGGTCACGCTTTCAGGACAATTCGCGGCACGATCGATGTTAGAGGACATACCTCTGACAATATGAACATTTTGTGAACGCGAGTTTCGACACTTGTCGACAATTGAAAGACGTGATAATATCATATTCGAGTTCAAGCAGTTCTGTAACGTTTGTTACACCTGTAGCGATCGAATGGCTTCCCCGAGCCTTATCGCGTTTTGAACTTGTCACACCCGAGAAAAAGTGATGAGCGAGTTTCCCCACTCGTATCCCGTAGTTGAGACAGCTTGCGTATGATGTTCCCCCTTAGTCCATCAAGCATCCTGTTTCAACGAAGATGTCCCAACTGATTCATTCCCCATGAATCCCGGCACATCTTTAGGGCTTCATCACAAATCGATTCATTCATTTCCCCGATGAATGGATCACATAACGCTTACGCCACTTTTGGTCCCCCGCCAAAAGTGGTTTTTTTTGCGCAAAAAAAACTGTAGACGCCCAAAAGCGCCTACAGTAAACCTGACATCTTAAAGTTTTGCTAGTAACTTTCCTTTTTGGAGCGTCGATACGTATGCACGCTTTGTGAAGACGTCATATCCGTTTGCTCGAGCCGCATCTAAAATCCCTTCGTATAGGAGCGCTGCCGCTTGAACTGGCTTTCGACTGGACAGTGGATAGAGGTGATGGGTTCCACGTGCGCGTTCATACAAGAACTCCGCACGTTTCGCCAACGCCTCCCATAGTTCGATAAAGGCAGGTGTCACTTCTCGTTGCTGTAACATCTCTTCAGTTACAGCGAACTGTCGCATCATCGTCCGTGGTAAATAAATGCGGTCTCGGTTCAAATCTTCCCCGACATCTCGCAAAATATTTGTCAGTTGCATCGCAATTCCAAGGTCAATGGCACCTTGCCGAAGCTGGCGTTTCGTCGCAGCGTCTTGATTCGGGACAAGAATCGGGAGTAGCATCAGACCGACCGTGCTCGCCGCATAGTAGCTATATTGCTCGGTCTCTTCGAGCGTCTCATACCGCGACTTATGTAAATCCCACTTCATCCCCTCTGCTAGCTCGAAGAAGGGATCGACGTCCATCTCATAGCGCTGCCAGACATCTCGAAGGGCAACCCATAGTGCATCGTCTTGATCATACCCGGCCAAAAAACGATCGAACGCATGCAAAAACGACGCCAGACTTTCTTCTGGACGGTCCGATTCATCAACTGCATCATCAAGGGTCCGACAAAACGTATACACAGCCATGACCGCTTGACGATCTGGTTTTGAGAGCAAAGAGAAGGCCCGATAAAAAGTCAGCGAGCCTTTCTTCATGATTTCCTCACATTGACGATACGCTTCTTGTGTCGTCACGATGTATTGCCCCCATTTCTTCTTCCATTTTTTTCACGAGTAACTGTGACCCAATCATGACGATTGGCACGCCACCACATGGATGGACAGATGCACCAACCGCATACAATCGTTCGATTTTCGGGAACGGTCTTGCCTGTGGCTTGAAGGCAGCTGATTGAGACAACTTCGGTGCAATCCCAAAGCTTCCTCCTTCAAATAGACCGAAACGCTCGGCGTCCATCGGTGTCCGGACTTTCATCTCGGTCACGCGTTCACGAAAATCTGGTACGAGTGCCTCGATTCGTCCGAATAGATGATCAATCGTTCCTTGCGTCTCAAAGTCTTCCCGTTCCAATTTACGAGGTACCGGAACGAGGACATATAACACGCTCGTCCCATCCGGCGCTAGTGTCGCATCGATCCGTGATGGATTGAACGTGTACATCGCCGGATACTCACTTAGTTTACCATCCTCAAAGATTGTGCGCATCGATCCTTCAAAATCGTTTGGCAAATCAAATTGATGGACTGGTAAATCGAGTGCTCCATCAACGGTAAAGTACAGAAGTAACGTACCGCTGGACGGTTCATATGTCTTTGGTGTGACGCCATCAATGAGTCGCTCCATGAGTGGGAAGTCCCCGTTCACGACGACTGCGTCATAAGGCACATACTCGTCATTGACCGTGACACCGTCTGCCACTCCGTTCGTGACGTGGACGCGATTGACGGTCGCATTCATCACAAAACGGACACCTCGACGCTTCAGCTCTTGTTCCATTTTCGCCGCAAGCGAGAAATATCCTCCTTTTACGTACCAGACTCCCTCTTCCTGTTCACGATACGGGATCAGTCCATATAAAGAAGGCGTCGCATAAGGATTTCCACCGATATAGAGTGTCTGTAAACTGTAGGCGACTCGTAGGCGTTCGTCCTCAAAGAAACGTTTCATGTTCGCATGGGCCGTTTCATATGCTTTCAGACGCATAAGAAGGAGCAACAGTTTAGGTTCGAACAATTCCGTTTTTGATGCGTAACTACGGTCCAAAAACGTATCGAATCCAATCCGATACTCTTCTTTCTTCTGCGACATATAATGACGAAATGCATCCCCTTCACCGAACGTTCGCTCGATTTCTTCAGCCTGCCGTTCGACATCGCGATATTTGTAGAACGATGTCCCGTCTTGATAACGCAAGCGATAGAGCGGATCAACTTCGAGTAACTCGACTTCACTTTCCGGTAGCCCTGCTTCAACCAACTGTTGCTTCAGTTTACTCGGTAACAAGACGATCGTAGGCCCCTCGTCGACTTTCGCCCCATTCTCAAACTCAACATAGTTCAAGCGTCCTCCGACGCGTGCTTCTTTCTCATAAATCGTGATATTTAGCGACGGATTACGTTTCGTCAATAAGAGGGCGGCATAAAGAGTGCCGACCCCTGCCCCGACAAAGCTGATGTTCATCGGCCGACACCTGCCCGTTCACGTAACAGGTTCGTCGTGATTCGCGCCGATTCAAAAATCGTCGGAAGCCCACTTCCCGGATGCGTTCCACCGCCGACGAGCCAGACGTTGTCGAGCTCTTCAAATTGGTTGTGCGGACGGAAATACATCATTTGCGATAGATTATGGCCAAGGTTAAATGTTGCTCCCTCATACACGCCGAACGTCTCCCAGTCCTCTGGTGTCAACGTCTCCATCACCTCGATATGTTGTCGGATGCCTCGGTACGGAGACCGTGTCTCAAGGGCGTCGAGTACACGTTCTGTCATCGTCGTCTGCAGCTCGTCCCATGGGAGACCGGATAAGTTATTCGGTACCGGTACGAGCACGTAAAGCGATGACTTTCCTGCAGGCGCGAGCGTCGGGTCGATGCGTGAGGCGTTTTGAACGTAGAACGAGAAATCTTCGCTTAGTTTCAACTCTTGCGTCATCTCTTTGACGTTCAACTCATAATCGTCTGCAAAGTGAATCGAATGGTGCGCCACGTCTTCGAATATGTGATCGAGTCCGAGATAGAGCATGAACGTCGAGCACGAATAGCGCTTCTTCTTCAGTTGAGCCGGACTCCACTTCGATAGTTTACCGTCAGGAACGAGCGACGTCATCGCATGTGCAAAATCAGCACCGATTACGACTTCATCGAACGCATAATGGACACTTCCGGCCACGAGACCTGTCACTTTCTTGTCCTCCATGAGGAGGCGTTCCACCGGTTCTCCTAGACGAATGGAGCCACCTTCTTCTTCCACGACTTTCGCCATCGCATGGCAAAGTTGATTCACTCCCCCAATCGGGTGATGAACCCCATATGCGTGTTCCATATACGATAAAATGGAGAAACCGCCCGGGCATTCCCAAGCGGACATGCCTAAATATTTAGCTTGGAACGTAAACGCATACTTCAGTTCTTCGCTCGTGAAGTACTCGGATAAGACATCATAAAGCGACTTCCCAATCGACAGAAACGGCAGTGCTTTGAGCACACGTAATGATACATAATCGGTCAATTTATCATGAGCGGTCTGTAAGACAGGCATCAACTTGGACAGCTTAATCGCCTGTTCGCTCATGAATCGCTCATATCCTTCTCCATTTCCCGGGAATTGTGCTTCGATGGCTTGATGCATCTGGTCGCGATCTGTCGTCATCGAGAGCTGACGCGTGCCGCGATCGAAATACAAATCATACATCGGTTCGAGCCGTTTCATCTCGACGTAATCATGTAAATCGCGTCCCGTTTCTTCAAAGATTTCTTCTAAAATATATGGCATGTTTAAAAATGTAGGTCCTCGGTCAAACGTGAACTCGCCTACTTGCAGGCGTGACGTCCTCCCTCCGACAAACGGTTGTTTCTCAAATACGGTGACGTCTACCCCACGATGCGCCAGTAGCATCGCAGCAGCCAATCCACCAGGTCCTGCCCCTATTACGGCAACTCTTTGTTTCGACACACTCAACAACTCCCTATGTGAATAGTCTCTTATGCTTCTCTATCATTATAGAAATGACCGGAGACAAGTTCAATTTTCAATCGGTTGATTGAGCAGGTTCTTTCTTCCTCGCTCGGCGATGACGATGTACCAAGATCCTTCTGGGATGAATGGGATGAATCGAATTTGTTCAAATCCGACTTCTTGCATCTGTCGGCGTAATCGTGGAATGGTCGGGAGCGGATACAAGTTGTCATGGAGAGTCATGAATGCGTTGAATGCGGAAGCGAATCGTCCGCCAAGTGCCGTCTCTGCAAGCGGCGTCACAAGGACTGCTACCCCGTTCTTTTCTAAACGATCCCGAAGTCTCTCAAGCAGTTTGATCCGCTCTTCTGGTGAAAAGTAATAGAGCATATTGTTCATCATGACAGCATCGAACTGCTCGTCCGTTTCCCAGTTCATGAAGTCGGCGACTTCGAAATGAATATCGCCCCGTTCATCACGAGACCGCGCCTCTTCAATCACCTCTTCCTCTAAATCAATACCTGTCAGTTCCCAACTTGGTTCGAGCGCTTGTAATTTACGTAAGTAACCACCGTGACCGCAACCGATATCAAGCATCGATTGGACATTTGCCTGGCGTAATAATTGCTGTACAATCGGGAACGCGACCGTTTCCACAAGGGTCGACGTTTTCGCGACGACTTGACCGTGCTCTGCCCCATCGAATGTCTTTTGTTTTCCGGACTCTAAAAATTCCGGATAAGCAATCAATGCAGGAATGTGAAGTTCCATCATCTCTTGAAGCATGAATCCGATGCTTCGTTCGTCGTTACCAGATAATTGATACTTTAAGCCACGCGTCGGGTAATAGCGCCAGCCTCTCTTCTTCAAATGACGCACTGCGACCCCGACTTCTAACCAACGCTCTAGTGCAAGTTGCGTCACCGGGCGTTTGAGTCGCAAGTTCATTTCCGCCACGCTTGCGCCCCCTTGAAGCGCATCGAAAAAGCCAAACTTATATCCGATATAGCCGTGCCATAGTGGTAAAAATGATTCTGTTTGTTTCATCCATTTCCGTGCATGCAATACGCGTGTCCATTCCGTCATCTGTTGTTCCATCGTTTCACCTCATCATCATGATTACTGATTTTTTTATTTTCCCCTAATAATTTGTGTACAAACAAAAAATTCCCACTTCGATATGCGAAGTGGGAAAATCTTATTGAATGAAGCTGTTGAAGAATGATTGACCATATGGTAATGCGTAACCGATAAAGATTGTCACGAGTGCCAATACGATAAATCCGCCGAACAAGGCGTTTGATGGTTTTTTCTTTTTCACTTTGACGAGCGTCATCTCACCGAAGATCAGTGCCAATAAACCGACTGTGATTTTCACGTGATAGAACGTGCCGCCTCCGTTTAATTGAAGGTAGAGATAAAGTCCTGTTCCGAATGCGATGAGTAACATGAGTCGAAACGCCATATGTGCGATCTTTCCACTCTTGTTGCCGTTCTTATAACCGATATAGGCCACGGCAAACAAAATAAGTAACAAAATCCAGCTCGTAACGTGCGTGTGCAAGAATGCAATCAGTGGCATTCTAATGCCCCCCTTTATGTTGTTGTACAGTCTTCATTGTACACGAACCCTCTCCTGATTGGTCAAGCGAACGCTTACCTAAAAAATGAGCCATCCTTCGAGGATGACTCATTTCATTATACTGGTGTCGTCTCTGCCTCTTGGACAGCGTATTCATAGCTAGGAATTTCAACGATGAAGGTCGACCCTTCATGTTGAATCGATTCCACATGAATTTGACCGTTATGGCCACGAACGATTTCTTGACAGATCGGTAACCCAAGACCCGTTCCGCCGATTTCGCGGCTATCGGAGTTATCGACGCGATAGAACTTATCGAACAATCGGTCGAGCGCGTCACTCGGAATTCCAATTCCTTCATCCTTCACTTTGATGGATACGATTTGTTCATGATGGGCAAGTTCCACCATAATCTTTCCACCACGTGGAGAATACTTCACGGCATTCGACAATAGATTACTCATCAACTGCTTGAACTTCTGGCAGTCAACGAACAACTCGTACGGACGTGCATCATCTGCGATCAATTCGAATTCGTGCTTCAAAGAAGACGCTTCATAGAACGTCAACATATCACGGACGACCGGTTCGATATCAAGTTGTTCCCGATCGTACATCTGACTGCCGGATTCCATCCGCTGCACATCGAGGAAGTCGTTGACGAGGTGCGTCAGACGTTCCGTTTCCGCATGAATTGTCTCTAAATATTTTGCTTGTTTCTCATTTGGTAACTGTTTCTTCACCATCAATTCTGTAAATCCATAGATGGATGAGAGCGGTGTTCGCAATTCATGAGAAATCGTAGAGATGAATTCACTCTTCAATCTTTCAGCCTCTGTCTCACTCGTAATATCCCGGAAGACGAGAAGCGTCCCCTTCGATAGACCGCCGACGATAATCCGCTCCGCATACATCTGCAAGTTCATCTCACCTTTACGGATCGAGAAGCTGACACTTTCATGCGGGAAATCATCAGTGAACAAACGATTCGTATATTTCGTAAAGTCTTCGGCCTGATCAACCGTCTCAACAAGCTGGTTTCGCCACTCTTCCCATGACTCTTCTTCAAGGTCTGTCATACTGACATCACTTAATTCTGGGAACATCTCGTAGAGTGGTCGGTTCACAAACACATCATCGGTCGCATGTTCGATATAGACGACCGCTTCCCGAATCGAGTCAAGAATGCGTTCCGTCTTTCCTTTCTCCCGTTTCATCTCTTCGAATAGACGCATCCGTAAGAGCGAGAGTGAAAGCTGACGAGCGAACGACATGATGTCACCCATCTGCGTCTGTGTGAAACGATCTTTATAACGGACCAGATAGATGAACGCGATGATTGAGTCATCCGTCGGGTCATGGACCGGCACCGCCGTCTCGAACATATAGTACGGGTACGGAAGAGGGTGGTCACTTGCGACTTGTTTCGATGAATGCACCGTCGTCTTCAACGTCATCGCTCGCGTCAATACAGAATTCTCACTATCGAGCAATTGACGTGACAACGTGTCATTCAAACCATGGCTCGTCACGCGGTACGTACCCGATTCATCGACGAAAACGAGGGCACCGACTTCCGAATCCGTAATCGTAACGAGTTTCTCGATAATCTCTGGATAAGCCGTAAGCGAATCACGTGACGCTAACGTCTCCGTCAATTCGTTTCGGTACGCGAGATGTTGTTCGTTTTGTTGTGTCTGTTCGAGAATCTCTTCAAGCTCTTGCTGCTGTGCCTGAAGCTCTTCTTGTTGGGCAATCAATTCTTCTTGTTGCGCTTGAAGTTCATGGTTCTTTTCAATCAAATGACGTTCATTGTCGCGAAGTGTCTCGGCCATCTTGTGGAACGAGCGAGACATCGTCCCGATTTCGTCTTCACGCTTCATTTGATCGCTCAAGTCGACGATTTCACCTTTCAACAAACGGTTCGATGCAATCGAGAGTTTTGAAATTAAGCGTGTTTGACGACGAAGGAACGGTTGGACGAATAACAAGATCAATGCGGCAAATGAGGCGATGCTCATAATCCACAAGAATTGAAGAATGTTATTGTTTTGGCGCCATTCCGCATAGACGTTCTCTTTTTCAGCAGCCATCAACTGACGGTAGTTTTCAAGAGACGACTCCACTTCATCAATCGGCCCTAAAATATCGATGCCACGCTCTGGGTTAAATTGGACAAGACCTTGATCAATTAAACGCTGTGCCGTCGGTAACTCGGCAATCGTTTCGGCATCGATAAACGTTTCCGTAACCTCACCATCTAGCTGTGCCTGCGCATACTCATACGTCACCGGAATGATGACGTCGTAGTAAAAGTCATGGAACTGTTGCAAATCTTCGGCGAACAATTCACCTTGGCGAGTAGTAACTTGCGTTTTAAACCAATTGATTTCTTGTTGGAATTTCGCTTCATTCGCACTCGCTCGTTCGAGAGACGCGATGTCTCCAAACAAGAGATACCCACGCGTGTCATATTGGTCAGCTTGCCACTCATCCCACATGTTCGTCAAACGATTGACGCGTTCGTCCACTTGACGCAACTTCGCCTCATTCGCTTCGAGTCGATTCTCGATATAGACATATGTCAGTACCGATCCGACCAACGCGAGGACGAGGAATGAATAGAGGACGACCATGATGTCGCGCCCAAGTTTTTGTTTAAACCACCTTTTCACTTCACGATGCCTCCTATGATTTTGACAAGTTCAAGTGGGCTGAACGGTTTTGAAATGAAGTAGTCGACACCAATCTCATTCGCGCAATCACGATCAGATTGTTGGCTTTTCGCTGTCAACATCATCACTTTCGTATCTTGTCGCCCTGGTAACTTCCGTACTTTTTCAATGACCTCAAGCCCTGTCATGCCAGGCATCATATGGTCCACAATCACCAAATCATATTCATTCTCTTCAATCAATCGATAGGCCTCTACGCCATCTTGTGCCTCATCGATATCGTATCCTTCATCTTCTAATGTATCCATAACGAGCATGCGTAATACTTCTTCGTCTTCCGCAAGTAAGATTTTAACCATAATCGTTCCTCCATTTTTTATCCCATTTTTTTATTTTAACGGATTTGTAATTGTTACACAAAATAAAAAGACGTACGAAACTCATCTTCGTACGTCTTTTACCGAATCATCTGACCGCAAAACCTATATTCTTCATTATACAACTTCTTTTTCAGCGAACTGACTATTATATAAATCTTCGTAGAAACCACCCTCTACAAGCAGCGATTCATGCGTCCCTTGTTCAATGACGCGACCTTGGTCCATCACTAAGATGAGATCCGCATCCTTGATGGTCGATAGACGGTGAGCGATGACGAAACTTGTTCGTCCTTTCATCAACCGCTTCATCGCCTGTTGAATCAAAATCTCGGTACGTGTATCCACACTCGATGTCGCTTCGTCCAAAATCATAATCGGCGGATTGGCGAGAACTGCTCGCGCGATTGTCAGTAATTGTTTTTGACCTTGCGAGATGTTGTTCGCTTCTTCATTTAAGACGGTGTCATATCCGTCTGGCAACGTCCGGATGAACGAGTCCGCATGTGCTGTCTTCGCCGCGTTGACAATTTCATCTTCTGTCGCACCGGTTTTCCCGTAAGCAATGTTGTCACGGATTGTCCCATTAAAGAGCCACGTATCCTGTAAGACCATCCCGAACGTAAGACGCAAATCTTGTCTCGACATTTTACGCGAGTCTTTCCCATCGATTAATATCTCCCCGCCGTTCAACTCGTAGAAACGCATAAGCAGATTAATCAATGTCGTTTTCCCGGCACCGGTCGGACCGACGATGGCTACGGTTTGTCCCGTCTTCACATCAAGGTTCATATCTTGAATGAGTAAACTCTCTCCATATCCAAAGTCGACGTGACGGAATGCGACATTCCCTTCCGCTCGCTCCAATCGATAAGTCGTTACTTCTTTTACTTCTTCCTCTTCGTCTAACAACTCGAAAACACGTTCTGCCGCAGCGACCGTCGACTGGACGATGTTCGCGATGTTCGCTGTTTGCGTAATCGGCTGGGTGAACTGTCGCGTATACGTGATAAACGCCTGAATATCCCCGATCGAGATGCTTCGTTGTGTGACTAAAATCCCACCGACGACACTGATCAACACGTAACTGATGTTTCCGATGAACATCGTCATCGGCATGATGATCCCAGAGATAAATTGCGCCTTACGTCCGGCATCATAAAGTTCTTCATTCACCTCATCAAACTCACGGACAGCTGTCTCTTCACGACCGAACGCTTTGACGACCGCGTGCCCGGTATACATTTCTTCCACGTGACCGTTCAATCGTCCGAGATGACGTTGTTGATCGGAAAAATATTGTTGTGACCGTTTTAAAATCGGACGAATCGCAAAAATCGTGAGTGGTAAAGACACGAGAGAGATGACCGTCAACAGCGGACTGATAGACAGCATCATAATCAAAATTCCGACAATCGTGACGATCGAGGTAATAAATGACGTCACACTTTGTTGAAGCGTGCTCCCAATCAAATCGATGTCGTTCGTCACTCGGCTCAACGTCTCTCCATTCGAACGACCATCGTAATATTTGAGCGGCAATCTTTCCAATTTTTTATTGACGTCTTCCCGCAAATCATAGACCGTCTTTTGCGCAACGCCTGACATTAAATACTGTTGCACGTAGTTGAATAGACTGCTGATAACGTACAGTCCTGCAAGTAACGACAAGATTTGTCCGATTCTCGTAAAATCGATCTCTGCGCCTGGTACACCTGTGAATTTCGCATAGGCACCTTCAAAGAGTTCCGTAATGGCAATCCCCATGATCTTTGGACCGGCAATCATAAAGACCGTACTTAAAATCGCTGCGACGAAGACCGCAATCAGTGTGTTTCGCCGTGGTTTCAAATAGGCGAGCAGACGACGGAACGTGACTTTGAACTCCTTCGGTTTCTCACCCATCATCATCATGTTTCCACCGCCAGGACCCCCTGGACCACCGTGCCCGCCATGAGTTTGTCGCGTCGTTGTTTGTTTCTCACTCATGCGATTTCCTCCTCAGACAATTGCGACTTCACGATTTCTTGATAAACCGCATTCGTCGCAAACAATTCATCGTGTGTACCGATTCCGGCCACGCTTCCTTCTTCTAACACGATGATGCGATCGGCATCCATGATCGTACTCACCCGTTGCGCGACGATCAATACGGTCGCATCTTTTATCTCTTCTTTCAACGCCTTTCGTAACGCGGCATCCGTCTTAAAATCGAGTGCCGAAAAGCTGTCGTCGAATACATATAGATCTGGTTTTCGAACGAGTGCCCGTGCGATGGAGAGACGTTGCTTTTGTCCACCAGATACGTTCGAGCCACCTTGCTCAATCACAGATTCATATCGATCTGACATCTTCTCGATAAAGTCGCTCGCCTGTGCGATTGACGCGGCATGTTCGACTTCTTCGGTCGTCGCATCGGCTTTCCCGTATCGAATGTTCTCTGCGATCGTACCGGTGAACAGTAACGCCTTTTGCGGAACGAATCCGATTTTCGAACGGAGCTCCTCTTGCGGTACGGCTTGAACATCGACCCCGTTCACGCGAATTTCGCCAGACGTCACATCATAAAATCGCGGAATCAGATTGACGAGTGTCGACTTACCAGACCCTGTTCCACCGATCACCGCCGTGACTTCTCCTGGGTTTGCTGAAAAACTGACATGTGATAATGCCGGCTCTTCGGCACCAGGGTAAAAGAACGTGACATCGTCAAATACGAGTGTTCCTTGCTCCATGTCGGCCGTCTTCGTACCATCATCCACTAGTGAAGGCGTCATTTCGAGAACTTCATTGATACGATTCGCTGATACGGACGCTCGCGGAATCATGATGAACATGACAGAAGCCATGACGAGCGCGAACATGATTTGCATGACATATTGAATGAACGCCATCAAATCCCCGATTTGCATCGCCCCGTTATCGATTCGGATGCCTCCGAACCAGATGACGCCGACGACAGTCAAGTTCATGACGAGCATCATGGCCGGCATAAGGAACGCCATGATTTGGTTGACTTTAATCGAGACGTCCGTCAATCGTTCATTCGCCTCTGTCAAACGAACTTGCTCTTCTTTTTCGCGATTGAAGGCCCGGATGACTCGAATACCTGTCAAGTTTTCTCGAAGGACGAGATTCAAACGATCTAATCGTTTCTGCACTTTCTTGAAGAGCGGCATCGCTTTCCAGAAAATGAGGAAGATCGAGATGACGAGGACAGGCATGGCGGCAACGATGACGAGTGACAACGTGGCATCTTTCGACGTCGCCATAATCAAACCACCGACAAACATGATCGGTGCACTGACGACCATTCGAAGCATCATGATGATGACTTGTTGGACTTGCGTGATGTCGTTCGTCGTCCGAGTGATGAGTGAGGCGGTTCCGACACGATCGAACTCTTCAAGCGAGAAACGCTCGACATGGTTAAACACGCGTCTTCGTAAATCACGTCCGAATCCCATCGCCGCTTTCGATGAATAAAAACTTGCGACGACCGCTGCAAGCGCCCCGAGCCCGGTCACACCGAGCATGATGCCGCCCATTTGCCAAATGTAGCCCGTGTCTCCTGTCACAACCCCGTTATCGATGATATCCGCCATTAATGTCGGTAAGAATAAATCTGCTAACGACTGGGCGAACACAAATAACAAGACCATAAGGACGGCCCATTTATAAGTAATCAAACGTTTTAACAACTTAATCATGACGACATCCTCCTTCACAATCGGTGAATCCTTCGTTCAACCCATCTGCAATCTGTTGATGCGCTTCAATCATATGGCGATACGTCTCTTCATCTAAACGAGCGAGGATTTGATTCAACTGTTGTTCGGTTCCTTCCTCCTGCTGTTCAATCTCCTCAATCAATCGCTTGCCGGATTGATCGATCGTCAATACCACTTCGCGTCGATTGTCCGGATTGATGTCTCGACGAATGAGCCCTCTTTCCACAAGTCCATCCAATGATTGACTCAAGGTGCTCTTCGGCATCCTTGTACGCCGAACCAATTCTTTTTGAGTGATCGCCCCTTGTTCATTCAACATCATCAGTCCATGAAGCTGTGGCAAGGTAAGGTCGTTTTGTTGTGCCGTCTGATGCATGAGACGAATCAACACACGCTGGACGCGCCAAAACGATTGCATCATCTCCCGCGCTCTTGTTGCGCTCATCTCGGTCATATTTGTTCACTCCTTTTATCGTTCCGTTTCGTATTGTTCTATATGGAACAATTACTTATATAAAATAAATTACTCCTCCTCCACTCACTTGTCAACGATTTAGAATGTGAAAATGCACATAACAAAAAGAACGATGTCATGTAGCTGACATCGCTCAACGTGTAGCCTTTATGAAGTTGTTACCGTGACGATTTCTTGTAAATCAAGTGAGTAAATGAGCGTCTGTTCGACACGAATCTCCCAAATCGTCTCAATGGCCTCTCGGTACAGTTGCAACTGAATCGCGTATCGCTCACGGAGTCGCTCGTGTGCGTCTTCACGAGATTCGGACAAATGGACGACGGCATCTGATTTATAATCCAACAGGACATACGATGTTCCGTCGAAATACAGACAGTCGATAATCCCTTGAATCAAGACGTCCTCATCCGTAAACTGTCCATCCGGGTTGACTCGTTCAGCCGGAACGGTATAGGTGAACGGAAGCTCTCGCCACGCCGTGCCGCGCTCAAGCGCGTCGGCGAGCGCTTGCCCGACGTCGGTCTGGAAAAATGCTTCGACGTCAGGAATGGCAAGACGCGCCGTCTCAGCCTCGACCGGGCTCAGCATACCGTGTCTCTCCCATTGATCGATTTGATCGACAATCGGTTGGTTCGGATCAGCCATTTGGAAAATCAAATGTAACGTAGTCCCCCGTTCGGCACCGGTCTGTTTCACTTGACGCCATTTCGGCTCCCGATAAGGTGTATCGATTGGACGAACCGGGTCTTCGAAGGCGGCTTGCTCCAGTTGCATCGCCCGTTTTAATTCCGTCACCGTCTGTTTCGCCGCTGTGCGTACAGCATCCTGAGCTGGATAGCTATAAGTTAACGCTTTGTGGACGGCACGAATCGTCTCATCCTCATTTTGAATAGGAAAATCAATCGCTTCAAATCGTTGCACATGGTGGAGTTGTGCCATCATTTCTTGAAGTGTCGCAATCTCTGCAAGATCATCTTCTCCAATCAAACGGTACGTCCACGAAGTCGATTCATAAAATGAAGCGGGTACCGTGAAACCAAACGACTCGATAAATGTCGAGGCACTCGGCAAACGTAAAAGTGCTGGTGCAATCCAGTCCAAATACGTTTTCGCCTCTCGTCTCGCCTCACTCGCTAACAATTCCCCAGATTGCCCGACCTGTAGCCATTGCTGGAGCTGTTTAGCTGAATCTCCAACCGTGCCGACGAGAATGAGTTTCTCTTTTGCCCGTGTCAATGCGACATAGAGGACACGCATCTCTTCGGCTTTCATCGTTGCGTCCAAATCTCGTCGGATCATCTCTTTCACGAACGTTTCCGATTTCGTGCGTGTCACGACATCAATCGCATCGAGCGAAATCCCATATTGCTTATGGAAAATGACACGCTGTTTCTGGTCGAGTGTATTGAACTGTTTTCCGAGCTGGGCGACAATCGTCACCGGGAACTCAAGACCTTTTGACTTATGCACAGTCATGATGCGAACAACGTTCTCCTCATCACCGAGAGAACGCGCCTCGGATAAATCTTCTCCTGTATCTTGTAAACGGTCCATGACACGTAAGAAGCGATACAGTCCACGATAGCCGCTTCGCTCATAAGAGAGGGCACGGTCATAAAGTGCTTTTAAATTTTCCTGGCGCCCTTTCCCACCAGGCAATCCACCCGAGAAGTCATAAAACCCTGTGTCGTTAAACAGCTGTTGAATCAATTCGGACAAGCTATGGTTGCGTGCATACGTACGCCAGTGGGAAAGACGATCGAGAAAATCTCCACACTTCACGCCAAGCTCGTCATCATCATCCGCTTTTGCTTTCAAAGCTTCAAAGAAAGAATCTTCGGACTCGAGTCGGATTCGTGCCAATTCCCCATCATCAAATCGGAACATCGGGGAACGGAGCGCACCGGCGAGTGGGATGTCCTGAAGGGGATTATCAATCACTTTCAAGAGAGCAAGAATCATTCGAATCTCTGTCGCTTGAAAATAGCCGCCATCTGAATCCGTATAAGCCGGAATGTTGTACTGTGTCAAAATGTCCATCAACTGTTCAACTCGTCCTTTTTTCGAACGGACGAGAATCACGATGTCCCGGTACTCACAGTTTCTTAGTTGGCCCGTCACTTCATCCGTCACTTTGAACGGTTCATCCCCAGATACTAATTCTAGGATTCGGGTTGCGATGGCTCGTCCCTCGACTTCCTGTTTCGATAATTCACGACTTGTCCCGTCGACAATCATGAATTCGGGATGCGCTGGAATCGGTTCATATTCACGACCCGGCACGAGTTGAGCGGCCTCATCATAAGCGATTTCTCCGACCTCTTCATCCATGAGCTGGACGAACAAGTCATTGATGCCATGAAGCACCTCTGCCCGACTTCGGAAGTTTTGAGAGAGATCAATTCGTTTTCCCGTGTCCGCCTGTTTGAAACGCGTCGCCTTATCGATGAAGAGACCCGGCTCCGCATGACGGAATCGATAAATCGACTGCTTGATGTCTCCAACCATGAACAAGTTCCCAATCTCTTCTCGTTCATTTGCGACAAGGTTGATGATTGTCTCTTGAATTTCGTTCGTATCTTGATACTCATCGACCAGTACCTCGACGAAACGTTCCTTGTATAGAGCCGCGATGTCAGACGGTCCATCCTCCTGCCGCAAAATGGCAAGCGCATAATGTTCCAAGTCGCTAAAGTCGACGAAGGCTCGGTCACGTTTCGCTTGCTCATACGCCGTTCCGAACGCACGAACCGTTCGGACGAGCGTCTTGACGAGAGGTTGTTGCATCGAGACGCTCTCTAATAGATCCGCCCCACTGATACGTGCCCGTTCAGCAGCTGCCGTCAACTTCTTCTTCGCTTGATCGTACGCCGGTTTGAGCACCTCATGATAAATTTGATGCTCCTCTTTTTTAGGGACGGCTTTCATCGTCCCAAACTTCATCGCACGTGCAGCCGTTTCAAGTTCACTCCAGACAATTTCTTCCCCTTCTAACTGTTCAAACGGGAAAATCGCCTGACGAATGTTTTCCGACTGCGGTTCATAGCCTGCAACCCGAAGTTCCGCCTCGAGCTTCCGAAGATCACGCACCGCTTTCTCAATGTCCTGCCACAGCATGTGACCGAACTCGATGAGGATGGCTTCATGATCCGGGTCATCGCCGAACGAATACATCGAAATGAGTTTGTCCAAATAGGCGTCAGGGTCTGGGAGTGTACGAGCATAATGATAAAGACCAAGAATAAGGTCTTCGATTTCGCTATCGCCACGGTCTGACGTATAGGCATCGACAAGGGCGAAGAAATCCGTATCTTGCTTTCCGTACTCCTCTTCAAGCACCTCTTCTAACACATCATCTTGTAAGAGCACGAGGTCACGTTCTTCCGCAATCTTGAATGCCGGGTCTAAGTCTAACAAATAGTAATTCTCGCGAATCACTTCTAAGCAAAACGAGTGGATGGTTGTAATGAGAGCCCGATTCAACATTTGTCGTTGTTTTCGGACGTACTCATTCGTCGGGTCGTCGCGCAACGCCTCTTCGAGCGCCTTTGCGATGCGTCGCTTCATTTCTGCAGCTGCCGCGTTCGTAAACGTGACGACGAGCATACGGTCTGCCGTCAACGCATCCGCTTCGTCCAGCAATCGGCTAGACAACCGTTCAACGAGAACTGCTGTCTTTCCTGAACCGGCCGCAGCCGAGACGAGTACGTGACTTCCCCTCGCTTCAATTGCGGCGAATTGATCATTCGTCCATTTCACGGTCATCCCCTCCTAACTCCTGAAATACATCTTCTTTCTCTAACTTTTTCAATTTGCGTGGTTCATTCGCGAGTGCCTCGTCAAAATGGCAGACACTTTGGTACGGACACGTCTGACACGGGCGGCGCTCTTTATATTCGTAAGGTTCTACGTCAATTTTTCCTTCATACATCTCTTCGGCACTCGATTTGACGACGCCAAACGCATGGTCCATCAATTGTTCGAGCTGAGGTGGTGTGACAATCTTCTTCAGTGTATTCGAATCAGGTGTGCCATCTTTTTTATATTTGACCGGGATGACGATTGATTTTTTCGAAGACCCTTTCGCAGAGCGGTCCATCATCTCCAAAATTTCCGGATCGTCGACCAACAACCCTTGCATCTGATACGACTCCAATACTTTCTGTCGCGTCTCTTCCTCAGAACCTGCCGGTGGGACGAGTGGGCGATGAACGTGGAAATACAGTGCCGCAGCCGGCGCTACATTCTCTTTCGTCCATACCTCCGCCTGTTCAATCAATACTTTCAAGTAGATGAGCATCTGCATGGCAAGACCATAGTAAATTTCAGCGAAGTCGACTTCACGTTTGCTCGACTTATAATCGACGATACGAACGTACAGCTGATCGTGGACCATCGCCGTGTCGACACGGTCGATGCGGCCGATGAGCTCACACGTGGCTCCATTCGATAACGTGAACGAGACAGGTGGGAACTGCCCACTCCCGAACGCGAGTTCAAACGCTTTCGGGTCAAATCCGTCCCGTTTCGACTGTTCAATCAATACTTCTGCCGTCTTGCTGACGACGTCCGTCAACTTTTTCTTTAAATAGGCGTAACGATTTGAACTCATCAGAATGGCATGTTGGATTTCAGGCGTCACGAGTTCTACTGCCTGTTCCGCTAAGTTCACACATTCATCAGGCGCCACGTCCCGCCATTCTTTTCCGTCCATCTTCACCGTTTGTGACATATGTTCAATCGTTCGGTGATACAAATTTCCGATATCCGGTGCCTCGAGTCGATACAATCGGCGTTCTTTCAGACGCAAGCCATAACTCGCAAAATGTTTGAACGGACATGCTTGGAACGTCTCAAGTCGCGAGACACTCGCCCGAATTGACGGTGTATAAAGAGATTTAGCCACATCGTCGTCTAGTGATTTCGGGATATTTTGATAGAACAGGGCGCTCGTCAACAACTGCAAACGTTCACGACCGTCCGGATGTTTTAACAGTTCGTTATAGACGGCGAACCACATATCTTGAATCGGATAATGACGACTCAATCGTTGCAGTTCAAGAGCCGTGACCGCTGCCGTCTGGTTCACGTTCGTCAAAAAGGCGAATTGGTCACGTGGTCGGTGCTCTCCTGCTTCAGCAAAGTGTGTCTTGATGATGTTTTTATGGAGACGCGCCTTCAAATCAGCGATAAAACGTGCCGGTTGAACCGCCTTACCGGTTCTGTCGACGAGGGCGTAGCTAATATAGAGACGCTCACTCGGTGCCGTCACTGCTTTATATAAGTAATACGTTTCATCATCGAACAAGTGCTCGGTCGCTTTTCCGGCACGCAACCCGTTCTCATGCATGAAGTCCAAGTCGTGATCGGTCAACAGTTTGGACTGTGTCGTGACGAGAGGGATTTGATCTTCATTTGCCCCGAGCAAGAACACCACTTTTTTATCAATCAATCGACCACGGACATAGTCCGTCACCGTCAACTGATCGAGTGAAGGTGGGATGAGCGCATAACGTAGACTGTCTAGCCCAGTGTCCATCATCTGGAGAAACAGTTCCGTCGACAACGTCTCTTCCGGAGCTGCCGCCTCCAACTGTTCGAGCAAATGTAAGACCGCGTCCCATACTTGCGTATGCTCACGGGCTTCGAGCAACTGCGCTTCTTCAATCGCCTCGTCACGCCAATGGGTCAGACAGTCGGATACACCAATCCGCTCCAAAAAGGCATACATGGCATGTGTGTAGGCTTGCATCGTCTTCGCCTGCTTCAAATCCGCTAACAACGGATCGAACGTTTCGATGACGCGTTCCCGGTATCGATTCAACTCCGCTTCGACGTCTAGCTCTTCACTCGTCAGTCGCGCTTCTTCCCCTGTACGACGACGCAATTGCCATGCATCGTGCCAATGATAGTGTTTGATTCCGCGCTCAATGACGAACGCTTCGAGACGGTCAACGGACGTGCGTCGATGTGTCGGGTCGAGGACGACGAGTTCCGTCTTCAATGCCCGGAAGACCGCTTCCTCCCGATAGCTACGCAAGGCGATGTCGATGGTTGCTTTCAACAATTCGACGAGCGGATGGTCAAGCATCGGTTGCCGTTCATCTAGGAAGTAAGGAAGTCCCATCTTTTGTAACGCCTGCGATGCCAAATCGCCATACTCTTCGAGTGAACGTGAAATGAGCGCGATATCCCGGTAACGATATCCTTCTTCACGGGTGAGTCGGATGACTTCTCGAACGGCCGCCTCCACCTCGACAGTCCTGTCGACGGCAGCATGTAAATCGACGCGGTTCTCTGCCCCTGTATACGGCTCTGCCGTCATCTGGTCAAACGTCGCCTCTAAATAGCGAAGGCTTGGATGCTTATAGCGATAGATGGTGTCATACGGTTTGTCGACCGATTGAAGTTGCCGTTCCGACAAGAGTTCCTTGAAGCGCATGAGCGTCCGTTGCGTCGGTCCAAACAATGGGTCAGGACGATACATCGATGAAGGGTCGAGCGTCAGCAACACATCGACGTCGACTTTTTCCGCAAGACCGACGAGGACGGCTAATTCCTGCTCCGAGAACTCATTAAATCCGTCCACGTAAACACGGACTCCCGTCAAATCCGTCTCGGGCAACAGTTGCAACAGGACGTTGAAGTAATCTTCCGCATGTAGTGACTTACCTTCAGTCATCTTTAAAAATCCTTCATAGATGATGGAGAGGTCCTGTAACTTCAAAGCACGGTGTTGCGCTTGTTCACTCAACCGCAACAGATGTTCAGGTTCGACAAGTCCTCGCTTCAACATCGAAATCAGTTGGTTCAACTCTTCATAAAATCCGAACTGGTTCATCGTTCGACGAAACAAGGTCAATCGTTCCTCGCTCATCTCGACGACTCTCCGCAATAACAAATGTGTCCCCGTCTGATCTAAAAATTGGTCGGTCGCCACTCCCGCATCCCGCATCATCAAAAATGCAAGACGGCGCATCGATAGTACTTGGATTCTTGTCGAGCCGCGCAGGTCGTCCACTGTCGCCATCTTCTTCTCCATTTCAAACGACATTTGGTCCGGCACGATCATATAAATCGTTGGTCCGCTCGGGTTTTGTTTCAGTTCCTGAATGACCTGTTCGATCATTCGTTCACTTTTCCCCGTCCCCGATCGACCGACGTGAAAGGTTACTGTCATTTTAGCGAACACTCCTTCCCTTTTTTCTTTCATTATGAACCATCTGCTCTTATTTGTAGAGGGAAACCTCCTCTTTACCCTAGTCAAAAAAGTCACAGCTTGCATCATTCCCATTTTGGTTCGAAATCGATTAGACTGAACATATGAGGGGGAATGAATGTGAGTGCCTATGAACAATTTGGAGGCGAAAGCGGCGTTCAACAACTCGTTGACGCGTTTTATGACCTCGTCTATGCCGACCCAATTCTACTTCCGCTGTTTCCGGAAGACAAAGAGCGGGTGAAGCAACACCAATTCGAATTTTTGACCCAATTGCTCGGTGGTCCGAAGTTGTATTCGGAACGTCGCGGTGGTGGAAATTTAGCGATGATTCATCATGAACATCCGATTTCTGAGACACATGCCGGACATTGGCTCGGATGCATGGAGCAAGCGCTCAAGACAGTCGATGCGCCAGAATCGATCAAACGTCAGCTCTTCCAGCGACTGATCATGTCCTCTTCGAATGTCGTCCGTGTTTGCTCGCATCATTTTGAGTAGTCACAACTATAAAAAGTGGGTATGATAGGAAAGTAAGTAAAGGAGGTCGTTTCACATGACAGAAGAAGAAAAAAAAGAAGTCGTCTCATCTGAAGAAGAGGAGACAGAAGAAAAAGAAGAAACGGTAGTCCTCGCCGACGCGCTTGATGAAGCTAACGAAGCTGCTGAAGCAGAAGAAGATGAGGACGATGATGAGGATCAACCGGAAGAGAAGAACATGGATCACATCAAAGGCGTCTTCAACTACGATCATGAAAATGGTCGTGAGTACCGTGTCGTCTTTTACAACGATCGCAAAAACTTAGTGTTCCGTGAACTTGGAAACGGCAAAGTCGAATTTGTCGGACGCTTCACGGACGATGCATACGACGAAGAAAACGAGGAAGAAATGCGTGAACTCGGGCAACGTGAACTCGAGCGTATCCTCGCTGAACGCTTCAAATAAAAAAATCGCCGAAAAATTCGGCGATTTTTTTTAATTCTTCTTATTTCGTTTCTTTTTACGGAGTGCATATGCGACACCAGCAATCCCACCGACAACGGCAAGTCCGGCCACAACCGGAACGAGAACGCGCTTCGTCGGGATCATCTCTTTCACACGCTCATACGGTGTTGGTGTCGAGAACTCTAACTGTACGGCTGTATCGCCATGTCCATGCGCCCGTGCCTTACGTGACGCATCCGTGACGACGACACGTCCCGTCGTCCAACGACGATTGCCGTATTCGTCTACATATGGACGACGTACACGTTTCACGTCGCGTACCATCTTCCCACGCGCACGGTCTGGTCGAACGACACGCTCACTCGACCAAGAACGGCTCCCCGTCACACTGTATGCGGGTCGTACTTTACGGCGATTAAGCCAAGTATATGAATCGTTCATCTTCAATTCCCTCCCATACTGTTCAAAACCTCTCTTCTAATTATACCCATACAACATCACCCAAAACATGTGACAAATGGTTCAAAAAAAGATGTGACACCATACGGCATCACATCTTCAAGCTGAATCATTCTGTAAACGGTTTGTCCTTGTGACGGCGTTTCGCCAAAATCAGGTAGTATGCCGGGACAAGCACGAGAGTCAACACAGTCGAGAATAGAATACCCGATACAATTCCAATCGCAAGCGGTTTGAAGAGCGGGTCTTCTCCAAGTGCAACCGGTAGGAGGGCAACGACTGCGGTAAGTGCTGTCAAGAGAATCGGACGAATCCGAGCACGTCCGGCTTCGTACACGGCGGTCGTGACCGGTAAGCCTTCACGAATGCGCTGTTCGATAAACTCGAACAGGACGACTGCGTTCCGGACGACGATTCCCGCAAGCGATACCATCCCCATCGATGCCATGAAACTGAACGGCGTCTGTGTCACGAACAACCCGACGACCGCTCCAGCGATTGCGAGATAAATTGTGAACAATACGAGAAGTGGTAATGACAATGAGTTGAACTGGAACGCGATGATCAAGTAAATCAAGAACAAGACGACGACGAACAATGTCGCAAGCTCTAAGAAGAACTCATTCTGCGTATCACTCGCTCCGGACTGGTCGAACGTGATTCCTTCATCCTCTAACCCAGACTTCGCGTCATCCAACACTTGCTCGACATCTTGCTTGAACGCATCTTCATCCATGCCTTCACTCGCATAAATTTGGAGTGTGACCGAACGTTCTCCGTTCTCGCGAGGAATTTGTTGAATTTGCTCAGTCGTCGTTTCTGTCACGAACGTGCTAAGTGGCGCAACAGGTGGACCGGCTTCCGTTTCGACCGGGATTAAAATGTCATCAAGCGCAAGTGCCTCACGGTTCGCTTCCGCATCGATGACAATCTTCACGTCACGCTGTTCCACACCGTCATCGAACGTGCCGATTGGAATCCCGTCTGTGACGAGTCGGATTTGATCACTGATGGCTTTCGCTGTGACACCCGCTTGGGCCATCTCCTCACGATTTAGTTCGTATGTGAGCGTTTGGAACGGCTCTTTGATGTTATCGAGGACGATGGCGCCATCGATTTCTTCCAAGTCGGCCTTCACTTGGTCACGTGCAGCGACGAGCTGATCAATCGTTTCGCTACGCATCGTGAATTCGACAGGAGCCGATGCCGGTGGTCCTTGTTGTTGCGTATCTAAGAAGATTTCTGCATCAGGATATGCCTCACGCAACTCATTCGTGTATTGATCAATCAACTCGATGGCATCGATTGATTCATTATCGACACGAACGACGACTTGCCCTGTGTTTTCACCGGACTGATCGAGTCCACCCGTGAATAGACCAGGAAGTCCACTACCTGCAAAGATTGATGTTTCAACGACCCCTTCTTCTTCTTGGAACCTTGCTTCGATTTCTTCAAGACGTGCTTCTGTCTCTTCTAAATCCGTCTGTACAGGTAGCGTCACACTTGTCACGACTTCCGGACGGTTCGCCGCCGGGAAGAACTCAAACGGCGTGAGAAGAATCAAGCCATATAACGCTGTCGTGATGACGAAACCGACAATCCCGAACGTCCAAGGACGTTTCGCGACACTCGGTAACAGACGGTCGGCATAGAAGTTACTGAGACGATTGAGTGGTCCGCCGAGCCAACCCGGTTCACGCTTCGATACTTTCACTTCTTTTCGGTTCAAGCGATACTGTGCGATCGGCACGAGCGTCAAACTGATGACCATCGAGGCCAAAACAGAGAGCGCAAGCACCGTCGGCAAGGCACGAATGAAGTTTCCGTTCGCGCCAGACAGTAACGTGAGCGGAAGGAAGGCAAAGACGACAGCGAGTGTCGACGTGACAATCGAGCCCCATACTTCTTTCGTTCCCCGCACTGCTCCGAGCATCGCGGAATCCCCACTACGGTACCGTCGCAAAATGTTGTCGTTGACGACGATTGCGTCATCGACCAAAATCCCCAAGGCGATGATTGCTCCGATAATCGAGATTTGGTTCAAGTCGACCCCGGTGAACTGTAACGGGATCAACGCGATCAAGAATGATAACGGGATTGCCAGACTGACGATGATTGACCCAGAGAACGTGAGACCAATCGTTGTCACGGCGATGACGGCGATGATGGCGATAATGAATTCACGCGTCAGCGACGAGAAGATTGCATCGACAGCCTTCGCCTGTTCATAATACGGAACAAGCTCAAAACCGTCCAAATCTCCAAGACCGTCTTCCACTACCTCGTTGACACGGTCTTGCATCGTCGGGATATCCAAACCTGACTCAATCGGTACAGTGATGGAAACGGCTGGTTTTCCGTCTAGTGAAACGAGGTCCGTCTCACTTTTCGCTGTCTCTTCAACCGTTCCGACATCTTCTAACAAGACAGGCTCTCCGTTAAATGAACCGACAATGACTTGCTCCATGTCGTTCACATTCGTCAAGTTGTCGATCGCCAGTTGATAGATGCCTTCATCGGTCGATTGGCGACCGAGCGGTGTCGTTTTGTACTCTTCGTTGATTGCTGTCAACACGTCAGGGAAGGCGAGCTGCCGTGCACTGAGTTCTTCGGAGTCGAGTGAGACGACATACTCTTGCTCCGGTAGACCTTTGATGGTGACTCCAGTCACACCATCTGTTCGCAGAAGGTTCGATTCTAATTCCTCGATGTCTGCACGAACATCTTCGAATGATTCACGATCATCCGCTGTCAACAAGTAAGAGGCGACCGGTAATTGACCGAGCGAATCATTGACTGTCGGTGCGAGTGCATTTTCTGGCAGCTTTGGTGTCGCGTCAGACAAAGCTTGGCGTACGTTCGCCTGAAACTCTGCCTGGTCAGTCCCATCTGCATACTCGACCGTAATGTTTGAGAACTCTGAAGCCGAAATCGACGTCACGTTCTCCACTCCTTCTAGACTACGTAGTTCTTCTTCTAACACGCCAGTCACACTACGTTCAACCGTTTCGGCAGTCGCACCAGGATATGGTGTTTGAACGAGTACGATGTTGATTCCCGTTTCAGGAATCTCACGTTTAGGGAGCTGGAAGAACGTCAGCACACCTACGACGATTGCGACGAGAAGGAACACGATGACCAGTTTCCCTCGCTCAATCATTTTTTCAAAAAACATAAAAACCCCTCACTTTCGGAAGATGTGCAAATACACATATGATATCTCTTCTTCATCATAGAGGGGTTTCGTATTGAATTCAATCCTTAAGCGTGTTGCAATGTGCTGTCATGGAAACGTTTTTGAAATGCGTATGATAATTCGATTGATCGTTGTTTTTGCCTTGCCACCGTATGGTCGGATACGTGAACCTTGACCGATTCACCTGTCAAAAACTGAATGAGTGTCTGATTTCCGTCTTTTTTGATGGCTGTCACGTGCTGAAAATTGATCCACGCACAGTCTGGGCTCTCCTTTGCAATCGTCGGAAAGAAGACCGCGTCAGCGTGCCAATCCATCACGACAGGCGTCTTCCGATGTGGACCGAGGACGTGACGCGCCGCTTCGATTCTGCCTTGGATGCTCGATCCATAGTACAAACATGCATGTTCTAACAGGTCGATGGGTGACCCTTTCACTCGCATCACACCTTCCGGTTGATACACGAGTGTCTCCGCTTCGCCAAACTCGTTAAATACAGGAATTAAAGCTCTCGTTTCATTGGTCAATCTACTCATCTTTTCATCCCCCATAACGTATGTAATGACTTACATGTCATTCATACCAGGATTCTGCACGCCCCGCAAATCGACTTTTTGACATTTCCCATAAAAAAACCAGCCGTTTCTTGGCTGGTTTTCAAAATCAAGCGTTAGATTTTAAAGCATGGTTCGGTTTGAGTCGCGGAAAATAAAATCTCACCGCAGTTCCGTCTCCTGTATTTCGAAGGGAGACTTCCCCTGTGTGAAGTGTCACAATCCGTTGGACGATAAATAATCCGAGTCCGAACTTCCCTTGTTTGCCACGAGAGAACTGATGGAATAAATCGAGGCTCTCGTCAACGGGTGGTCCATCATTAAAGATAATGATTTCCACGCCGGATTCGTCTCGGTTCAAGTCAATGCGGATACATGTCTCCGCATAACGAAGCGCATTGTCGAGAACGTTCTCGAATGCGACCCGAATTTGTTCCCCGTCCCCGAGCATCTCTCCGCCTTCTCCATTGATTTCCCAATCGAGCTGTCCTCTCAGTTTAAAGCGCGCGACAAGGAGTTCCATCAATTTATCCAAATTGATCGGTTCAAGTTTCATCTCTTGTCCTTTGAAATATTCGAGCTTCGTCACATACAGCAAGTCGACAACTTTCTTTTCGAGTCGAGATGCCTCTTCGTCAATAACTTCAGAAGACCCCTTCAAGTCTCCCGTCGGATAGATCCCGTCGCCGATCGACTGAGCGTATCCACGGATGACCATAATTGGCGTTTTTAAATCATGTGAGATGTTTTGGAGTAACGCTTGTTGGGCGAGATCCTGTTCCTTCAATTCTTTGCGCATGGCATCGATTGAATGGGCCAGTTGTCCGAGCTCATCCTGACGATCCAATGGAAGTGCTGTCTCCCATTGGCGATTCGAAATTTTCTCGACCGCACGTTCCATCTCGACGATCGGTTTCGTCAACTGGCGAGACATGAGCAGTGCCGGGATGAGTGACAAGAGGCTGATGACACCAATCAGAATTGAAATGCGCCAATACAACGTCGAGACTAATTCACGACGGTACGCATCCCAAGCGTAGGATGCTTGATAGACGATTGTACCATCATATTCGTTTTGACGAATGATGTAGTAGACGTCTTCCCCGTCAATCGTCGTCTGATATCGCTCGACTTGACCACTTTGGTTCAACGCCTCCTGATACATCCGGTTCGTCAATTCGAGTGGTGCCGATCCGTAGATAATTCGTCCGTTCGGAAGAAAAATCAGTTGGTTGACCGAACGTGACTCTTGCTGACGTCGGTCATACTCGATTGGATTTTGCGGATAATTCTCCAACTCGTTCGTATTGCCCAAATAATAGTCTACATCTCGTAACGTCTCATATACTTGTTCATCGATGAACTGGGTGATGGAAGAGCGGACCGTAATCAAAATCATGAGCGCGAGGGTCACGATGATGAGCAAGATGAGCACCCATATCTTCCACATGAGACGCTTCGGCTTGATGGCGTTCATCATGGTCTGACGAGACGGTAGCCGATACCGTAAAGCGTTTCGAGCTCGAGTCGGTGCAATTTCTTACGAACGCGACGCACCAAGTCATCGACGACTCGGTCCGAACCGAAATAATCGTTCCCCCAAACCCCTTCAAGAATCTGTTCACGTGATAAAGCCGAACCAGGATGTTCGAGGAAGAGAAGAAGTAAATCAAACTCTTTCGATGTCAAATCAATCTCTTCATCCCCATGTTTGATGAGTCGTTTGTCCGGATAGATCGTATACTCCCCGTACTCGATATGTTCATTCGACTTCGACCCATAGACACGGTCAATCAACTTCTTAACGCGAATGACAAGTTCTCTCGGGAGGAAAGGTTTCGCAATGTAGTCATCTGATCCCATCTCAAGACCTATGATCTTGTCGATGTCCTCGTCTCGGGCTGAAATGAAGATGGTCGGTGTATTGGCATTGACTGCCTTGATTTGTTTCAGCAATTGAAAACCATCTAAGTCCGGCAGCATGATGTCGAGCACCCATAAGTCTGGCTGATCCGGGATGGCTTCTTGCGCGGATGTCCCGTCCGCGAATGAGCGAACGTTGTACCCTTCCTGTTCTAGATACGTGACGAGCATTTTATTCAAGTTTGCTTCATCGTCGACTAAGTAGATTGTATACATTCAAGTCACCTCAACACGTTTTTTCTCATCATATCAAACAATTGTCGTGAAATGATGGGAAAGGTTTAGAGTCAAAAAAAAGAAGGTAACGAAATCGCACCTTCTTCAACGTACTGAATTTGTTCGTAGCTGTTGAGTCAAAAACGCTGTGCCCCCACTAATCAACGCCAACACTCCACTGATCATGATGATTTCCATGATGTCCGCCTCCTGTTGATACCGATTCTCATTATCACCTTAAATATAGCATAGATCCTGTGCATTGAATACAACAAAAAAAGTCCCGATTTTACTCGGGACCCCTCATCGTTATGCCTTTACGTCGTATCCTTGTTCTTCGACTGCTTCGACCATTGCCTCGCGTGAGACAGAATCTTCGTGAATCACGTCGACCCGATGCTCTTGGAGCGATACGGTTGCTGATTCGACACCTTTCAATTCATTCAATGCTCCCTCAACGGCAGCTTTGCAGTGATTACATGTCATACCTTCTACTGTCAATGTTGTTTCTTTCATGTTGATGATCCTCCTTGTGTTTTCAATCGTAATGCGTTCAAGACGACAGACACCGAACTGAACGCCATCGCCGCACCGGCAATCCATGGGGCAAGTAACCCCGCTGCAGCGACCGGTATGCCAAGACTGTTATAAGCGAGCGCCCAGAACAAGTTTTGACGAATATTTTTCATCGTCAAACGGCTCATATTCATCGCTCGACTCACGCCTTCAATGTCTTGCCCTACAATTGTAACATCTGCCGCCTCGAGCGCGACATCAGTACCACTACCGAATGCAATCCCGACGTCCGCGACCGCAAGGGCGGGGGCGTCGTTCATCCCATCCCCTACCATAGCGACACGACCTGATTGCTTCAAGCGTTCAATCTGGTCTGCCTTTTCGACCGGAAGGACTTCGGCAATGACTTGATGATGGGGAAGGCCAAGTTCGTCGGCAATCGCATAGGCGACTTCTTTTCGGTCACCCGTCAACACGTACACGTCACGTGTTTGGCTAAGTGCTTGCACGACGTCACGGCTTTTCGATTTCAATTGATCCTGCAACCCGAACGCCGCGACAATCCCGCTCTCATCTGCGACATAGACCGGGGTCATCGCCCGCATCGACCAATCTGGCAAGTTATATCCGAGCTCTTCCATCATTCGAACAGACCCGATGACAAGTTCTTTCCCATCAACGACCGCTTTGACTCCTCGTCCGGCCAACTCTTCCACTTTCGTCACGATACCATCACCTTGTTCTCGACCGATGGCAGCTGCCAAAGGATGCGTCGATTGGCGTTCTGCCATAACGGCACGGCGGAGCGCCGCTTCATCTCCGAACGTTTCTACCACTTCCGGTGTTCCGTTCGTCAATGTTCCTGTTTTGTCAAAAACGACGATGTTTGCTTCATTGAGTGATTCAAGTTGCCCGCCACCTTTGAACAATACACCTTGCTCTGCCGCTCGTCCCGTTCCGACCATGATCGATGTCGGTGTTGCCAATCCGAGGGCACACGGACAAGCGATGACAAGTACTGCGATCGATGCGCGAATGGCCGTATCGATATCATTTAAAAGAAATGCCCAGACGGCAAATGTGACGGCACTTATGGCTACGACGATTGGCACGAACACGCCAGATATACGGTCGGCCTGCCGTTGAATCGGCGCCTTATCCGTTTGTGCCTGCTCGACGACACGGACGATTTGAGCGAGCATCGTCTCTTTCCCGACTCGTTCTGCCCGCATGAGGATCCGGTGGGACTGGTTGATCGTACCGCCGACGACTTCAGCCTCGACCGTTTTCTCGGCAGGAATCGATTCACCGGTCAACATCGATTCATCGATGACCGTCTCTCCTTCGATGATGCGTCCGTCTACCGGAATCTTTTCTCCTGGACGCACAACGAGAACGTCACCTACTTTGACGAGCTCAACGGCGACAGACCGTTCTTCTCCATCAACAAAGAGGATTGCCTCTTTCGCCTGAAGCGATAAGAGTGATTTTAACGCATCGGTCGTCTTCTCTTTCGCTCGTCCTTCTAACCATTTCCCTAGCAAGACGAGCGTGATGAGGACGGCACTCGTTTCGAAGTAAAGATGCGGATTCATCGGGTGTACAATCATTTCAAAAACAGAGTAAAAGTATGCGGCCGACGTTCCCGTCGCGACGAGCACATCCATGTTCGCCGAACCGCTCTTTAAGCTCTTATAGGCCCCTTGATAAAACTGTGCGCCAATCCAAAACTGAACGGGCGTCGCCAGAGCGAGTTGCCACCATGGGTTCATCAGCCATGGTGCATGAAATCCGAGTCCTGGTATATGCGTCAACATGACGAGGAGTAAAGGTGCCGACAACAAGGCAGAGATGATGACTTTCCGCTGTAATGGACGTAAGTCATGCGGTGGCGCCATCTCCACTTTTGGTTCAGCTCCGTATCCGATTTTTTCGATTCGGGCGATCAGTTCTTCTTCTGTAATGCCTTCATCGACACGAATGGTTGCCGTCTCGAGCGGCAGGTTAACCGTCGCTTCGACACCGTCCATCTTGTTCAACACTTTTTCAATTCGTGCCGAACAAGCCGCACAGGTCATTCCTTGTATGGATAACTCAACGGTTTTCATGAAATCCCTCCTTATTTTTTGATGCGGCTGACAATCGTCATCAATTCATCAATGTAAGGTTCCATGTTTTCCGTCTCACTTGCGTGAACCAAACACTTGCGCATATGACGTTCTAACAGTTGCATCTCGACTTGCTTCAGCGCGGCCTGAATGGCTGACGTCTGTGTCAAAATATCGACACAATAGCGGTCGTTCTCGACCATCTTTTGAATCCCCCGGACTTGTCCCTCGATTCGTTTGAGACGCTTTCCGAGTGCCTCCCGCTCAGCATCATCACGCGGAACGAGTGGTTGGTCATGCAAAAATTCATCCATGTTGATCACCTCACCACCAATATACCCCTACCCCGTAATAGTGTCAAATGAAAAGATAAAAAAGGGAACGACATGAAGTCGCTCCTTTCTACTCAACTATTTTGGAATGCCTCGCTCTTCAAGACGGTTCGTAAAATCTTACCTGTCGTATTTCGCGGAAGTTCTTCGATGATTTCAATATAAGTCGGTTGCTTATATTTCGCCAGCTTCGTTTGTGTGTACGCACGAATATCCTCTTTTGTCACGTCTTCATGTTTCGTGACGACGAACGCTTTCACCGCTTCCCCTTGCTCCGCATCCGGCACACCAATCACCGCTGCTTCCACGATATCAGGATGTTGATATAGAACTTCTTCTACCTCACGAGGGTATACGTTATAACCTCCGACGATGACCATATCTTTTTTCCGGTCGACGATATAGAAATAGCCGTCCTCGTCACGTCGAGCCAAATCTCCTGTATAGAGCCATCCGTCGCGAAGCGTCATCATCGTCTCTTCCGGTAACTTGTAATACCCTTTCATCACGTTCGGTCCACGTACAATCAACTCTCCAACTTCACCGACGCTAACTTCTTCCCCAAGCTCGTCGACGACTTTGTTTTCGACATGAACAATTGAAGGTCCGATGGATCCCGCTTTTCGGTCGCCGTGAAGCGGGTTGAAGCAAGTGACCGGTGACGCCTCAGACAGACCATACCCTTCGAGAATCTTACATTCGAACATCTGCTCAAACGACTCGAGCAGTTGGACCGGTAAGCTCGCCCCTCCCGAGACGAACACACGGACATGTTTCAACGCAGACGTATAGGCCGGTACTTTCATCGCCGTCTGCAGCAAGAAGTTGTACATCGTCGGTACTCCTGCAAAGAACGTCACACGATGCTTTGGCACCAAGTCGAATACATCTTGTGGTGAGAACTTCGGTAAGATGACGATTGTCGCCCCACGAAGGAGTGGCGCGTTGACGATGACCGTCAAACAGAATACGTGGAACATCGGTAATGCCGCCAACGCCTTGTCTTCCGGTGTGATGTCCAAATACTCTCCAATCGAATGCGCATTCGAGAACAAGTTGCGGTGGGTCAATAGAGCACCTTTCGGTTTTCCAGTCGTCCCACTCGTATAGAGAATGACGGCGACCTCTTCCTCGTCCACTTCAATGAACGTCCCTTCCGCTTCTGCGAACGCTTCCGCGAATGGGATAAACTCAATTTCACCTTCACGCTTCAATGCCGGTACATCCGCATACGGGACAGAGATGACAAGTTTCAACTGAGGCAACTTCGAGAGTGCCGCCTCTGCCTGCGCGACGAGCGGTGACAATCCGACAATCCCTTTGACGTCCCCATCAAGCAGAATGTAGGCCATTTCATCAGGCGTGTATGTAGGGTTGATCGGAATGACGACCCCTCCACGTGACAACACGGCGAAGTACGCGATCAAGAACGCTGGGCTGTTGCCGAGAACAAGGGCGACGTGATCGCCTTGTCCAATCCCTTTTTGTTCAAGCGTCGATGCCATCGCCTTGACTTGCCCATAAAACTGTCCGTAACTCACCGTGTCTTCCCCAAACACATACGCGGCTTTTTGCGGGTGAGCGGCCACCACTTCTTGTAGTGACTTGACTAAGTTTGCCATGGTAATCCCCCTTTAAATGAATGATGATTCACTTTTGAGCCATAAAAAAGAGCACGTTGTCCGCGCTCTTTTCAATTACTTCTATTGTACATGAAATGTTTCAATAAGAAAACGCTTCCAAAAAGTTCGTTTGTAAGTGATATAATCCCGTTCGGCTTTGCACGTGAACGAGCGCTTGGAGTGCCTCATCATCCATGAGTAAATCATCGATCAATTTATGATACGCCTGCTTTTTCGGTTCCGTCGTAGCTGTAATCAATAAGATGGCTTTCGCGTAAATCGTTTCACCGGTGATCGTCTTCACCTCGCATGGATTCAACAGGTGAAGGAGGGAGATGCCATCTCGTTTTGAAATAGAGATTGGGATATCAATAACAGCCACCGGCTCGGCCACGTCACTCACTCCGGACGGAATAATCGCTTCTTGATCCAGGATCACTCGTGTAAATGAAGAATCGACAATCTCTTTACGTTCCAACTCTAGTCCTACCGCCATGACAGCCCGTTCAAACGTCGCTTGTTCCGTCACCCACATCCGACTTGGATCCATCCATTCATTGAGCTTTCGATACATCGTTACTCCTCCTATTTTGATCAGCCTCTACGAAAGCGTTTGCATAAATTATGATACGCCTTATTTTTTCTAGGTGCAATCCGTAGCATCAACGTTCACGAAACTGCCAAACATCTACAATCCGGTGCTATACTTTGGAGTGAAGTATTTTAGTCAGATGTATAGATTTTTGTGTTGAGGGGGGAGAACATTGCTCGAAAAACTTATCCATATTTTTGATTTGGACATTCAACATTCCGCTCCTGTTGAAAATTCATTTAGTTCAACTGTTTATCGGTGTGTGCAAGCTAATGGTGAGACTGTCTATATCAAAATCCCATTCTCGAAAGTGAAATTATTTCGTGAACTTGAAGCTTACCGACTTTTAAAAGCTCACATTCCAATTCCGACATTGCTAGACTTTTGGACCGGTGATGAACATTCAAGCGGTGCCCTGCTCTTGAAAGAATCAACCGGTGTACAACTTTCCGTAGATTCATCGACCACAATCGCTTTTCAGGTGGGAGAAGTGCACGCTAAGATGCATTCCATTCCACCACCAACTAATCAAAAAATCACATATATCGAAAATGTTTTTCAAGAGTGGCCGCAATTTCTAAATCGTCAATTTTATAGTTTTGCGACAGATGCAAAGCCTTTGTTGGAGGAATCATTATATAACAAAGCCATTCATACTTTTGAAAAAATGAAACTGCAGCTCCCGGAACCTGATGGACCTAGTTTTATACATATGGATTTTAGACCAGGTAATATCCTCGTCACATCATCTGAAGTCTCAAGTTTGATTGACTTTGAAACCGTTCGTTTTGGTTCAACAGAAGTCGATTTCACTAAGATTTATCGGGACTATCTGAGTCATGACTTACAGTTATACGAAGCCTATCAAGAAGGTTACACAAGTATTCGACCATTGATCGATCTCGATCGCGTTCTTCCGTTTTATCGATTTACTGATGCTTTTAACAGTATTGGGTGGTGTAACCGTAGAGGACTTGAAAAAAATATAGATTTTTATGAGAGAAACCTAGACATCCTTAAAGCAGAAATAAGTTAACCTTTCTTGAATCACATCAAAAAGGTGTTTCGGAAATTCATCCCGAAACACCTTTTTACTTTTAACTAATCAAATCAACCAATTCCTCGAGCTCAACATTTCCGAAGTAGTGCTTCAGATCGAGTTGCATCAATTGCTCGCGGATGGCCGCACGTTCGAAACGAGTCCCGACGAGCGCCTGCTCGACATCTTGGATGTCACCGACACCGAAGAAATCACCGTAAATCTTCGCCTCAGTGATTGTTCCTTTGTTGACGTTCAAGCGGACATCGATCGTCCCGATTGGGAAGCGACGTTTTGACTCGACATCAAACTTCGGCGATTTCCCGAAGTTCCAGTCCCAGTTCGCATAACGCTCTTTCGAAATATCGTGGACAATTTCCCAATCCTCGTCACGAAGCACGTAACGCTCTGGCTGCTCTCCATCGTAAATCGAATGGAGCAACGCTTCGACGAAATGTTCCATCTCCATCTCACGCTCTAAAAATTCAGTGATGTTCGCCACACGGCTACGGACCGACTTGATTCCTTTTGAACGCATTTTCTCTTCCGAGACGTTGAGCGAGTTGACGACTTCTTCAATATTCGAGTTGAACATGAGCGTCCCGTGGCTGAACATGCGTCCGCGCGTCGTGAATTGGGCGTTCCCGCTGATTTTACGTTCACCGACCTGAATATCGTTACGGCCTGTTAGCTCCGCCTCGACACCGAGGTTACGTAACGCATCCACAATCGGTTGCGTGAACTTCTTATAGTTATTGAACGAGTTGCCATCGTCTTTTGTGATGAAGCTGAAGTTCAAGTTTCCTTCATCGTGATAGACGGCACCGCCACCAGAGAGGCGACGTACGACATCGATGCCATTCTCTTCGATGTACTTCAAGTTGACCTCTTCAGATGTGTTTTGGTTTTTCCCGATGATAATCGATGGACCGTTGATATAAAACAAGAAGTAGTCTTCATGGTCTACGTTTAAATGTTTTAAGATATACTCTTCGACCGCCAAGTTAAGCTTCGGGTCGCGGATATCTGGATTAAAAATAAATTTCACAGTCTATTTCCTCCTAGTCGGATGTTCGTTACTCGTATTATACGAGACGAGACGATGACTCGACAAATCTTTTACTTCCACTCGCCTGTCATCACTCGTTTCAAGGCGTTCGCCACCCCATACTCGTCGTGACGCTCTGTGACGTGGTCGCTGATAGCAATCAAGTCCTCATGGCTGTTCCCCATCGCAATCCCTTTTCCGGCCACTTTGAACATCGGTACATCATTTAAGTTATCGCCGATCACGACGACTTCTGATAAGTCGATGCCATAATGTTCAGCGAGCTTCGTCACACCGTTCCCTTTATCTGCGCCGTGTGCCATCACTTCAATGTTGTCATTACCTGAAGATGTGACGTAGACACCTTCGACTTGTGCTTCGATTTCTTTCCAAAGCGCCGTCATTTTCTCGAGATGGCTTGAGAACGCGATGAACTTATAGACACGCCCCGCTTCCTCACGAATGAAGCTCTCGATATCGTCGACAATCTTGACGTCTTCATTGACGTAATAGCGATTCTTAAAGAATTCATACATCTCGAGCGAGCGGTCGTCACCATTCGCTTTCAAGTTTTTCATCGATGCTTCAATCAAGTCACCACGGCTCGCCACAAGTCCAGCTTCCGTGTACATCTCGTAAAAGACGTCCGCATACTTATGATCTTGATGAAGGACTTTAATGACCTGAAGTGCCTCTTCAATCGTCAAGTCGATCTCATGAAGGACTTCTCCTGATGTGTCGAGCACACGTCCCCCATTCGACGATACGATTGGGCAAGAAAGACCGACCTCATCTAGGATTTGTTTCGCATTCACATAGTTGCGCCCCGTCGCAATTGCGAATCGAATGCCTGCTGCCTCTGCTTCACGAACGATTTCTGCCGTCTCGTTCGCAATTTTGGTGTGGTTGTGCAAAATCGTACCGTCCATGTCTGATACAAAAAGTTTATACGTTGCCATCTTCCATCACTCCTTTTTCTCTTTCGCTTCTAACTATAACAAAAAGAGAGGGATTCAGAACAATCCGAACCCTCCCTTCATCAAATCTCAATTATTTTCACTCAATGCCTTCACTTGTTCCCGCACACTCTTCACACAGTCCGGCATCCCGATTCCGTCATAGGCGATTCCCGCCAGAATGACTCCAGGATATACCCGGCTCATCTCGGCACGGAGCGCTTTGACGCGGTCCGCATGAAAGACGGCATATGGCGGCAGTCCGTCACGAAGTCGACTGACGACTGTCTGAATCGGATTACGGTGAATTTGCATGAGACCTCGAAGATCATGTAGCGCTGTCTCGATAATTTCTTCATCGGACGCTTCCACGATATCATCTGCCCCCGGACGACCTAAAAAGACGCGGAGGACGTGATATCCTTCCGGCACGGCATGTGGCCATTTTTGGTCGATGAACGTACAAGCCGTTATCGTCACGTCTGCTTCCTGACTCGTCACAAATCCTGTCCCAACGAATGGGAGCTCGATATCGTCTTCTTTAAAGACAAGTGAGCAAGTCGCTGTCGCATGTGGTTTCATATCCGCCAAGAAGTCACTGTCGACTTTCGGGAGGAACTGACGAATGAGGCGTGGTGGGACCGTCAATACGAGATGATCCGTGTCGATATCTCCACGATTCGTAAATAACCGATACCCATCCTCACGCTCGGACACTTGCTCGACGGAACAGTTCAATACGACCTCCGTCCGTTCTAATCGTTCAGCCAGACGATCCGTAAGTGATTTGAGTCCTCGTTTTAATGAGGCAAACTGTCCTACTTTTTTCGCCCCGACTTCCGCGACCCGTTGTTCGGGACGTAGATGACGCATCCCTTCATACAAGTTCCCGTATTTCTTTTCTCCCTCGATGAACTGTGGGAATGTCGACATCGCACTCATCTGATCGATGTCCCCGGCGTAGATACCAGAGAGCAACGGTTCGATCAAGCGGTCGACAATCGGGTCTCCGACACGTTCACGAAGGTAAAGACCAAGTGAGACGTCCGAATCTGGCGCTTCTACATCAGGTGGTGTCAGTAACATCTGTTTCAAGTTTTCGTGCTCTTCTGCCGAGAGCAACGTCGTCTCACGAAACGCGTTGACATCAAGCGGAATTCCCATCACTGTCTGCTTTGGAATTGGATGGAGTCCATCATGATGGAGAACGTAAGCCTGTCCGACGCCGTTTCGAACGAGTTCGTCACCCAAACCGACATCTTCAATCAATTCTGTCATGGCTGTCTTTCGAAAAACGTACGAATCTGGTCCGCGTTCAACCGCAAACTCGCCCGTCTCATACGTGTCAATCTTTCCACCGAGACGGTCTGTCGCCTCGAGCAATGTGATTGATACGTCTTCCGGCAAATAACGCTCCGCATAAAAAGCGGCGGTGAGACCTGTAATCCCACCACCGACAATCGTAAAATTACGCATGATGCACGATCACGCTTTCCATTCGATCCGCGATGGCTTCGATGAAGCTTCGCTCTGCATTTGGCATAGCTGGACGTGCGTAGTGGACACCGAGGCGGTCACAGACGACTTTACACTCGACATCGTTGTCGAACAGTACTTCGAGATGGTCTGCGACAAAGCCAACCGGCGTGTAGACGAACGCTTCGTAGCCATGTTTTTCATAAAGTTCAGCCGTCAAATCTTGCACGTCCGGTCCAATCCATGGATCCGGTGTGTTTCCTTCTGACTGCCAACCGACCTCAACGTTTGGTACACCTGTCGCCTGAGCAATCTTATCTGCCGTCTCCTTCAATTGATCTGGATACGGGTCGCCCCCAGCCAAGATCTTTTCAGGAAGACTATGTGCTGATACGATGAGACATGCTTTTTCAGCCGGTACAGGCAAGTTCGCGAACGTCTCTTTGATCGCCTCTGCCCACCAATTGATAAATTTCGGCTCGTCATACCATGAGTCGACTGAACGGATGTCGATGCCATACTTCGCTGCTTCTTCATGGGCACGACCGTTATATGACTTGACGCTATATGACGAGTAATGAGGTGCCAAGACGACCGATACCGCTTCTTTGATGCCGTCGTTCGCCATTTGCGCGACCGCATCTTCTACGAACGGTTCGATATGCTTCAATCCGATATACAGTTTGAACTCGATTTCACCTACATGGCGCTCATTCAAGATGTCACGAAGCGTCTCCGCTTGATCAATCGTGATTTTTGCGAGCGGAGATACGCCGCCAATCGCTTCATAGCGTTCCGTCAAATCTTGGAGCGCTTCCGGCGATGGTTTACGTCCGTACCGAATGTGCGTGTAGTAGCGTTCGATATCTTCCGGCTTGTACGGTGTCCCGTACGCCATGACAAGTAGTCCGACTGTTTTCATGATTCATTGCCTCCCATTTTTTCGCGTGAGTAATCGTGAATGAATGCCGTCAATTTGACGAGTACGGCCGGATCGACTTCCGGGAACACCCCATGTCCCAAGTTGAAGACGTATCCTGGCTGCTTCATTCCTTCATCCAAAATTTCTTTTACCTTCTCTTCGATGACCGGCCACGGTGCCAGTAAGAACGACGGGTCCAAGTTTCCTTGTACAGCCTTTGTGATCCCGCGGTCGCGCGCTTCTTGTACCGATAGACGCCAATCGAGTCCGACCACATCAAGTGGAAGGTCGTGCCATTCTTCGATTTGATGGCTCGCTCCGACTCCATGCATGATGAGCGGGATGTCAAGAGAACGTAATTCTTTGAAAATTCGCTCCGTCGTCGGCTTGATGTAACGCGCGTAGTCTTTACGACTGAGCGTTCCGACCCATGAATCAAACAATTGGAACGCCTGAATGCCAGCATCCGCTTGCGCTTTCGCATACGTGATGACCATATCACCGAGTTTTTCCATCAATGCATTCCAGACATCCGGTTCTGCATACATGAGCGCTTTCGTGCGATGGTAGTTCCGTGATGGACCACCTTCGATCATGTAGCTCGCCAATGTGAACGGCGCCCCTGAAAAGCCGATGAGCGGTACTTCTAATCGTTCCCGAAGTAAACGAATCGTGTCGAAGACGTATGAGATATCATCTGGGTTTAACGGCTTTAAGCGTTCCACATCTTCCATCGTTCGATATGGGTTGTCGATGACCGGTCCGATCCCGCTCTTAATCTCGACATCCACCCCCATCGACGGAAGTGGCGTCATGATGTCTTTATATAGAATGGCCGCGTCGACTCCGAGTTGTTTCACCGGAAGTTCCGTGACATATGCACAAAGTTCAGGATCATGCGTGATCTCGAATAGTGACCTCGTCTTTTTAATCTCTCGATATTCCGGTTGATAGCGTCCGGCTTGGCGCATATACCATACAGGTACATAGTCTGTCGCCTCTCCTTTAAACGCTTTTAAAATAGTATCGTTCATACGTCGCGTCATTCCCCTCTAAATTTCTCCTACACTCTTTATTCTCGTGTTTGTGAACTCAAAAACATTATACAGAAATTAATTAGAATTATGCTAATGTGAAGCATTTTCATTGTGTTTTCTTTGTGTCATTTTTTTGTCGGAAATGTTCGGAAAGCCGAATTCAACTGACCGCGAATCAAATCGTCACGCTGCTTCGCCGACAATCGACGCTCGCGCTCTTTAATATCTTGAATTCGCCACCCATCTTCTAGCTTGGTCGCCACTTCGACCAAACGCTCCACGTCATGGAAAGAATATTTACGTGAACCGCCTTTCGTGCGTTCAGGGAAGACGAGACCTTTTTCTTCATAATAGCGGACCTGACGCTCAGAAAGTCCCGTCAACTCAGTCACGACGCCCATCCCGATTACTTTCTTCGATTTATAGTCCATTCGCCCTCGCCCTCCTTAATAAAAAAACTATGTCAGATAATCTGACAAAATGCAATCCATCATCAAATTTTCGTTTTACACTGAAGTCAACTTTTGGAAAGCACCTAAGAAAAAGGAGGGCATGAACATGGAAGACATTCTCTATTATATGGACTCGCTGTATGTACTCATCGCTGCATTGCTCGTATTGACGATGCAATTAGGTTTCGGATTACTCGAGACAGGGACGCTTCGGGCGAAAAACGCCGGTCACGTCGCGGTCAAACAAATTATCAGCCTCTCTGTGGCGGCACTCGCTTTTTGGGCGGTCGGATTCGGCCTCTCATTCGGTGATGGAACGACTTGGTTTGGGACAGAAGGATTCTTCTTAAGCGGATCGTTTACAAGCCTCGACTGGGCGAACGTATCAATCGACATTAAATTCTTATTCCAGTTATCATTCGTTGCGGTATCCCTCGCCATCGCTTGGGGTGGATTTGCGGAACGGGCTAAGCTTTCTGCCTACGTTCTCTTCGGTATCTTCTTCGTTGCCATCCTCTACCCAATCGTTGCACGCTCAGTATGGGCTGGCGGAATGCTTGGATCGATGGGGATGCAAGACTTCGCAGGTTCGGCGGTCGTTCACCTTCAAGGTGGGATGGCGGCTCTCATGGCAACTATCATCTTGAAACCACGTCGCAAGACGGAATCACTCGCTGGTCACAACCACGTGTTGACGGTCGTTGGCGGTCTCGTACTTTGGCTTTGCTGGTTCGGATTCAACGCTGGTTCAACGATGTCGGTCGCTGACGGATTCTTCGGTTACGTGGCGTTGACAACAATGCTCGCAACAGCAGCTGGTGCACTCGGTGCCCTTGCCATCGTCATGATTCACCGTAAAACGGCGGACATCCCGACAATCGTCAACGGTGTTCTCGGAGCACTCGTTGCCATCACAGCAGCTTGTGCGTTCGTAGAGCCATGGGCAGCAGTCGTCATCGGTGCCCTCGCATCAATCGCAACATACGGAACGAGCATCTTGATGGCAAAATATGTGGATGACCCACTCTGCGCCTTCTCTGTACACGGGGTCGCTGGGATCATCGGGACACTCGCACTTGGCTTCTTCGCTTCTCCTCGACTCGTCGAAATTACAGGTATCGGTTCTGCCGGTCTCTTCTACGGCGGCGGATTGACACAACTCGGCGTTCAGACACTCGGCGTATTGATCGCCATGGTCATCGCCGGTGGCGGAAGCTATGCTTTCTTGAAACTCCTTGACGTCACAATCGGACTTCGTGTCACGGAAGAACAAGAAGATGTCGGTCTCGATATCGCAGAGCATGGTGTATCAGCATATGGTGAAGTCGAAGAAACAACAGAGAAACCTGGACGTCTTCCGAAGATTCTCGGTTCGAGCGTATCGGTCATGTCTCCTAAGAAATAACGTCAATCACGCGAGAAGGACATCCAGAATCGGATGTCCTTCTTTTTTCATGTCAACCGTCTTAAATAGTAACGAATGACCACAATGGATAAAACCAGACCGACTGCCGCGTCCCATGTCGCACCAAATCCAACCGAGCCGAGCACGAGCACGATGGATTGCACGATGAGTAACCGCATCGCCCACCACGAATACCCTTCGATCCGCTCTTGACGGGTGATTGGTAGCCAGGACACGATGGAAATCGCCTCTAACCGTTTAAACAATGGAACGAGCTGTAACGCTGTCAACCCTACAAATAGTGGTGTGACGAATCCTACATACCAACCGTCTGACATCCACATGACGATGAGCGCCACCGCCGTCAATCGAAGAATCAGGTCGAGGGAGTCGTTCGAACGAATAATTCGAAGACCGTACACGTAACGGGACGCATCAACGCGTTGGAGCACTCGTTTTTCGAGCAGCTTTGTCAGAAGTCGTCGTTCCCGCACTTCTTCTTTCAAGGTAGGCAAGTCGACGAACCAGCTGATGACTCGTTCAAACTGAGCCCGACTCTTCTCCTCAAGCGCCAACCAGTGTAAGAGTGGGATTCGTTCGTTTCGTTTTACATGTAAGAAAATGAACGGCATGAACGCGGGCACCCACGCCCACGCTGTCCAATCCATTAGAAGACATGCGCCGCTCACGAGCGCGAACGGGACGATGAGCCATTCGCGTACCCCTTCCACTTTTGCCAATCGACCTGCAGCCGACAGTAACGTCATCGTGACAATGAACGAGTATACCTCAATTCCCGTATAGCTCTCCGTCCGCACGAGAAGCGGCAATAAAATGAGTAAGACGAGAAGTGCTCGGATTGTCGCAAAGCCGATATTGAACAAGCGCACACCAATCATATAGGAACGAATCATCCCTAGTTCCGGGAGGAGGAACACTTGGTCCGCCTCTTGGATAAACGTTCTCGGACGATGACCGAGCGGGATGAGAACGAGCACCACCGCGGCAATCCATGCCCCCGGGAACGTCCCATCAATACGTTCTAAAAAGTTGTTGTAGACGAATGCCCCGTAAATCAAAGTGAAGTAGAGCGTGAACAAGAGTCCGCCGTTTGCGACGTAGCGACTATATTTGACGACCTCTTCCATCCAGTTGCCGAGTCTTGAAGTAAATCGATTCATGACGACCGTTCCTCCGACGCAATCGCCTCTACATAAATGTCATCGAGTGTCGCGTCAGGTGACAATTGATACTTGTCTCGCAACTGTGCGGCCGTCCCGTTCGCAATGACGACACCTTGATGAAGGAAGACGAAACGGTCGCAATGCCGCTCCGCTGTCTCAAGAATATGGGTCGACATCAAAATCGCACTGTCTTGCTTATATTCATCGAACAATTGGAGTAACTGTCGAATCGCCAACGGATCGAGACCGACAAACGGCTCATCGACGATGAGGAGCGGTGTCTTCGTCACGAGGGCGCATAAAATCATGGCCTTTTGCCTCATGCCTTTTGAGAAAACGGAAGGGAACCATGTGAGCTGTTTTTCCATTCGCATCTCTTTTGCTAAGCGTTTCGTCCGTTCGGTCAACTCTTCAGAACTTACGTCATATGCTTTTCCCATCAACTCAATATGTTCTTGTAAAGTCAACGTCTCGTATAAAATCGGTGTCTCCGGTATGTAACTCACTTTCTTACGATACCTTTTTTCTGAAGACTCTACTGTTTCTCCATCAATTTCGATTTTTCCGGATAAGGGTGACAAGAGACCCAAAATGTGTTTGATTGTCGTCGATTTACCAGCTCCATTTAGCCCTATCAAACCAACGAGCTCTCCTTTTTTCACTTCAAACGAAACGTCGTGCAAAACCTGTTTTCCAATATATCCGCCGTTCAATCGATTGACGTGCAGCATGAAAACCACACCTTTCATTTTCAACTTTTTTTCGTGGTATATGTTTTAAATGTTGTCACATGGGAATATTCTGAACTGTAAGGCATTTTAAAATAAAACATCAATACTCCCATTGTTCCACAAAATCGTTGAAAAGAACAATGGGCAAACAGAGGAAGGAGAAATGAATGATGGGGTTTATTCTTTATTTGATTATCGGAGGTATCATCGGTTGGTTGGCAGGATTAATTTTAGGTAAGGACGTACCAGGTGGAATCATCGGTAACATCATCGCAGGGATCATCGGTGCTTGGTTGGGTGGACTCATCTTCGGTGATTTCGGACCAATCGTAGCGGATATCGCGATTATCCCAGCTCTTATCGGTGCGATTATCCTTATCTTGATCGTATCGTTCGTCATGAAATCAATGCGTAAAAAATAATTATTTATGTACAGGAGGGGCTTCCGTAATGGAGTGTCCCTCTTTTTTCATTGAATCAATAAATACATCGCGTCATTCTTTTCAATAAACTGCTTCTCCGTTTCAAGACCAAAGAACGTGAAGAATGATTCGAAGAAGGATTGACCGTAATTCCACTCTGTTCCGAGTTGGTGCTCCGTCTTTTCTTTCGGTTCGCCGAGTAACGCAACCAAGTCGTCTGGTCGTTTATCAAGATCGATTAAAACTGACTGCACGTCTCCCTTTTCAAACACGATGGTCAAACGTTCATAATCCCATTTCCCATCACGGTTCTCATCTGGCTCTCCTAACGTTTCCTGAACCTTTCCTTCCGATTGTCCAATCAACGAATCAATCGTCTCTAACGGCTGACCAGTTTGCGCCTCCACTTCAATCTCAATGAGCTCTGCCCGCTTCAAATCGAACTGTCCCGCAATCGCTTCGTTCGATTCCGGCATGAGTGAATACTCGATCGATTCAGGAGATGTTAATTGAATCGTCTCTGTTTCAGACACTGTCTCACCATTTGCAACAGCGACCGCCTTCACATCGTAGCGACCTGGCATTTTTTCAATCGTGAGTAAGCCGTCTGCCTCGTCAATCCGCCCCACACGTTGACCGTCAATCCATATATTTGTCAATGGTACGTCTGAGGTGAAATCGATTCGTTGCGGAAGTAACTCAATCCGATAATCAGAAAAACCAAAGCGCCCTTCACCTGTATCAATCAATCGGAATAGGCCTTCCGCTTCCATTCCTTTCGTCCGATTCGCACGGTCTTGTGCGACTTCTGCTATCGCATCGCCGCGAATCGATTTTTCATCGTTCAACCAGCGCATAAATCGGAGTGCTTCTGCTCGCGATAACGCTTCTCCTTGATATTCCACCTTCTCTTCAAAGAAAGTACGATCTTCTTCTAATAAGGCTTCTTTAAATGCGACATGAATTTTATCTTGCTCTGCCGCAGGTTTATATCCATATATATAGAAGACAATGGCTCCAACTAGAACGGTCAAAATGGATAGTAGCAAAAGAACTTTCGGATTTCGTTTTTTCTGTTTACTTCTTGTATACGACATATATTCGCCTCCTTTCCTGGCCTTATCTTTATTATAGAAGGATTTACTCCCCTTTCCTATCGTTCTTGCGCCCGAACTTCCATGTTATGATGGAACAGAAACGACCATTTAGAATGGAGGAATGAAGATGCACACAGATTCGAACTGTATCTTTTGTAAAATCGCTCAACAAGAAATCCCATCCTATCGTGTATATGAGGACGAGGCGGTTGTCGCTTTCCTCGACCTCTCTCAAGTAACAAAAGGCCACACCCTCGTCATCCCCAAACATCATGCAAAAAACGTTTATGAGTTGCCAGAAGATGTCGCCGGGGATGTCTTCAAACGTGTCCCGACCATTGCGAAAGCGATTCAACGCGAAACGGGCGCAATCGGAATGAACGTCTTATCGAATGCCGAAGAAATTGCCGGACAAACGGTCTATCACTTTCACATTCACTTGATTCCACGCTTCGGACACGAAGACGGATTCGGAGCAAAATGGATTACACAAAACGATGCCTTCACATCTGAAGAACTCACAACCCTCGCATCGAATATCCAAGCACACGTATAAGACAAACTAGGACCCGTCAATCGATGACGGGTCCCTTTTTATGATTGATTGATTGAATCAAGGTGACGTTTCCGTTCTTCTTCTAATTGCGCTCGCTCGACCTGAAGTTTGATTGCCACTTCATATAACTGTTGACGCGTTTTGACAGATGTCGCTTGTTCAAATTCTTTTCGTAATTCGGTTAGACGGGTATCTATTTCAAGCATACGTTTTTTTCGTATCGATTCTTCGCGTGCCTGTTCTGTTTGTTTCGACGCTTCATACCCCGCCTCTAGTGTGTTCATAATGGAGTCGGCCCAAGTGTCATCTCCCAGTCGTTTCGCAGCGAGATACAGGTCAAGCATGTCATCTACCCAACGCTTCGCTTTCTCCACTGAGGATCACCTTCCTTTACCTGTATTTTAAAATAAAATGATTTTTCGGTCAAAATTGAATGTTCTGAAAAATTTTATTTGCGATATAGGTTTTTAATCACTCTTTTTTGGTAAAATAATATGAAAAGAATGTAATTCGGATTATCCGAGCTTGAGGAGGGGAATGTTTTGTCGAGTCGCCAACGTCGAGATTGGATTGCTTTCGGCTTTGTTTTAGCATTTTTAGGAGTCGCCACGTTTAAAAAGCTGGCGCGAGGTACCGCAAATGATGCTGCTGCTCAACAACATCGAGCATCCACAATCACTACGCTAAAAGAACAATTTGGGAATGTGGCGAAACATGCATCGCAAGTTGCCGCTGCAGGGAAACTGCAAGGAAAAGAATTGACTGATCAAGTGAAAGCCGAAGTCGAACGCTATCAACAAGACATTCAGCCTTCAGTCGAGCGAATTCAAGGGAACCTTCAGGAACTCTCGAACGTACAGTCTGCTATGACTGACAACACTGTCAATCAAACACAATGAGTGTTTGAGATCATCGTCCGTCGATTACTTTTGATTTTTTATCCGGAAAGGATGGATCGAAATGGAACACGAAAAAGAATTCACTGGCCCTGAGGCCATGCTCTATAGCCACAAAATTATTCAATTGAGTAAGGCTTTGTGGAAAACCGTCGAAAAAGATTGGCAAAACTGGATTAAACCATTTGATTTAAACATCAATGAGCACCATATCTTATGGATTGCCCACGCGTTAGGCGGCGCATCGATCTCTGAAATTGCAAAATATGGCGTCATGCACGTCTCGACCGCTTTCAACTTCTCGAAGAAGTTAGAAGATCGTGGATTACTTACGTTTTCGAAAAAAGAGACGGACAAGCGAAATACGTATGTTCAATTGACACCTGAAGGAGAATCGTTGTTGCTTGAAACGATTCACGCGTTTGATCCAGAAGGAAACGGCGTATTCCGCGCCTCACTTCCACTCCAAGAACTTTATGGCAAGTTCCCTGACTTAACAGACATGACGGCCATCGTGCGTCGTTTATATGGGGACAACTTCATGGATATCTTTGCTGAAACATCAAAAATGATCACAGAAGAGGCAGGCAGACGTCCTGATGAGGGTGAACTCAGTCAAGAAGCCTAACCTGCCGATAGAGTGGCTCTGTGACGTCTAACTCGATTCCTTGGCGGACGCATGCCCCAAGAATCGTTTTCACGTCGAGCCTTGAATCTAACATACCCACAAAATGGACGAGCAACGGCTCTATGGACGTAAAACCATAGCGCATTTGCTCGTTTTGTCGTGCCCGAATATCCTCGAGCAACTGATAAAACGCCTCTACGTCCTGCTTCGTCAAATTCGCTCGAATCACTTCATATTCAAACGGACGGTCCGTCCAATCAACAATCTCGAGTAAGATCTTCATTTGATATGATAAATGCTCGACCTTCTCTTCTAGTGACACTACCCTCACCCCATCATTTCACATTCTATTACATCATTATACGACAGGATTGTGTGCTATGATACTGTACAGACAAGAGAACAGCTGTCATGATTAGGAAAATGTGATATAGTCGGACTTAGAAACTTTAAAGAATTATTAGGGGTGGAATACATGTCAAACGGAATGACTAACGAACCAAAAAAGCAAGATAAAAAATTCTCAACCGGTGCTCTCGTCGGTGCATCTGCACTCGCACTCATCATCGGAGCTGGCGGTACGTATGCTGCGACAAACGCTGGTGGCGAATCAGACGATTCAGCAGTCGTCACATATAAAGGCGGCGAAATCACACGCGGTGAAATCGCAGACATGAGTTACGACCGCATGGTCCCACAACTCGCATTCCAAGAGACGATGAATGCACTTCTTGAAAAAGAATATGGTGACCAAGTCGAGCAAGAAAAGGTAGATGAAGAGTTCAGCAAGACAGAAGAACAATTCAACTCAAAAGAAGAATTCGAGCAAGCGATTCAACAAGCCGGCATGAGCGGCACGGAAGAGTTCAAAGAAGCGCTTCGCGGACAAATGCTTGTCGACGCAGCTAAATCTGAACTTGTCGACGTGACGGACGAAGATATCGAAGCACAGTTCGCTAAAGAAAATGCGGAAGTGGAAGCTAGCCACATCCTCGTCGATACAGAAGAAGAAGCACAAGACATCATCAAACAGTTGAATGACGGTGCGGACTTCGCAGAACTCGCGAAAGAAAAATCAACAGATACAGGTTCTGGTGAAAAAGGTGGAGAGCTTGGTTTCTTCTCTACAGGTCAGATGGTACCTGAATTCGAAGAATATGCTTTCAAAGAAGATGTCATCGGAAAAATCTCTGAGCCAATCCAAACACAATATGGATTCCATGTCATCAAAGTGACAGACCGTAAAGAGAAGGACTTGAAGCTCGAGGACGAGAAAGACCGCATTCGTGAAGAGTTGGCAACAGAAAAATCTGCTTCTGTCGATGCAAACAAAATTTACGCGGAGTTGATTGAAAAATACAACGTTGACGTAAAAGATGCAAAAGCAGAGCAACAATTTGACGCTGTCAAAGAAGCAATCAAAAACGCAGACGAGTCTTCTGAAGAGTCGACTGAACAATAAGACAAAAATGGCACTCCTTACTGGAGCGCCATTTTTTTATGGACATGTTACAACATTGGACGATAGAAGGCACGGTTATCGAGTGCCATGACACGCTCCGTAAACGTACCCGGCTCGACGCCTTCATACGCTTTCTCGAACATGTTCATCCGTGCATCGATATTGTCGATGAAAAACAGCATCTCCGCTTCAGGGAGTTGTGGCGTATTCGCCGACCCCCATTCCGGTTTCCCATGATGGCTTAAGACGAGATGTTGCAACAACGTCGTCACTTCTCGGTCCGTCCCGAGCTCACGTGACACGACTTCTACTTCAGATGCCATGAGTGAGAGATGGCCGAGCAACTTGCCTTCAAGCGTGTATTCTGGTGTGATTGCATCCGACAACTCGATGACTTTCGCCAAGTCGTGCAAAATCACACCTGCAATCAACAGGTCTCGGTTCAACGATGGATAAAGGTCACACATCGTGTCCGCAAGCTTCAGCATCGACATGACGTGGAATGCGAGTCCGGAATAGACCGCGTGATGATGTCGCACAGCAGCTGGATACGTGAAGTATGCCTCTTCGTGACGATTGACGACTTCTTCAACGAGACGACGAATGTCATCGTGTTTCAAAGACGCGATGAACCCACGGATGGTCGTTTCAAGTTCTGACTTCGGAATCGGCGCCGACCGAACGTACGGGGCGATATCTACTTCTTGCTCGATGATTGAAATTTGCTTCAACTTCAATTGCGTCCGTCCACGATAGTCCATCACTTCACCCGCCGCATGGACGATTTTTTTCGTCGCATACTTTTCGGTATCCGAACTATCCCATAATTTCGTTTCGATTTCGCCACTCTCGTCGCAAAGGATTAATGTTAAATAAGGCTTTCCGTTCCCGGCAAGTCCCTTATACGATTGTTTGATCATGACATATTGGTCTAGCGTGTCGCCCACTTTGAGCTGACCGATTTTTGTCGTCAATGAAAGCACCTCTCTCTTGTTCAGTACCTTCATCTTATCGAAACTTTGCGACAGATGCCAACATTCTTGACAATTTGGGAATACTACTACTATAGCGAATTGGAGGAATTGACGATGGAATGGGATTGGTACACGCGCCCCGAGGATTATGTGGAAGTAGATTCTCGATATGCACTGGCCTATACGTATTGGCTCGAGCAGTTGACGACCGCAAGCGTCACAAAAATCGTGGTCGAGGATGGTTATATGTACGGATCACTCACACTCGACTACGAGCAGTTAGAACGTGAACCTCAGAAAATCGGGCATTATTTTATCGGTCCTGATTTTTTATGGACGATTGGATTTGACGATTTGCATCACGAATCGGTCCTTGCGAAAGACTGCAACTCACCGATTGAAGCGTTCTATGAGTTGCTTGCCGAACGGATGAACAATTACTTTCACGGAATCGATGAATTCGAAGAACGACTTCTCGTGGCACAGCGAGAAATGGCAGGACAAGTCCCTGCCACGTTTATGAATGAAATCTTTGGTCTTCGGAGTGAAATCGAACGTTGGTCCGACACCGTCACTCCCTATAAAGAACTCGTCATGGCAGGACGTGAGGCCTTTCTCGATATCGATCTGCAAACATTGAGACCTTACCAACTCGCAGATTATCGAGTCAGTCGACTATTGACGCTCATCAATCATTATCAAGGTGACGTCATCGCGATGACCGACCTCGCCTCGACACTTTCTAACTTTCGGGGAAATGAAATCATGAAGGCACTCACCGTCTTCACAGCACTTACGACCCCTGTCGTCGCGTTCGGTGCCGTATGGGGAATGAACTTTAAAGCAATGCCTGAACTGGATTGGCCGTTTGGTTACGCGTTCGCCTGGTTAATGATTCTATTCTTCACTCTTATCATTCAAGTATGGTTGAAACGGAAGAATTGGATTGGCTCATTGTTACAATTCCCGAATCAAACCACTCCATCAAAGAATAAAGTGAAACAAAAATCTAAAAAAACGAACAAAAGTTCGTTATAATAAAGAAAAGAGATTTGCACAGGAAAGGTGATGTTATGGAACGACTCATCATTCATGTGGACATGGATGCCTTTTATGCCTCCGTCGAACAACGGGATCGTCCAAATTTACGTGGAAAACCTGTCATCGTCGGTGGACCACCTCACAGTCGTGGAGTCGTTGCCACTTGTTCATATGAAGCGAGAAAGTACGGCGTACACAGCGCGATGTCATCACGTCGCGCTTTTGCCTTGTGTCCACACGCCACGTTTGTCAAACCACGATTCCAAGCCTATCGACAAGTCAGCGCGCAGGTCATGGACATCTTTAAGTCGGTCACCCCTCTCGTCGAACCGTTATCCCTTGACGAAGCCTATTTAGACGTGACCGAAAATACGCTATTGAGTACATCGGGTCCGTATATCGCTCGCTATATTCTAGGAGAGATTAAACGCCGTACCGGTCTCACAGCATCCGCTGGCGTCGCGCCTTCAAAGTTTGTCGCAAAAATCGCGTCCGGTTTTGAGAAGCCGAACGGCCTTACCGTCGTCTCACCTGAGAAAGTCGCTGATTTTCTCTCTCCCCTCTCTATCGAAGCGATGCACGGTGTCGGGAAAGTGACCGCCCAAACGCTTAACAAAAGTGGCTATCATACAATCGGTGACCTTCAACAAGCTCGTCCCGAACAACTGAAGGCCATCTTTGGACATGATCGCGGGCAACAACTGTATGAACTAGCACATGGACGAGACACGCGTCCTGTCATCGCCACGCGCGAGCGTAAGTCAATCGGGTCGGAAACGACGTTTGCGTTTGATATCGACGACCCCGAAGAAGTATTTGAACGAGTCATTCCCGAAATGGAGGACGTGTTGCGTCAGCTCGATCGCCGCGAACTAAGTTGCCAAACCGTCACGATCAAATTAAAGACGAGCGAGTTTCAAGCCAGAAGTCATCAAATCAAATTGAATCATCCGACGCATGACCATGATGAGATTCGACGACTGGCAAGACGCCTCTTCGATGAGATGAATGTCACCGAGCCCGTTCGCTTGATTGGACTGACCGTATCTGACTTGATTCCTCGAACTGAATCCACACGGCAACTGACATTTGACGAACTGACGAAACCTTCTCTTGAAGAATGAATGACCATTCATTAAAATAGAGAAAAAGGGGGTCGTGTGAATGGAGACATACACGGTGACAGGATTCGAGAATGATGGCACGCTCGTGTTGAACGAAATGTTCGAAGCAAGCGATGATCAATCGGCCAAACAGCAAGGACTCGACATGCTTCGAGCAGCAGGGCATGAACATAAAGGCGCGCGCATCGTTCGCCGGGGACAACTCATCTATTTCGAACGTTGCAAATTACCGGGGAAATTAAAAGGGACGGCATCCTGAGACAAGGCAGACCGACATAAACGGTCTGCCTTTCTCTATTCAACACAACGTTAGAATGGAAAGAGAAACAGAATCATCAAGATTCCGACGATTCCGGTGAGCAGTTGCAATGGCACACCGACTTTGACGAAATCCATGAATCGATAGTTTCCTATACTAAACACCATCGCGTTCGTCGGAGAACCGAACGGGGTCATGAAAGCAAGGGAGGCTGAAATGGCGACAGCGATGACGAACGGGACTGGACTGACCGCCATGGATTCCGACAGAGCGATGGCTAGCGGAATGAACAAAATAGCGGTCGCGGTGTTCGAGATAATTTGACTGAGGACCATCGTCGCAAGAAATAAAACGACGAGGACCCAGGCTGGCCCAAAGCCCGCGAACGACTGCCCAATCCAGTCGACAAGCCACGCCATGATTCCCGCCTTCTCAAGCGCCGTTCCTACTGGGATCATCGCGGCAATCAAGACGAGTGAAGACCATTGAATCGATTGATACGCAATGTCTAGGTGGCGCACGGCTCCGCTCATCACCATCGCAAGTGCCGCCAGCCAAACCGCAACGGTCGGGTCGACCCATTCAAACACGAACAACGTCATCATCATAACCATGATTACACCTGCCGCAAGTTGATGATGACTCGACACCGTTCGATTCGCTACATCCGTCACCCGCTCGTTCGAGAGGAGTAGTCGTGCCTCTTGTTCAACTCGCTCTAAATCTTCCCATTTCCCTTGTACCATCAACAAGTCCCCTTGTTTTAGCGGCGTATCTTTCAGGCGTACTTGTGCAATTTCTTCTTGTGGGCGGATGACACGCAAGACGTTCACATGAAATTCATTCCGTAACTGGCTCTCATGAAGACACCTCCCTACAAGTTGACTCGACCCTGGAATCGTGAACATGACGATGCCACCGGTCTTGTCATAGACGTTTGTTGCCTCAACCTGCTGAAACGGGATTTGTTGTTGTTCCGAGAGAGAACGGACTCGCTGCTCATCCCCACTGACGAGGATTGACCCGGCACGCAATACGGTGTCAGCGCGAGCAGTTTCGTAATGCCGCCCTATTCCTTTCACTCGTTCCTTTAATACGATGATACCGTCACGCGACCATTTCAATTCACTTAGTCGTTTGCCAATCAACGGATGTACCTCGTCAATCGACAGGACATACACGTTCGGGTTGATCGTCTCGATTGCACCGCCTCCATCCCATTCCCTTGAACGATCATCATCGAGCAAGCGATTTCCGACGAGACGAAAATAGATCAAGCCGACAATCATCACGACCGCACCGATTGGGAACAAAGAAAAGAAGCCGATCGGCACATCAATCAGACCTCTTAGCGATTCAGCTGCGACAAGGTTCGGCGGTGTTCCAATCAATGTCATTGTCCCTCCGATGCTCGAGAAGAAAGCAAGCGGCATCAGATACGCCTTTGCGGATCGTTTGATTTGTCGTGACATCGCCATGACGACAGGAATGAGCAATGCGACCGTCCCTGTGTTCGACATGACGCTTGAAAGTAAGGCGACGGTCAACATGAACAAATAAAAGAGTCGTGTCTCACTTCCGTTCGCGTACGGAATGAGTGCAGATGCCAATCGTTCCGCTAAACCGGAATGAAACAACCCTGCTCCAACGATGAATAGTCCAGCAATCATCAAGACGACTGAATTTGAGAATCCCGCCATCGCCTCACCCGGCGTCAATTGATTGGTTAGGACGAGACTTAAAAGACCGATCAATGCGACCAAGTCTGCTCGGAGCCAACCTGTTATGAAAAAGAGAATCATTCCGAATAGAATGAGCACGGTCCACATGCCAGTTCACCCTTTCCCCATCATTCTACTTTCATTATAAACCCTCTATGAAAACGCTTACCTTTATTGTTGTGACAATCTCATCAACAAAAAAACGGATGGCTCGATCGCCATCCGCTTCTCACATCTTATTGAACTTCGTTTTCATTCACCATCGGCGCGTAAAGCTCCTCAAGTGGTTTCATGATGATTTTCGTTACTTCTGTAACGAGCTGGTGCATGCGTTGCTCTTCTTGCATGAGCTCCATGATCAATTCGTTCTGTTGAACGCTCATCATTTTCGTTTGCGCATCCATCATTTCCTGCTCAGAGATTTCCTCTCCTTGCATTTGCTTTTGTTGAAGCGTCATTTGGATGTTACGGAAGTCAGCGAACAACTGGTTCGCTTCCGCATCCGCATTGACACGATCGTATAAAGAAGAGAGTGTTGTGAACTCTTCAGAATCGCGAAGTGCTTTCTCCAATTGGTAAGCTTGGTCGTACAAGTTTGTTTGTGACATGTAACGTCCTCCTAAATGCTATTTGGGTCTAGCTCATCATAAGATGGCAATTAACCCTTGAATCAACCCAATCATACCACCTAACAGCGCTCCAAGCCATGTTATTGCCCGGAACTCTCGTTTCGAGATTGATAAAACAATCTCTTCGAGGTACGAGGTGTCGAGCGACTGGACTTGTTGCTGTACGATTTGATCGATTTTTAAGCGGTCCATGATCGTCTCCATTTGATTCGTGAAGCGCTCAATGACAAGGTTGACCCCTTGAGGCACGAGTTCATCGACGACACGAGATTCGATGGACTCGGTATACGACGAGACCGGTCGATCCAACAATTGTCCGATTGGCAAACGCGTGACGACTTGTTCGGTGATGCCATCGATGAGTCGAGCTTCTAAAGGTTCATCCATCAACGTATCGACCGTCTTTTCACTGAATCGTTCGAACTCACGTGTAATCATCGTCGTCATGCCGTCACGAGTCGACTGACCTCGTAAAATATTGACGATTTCTGGACGAACCATCTCAACAAAATTCATATTTTGAATAAATCCTGCGATAAACCCAAGTCGACGTTGAACGAACGAATCGACCATATGACGAAGTTGCGCCTCACCTTCAGGAGAATAAAAATACTCTTCCGATTTGACGAGAAGTGCGTCAACAATTTCAGGAATGACTGCTCGTACGCGGTCCATTCCTTCTTCTCCAAGCAATTCAAACAACTTCCGTTCTTTCACGTCGGCCATGACGCTCGTTAGCTCGTCACGTAACTTTTCATCCGCCGACATAAGGATGCGTGCCTCTGCATTCGGATAGAGAGGTTCTACGAGTTCTCGAACAGTTTTATCCGAGCGTAGCATCGCCTGAACTTCTTGTTGCGCAAAGTGCGTAATATGCGTCGTCACTTGGTCATCTAGTAATCGTTTTCGCATGCCTTCCGGCGTCAATAAGTGTTTGACAACCGTTTTTCCTAAGCTTGATGCCAATTCATCCCGACGTTTCGGAATGAGACCTGGTGTAAAAGGAATCCGGAATGAACCGATATATTTCGGTTCATGTGGCCGGAACAACATCTTGATGGCGAGAAAGTTCGTCACGCCACCAATCGTTGCCCCAATCACAATCATGAGTAAAATCTTTAATAACCCGTCCAAACTGCAAGCCTCCGATCTGAAATATGATACATTGTTGATGAGGTGATAGTATTGAATACGTTTGATCGTATTAAATCGATTTTTCCGACTGCTGTCCATCGGTCGGAAGATGCATCTGGTGACCTTGACTGGTTCGAGACGCAAGATGGTACCATATTTGGGCTCCCAACATTCGAATTGACCGAACGTGAACAACAATTGCTCCGCATGTGGGCGACACCGTTCCTTCAGTCCGACCCACATCAGCGAAAATGGCAAGAACGCCTTCAAGATGAGACGTACCGTCTTGAACAATCGTTTCGGCTCATCTCGCTTTCGCTCCAAGAAGCAGAAGAGGAAGCGTTCGAATCATTCATCAGCATTATCCACGACTTCATGCCACATGCTGAAATCGTGTTGGTCACAACCAAACATATCGAACTTATCGAACGAGACACGTTTGTCGACCTTCAGGAGTTCGAGGACGTCTTGCGTGCCATCGCGAGCGATTGCTTCATTGAAGCACACGCTGTCTATAGCGAACGTTCTCAAGGTCCTCTCGCCCGTGTGTATCGTCAACATCAACTGCTCATGCCATACGCTCGTCTATCTACTAAAACTTACCCTGCTAGTCAATTATTATACCATTATTTACTACAAGAGCAGGACTTAAAAGAGCGGAACCATATTACGGCCTCACTCATGGAGATGCTTGATCTATCGACGATTGACCTGCTTGAGGCGTTGTTCAGTCATTCATTGAATGTCTCCCATACGGCCAAAGCACTCTTCATGCATCGAAACACGCTGAATTATCGACTTGATCGTCTGTTCGAGACGACGGGTTATGATGCACGGAAGTTCTATGACGCGAGTCTCCTTCAACTAATGGTCACGTTGCACAAATCCGATTGACGGTTTTTGTGCAACTTGTCTATATTCAATGCAAGCGGTTTCATCATATAATCATTCTTGTAAGCGCTATTATAAACACACAGATTCTTTAGGAGGCTAACGACATGGCAGAAATTCGTTTAGAACATATTGATAAAATTTACGATGGTGGCGTCAAAGCCGTCAGCGATTTCAACTTACACATTAAAGACCGTGAGTTCATCGTCTTCGTCGGACCGTCTGGTTGCGGTAAATCGACGACACTTCGTATGATCGCAGGTCTTGAAGAGATTTCAAACGGTGACTTTATCATTGATGGGAAACGAATGAACGACGTCGCTCCTAAAGACCGTGATATCGCCATGGTCTTCCAAAACTACGCACTCTATCCACATATGAGTGTTTTTGACAACATGGCGTTCGGCTTGAAGCTCCGTAAGTTCCCGAAAGACGAGATTGACCGTCGCGTAAAAGACGCTGCTCGTATTCTCGGGTTGGAAGAGTATCTCGAGCGTAAACCAAAAGCACTCTCAGGTGGACAACGTCAGCGTGTTGCCATCGGTCGTGCCATCGTCCGTGACGCAAAAGTCTTCTTGATGGATGAGCCGCTCTCAAACTTGGATGCAAAACTTCGTGTACAAATGCGTAAAGAGATTATCCAACTCCACAACCGTTTGGACACAACGACAATCTACGTTACCCACGACCAAACAGAAGCGATGACACTTGCAACGCGCATCGTCATCTTGAAAGATGGTCTTATCCAACAAGTCGGTTCGCCGAAAGAAGTATACGACAACCCAGACAACATCTTCGTCGCTGGTTTCATCGGTTCACCTTCGATGAACTTCTTCCGTGGTACACTCGCTGAAGGCAAATTCATCACGAACGGTGAAGAAGTCAACGTTCCAGAAGGTAAAATGAAGACGCTTCGTGACCGTGGCTATGTCGGAAAAGAACTCGTCCTCGGAATTCGTCCAGAATCGATCCATGATGAGCCAATCTACATCGACTCACCAACGACACACACGTTCAAAGCGCACATCGACGTTGCTGAGCTCATGGGATCAGAGTCTTACCTCTACGCAGAGCTTGGTGGACACCAGTTCACAGCACGTGTCGACGGCCGCTCGAACATCCATATGGGTGACGATGTCGAACTCGCACTCGATATGACAAAAGCACACTTCTTCGACGGAGAGACAGAACAAGTCATCCGTTAAGCCATACAAAAAGCCTCGATTCGTCTGAATCGAGGCTTTTTCTTATCGAATCGCGTAACGCTGTTCGAGTTTGTGTTGACCGGCTTGAATCAAGGTCGATAAGATCCAATAAATCGAAGCCGAGAACAAGAGTAACGGCATGACCAAATACGTCGTTGCGGCAATTTGGTCAGACACATACGTTAACTCCTGAACCGCGATGACCGAACCGAGTGACGTCGACTTGATGATGTCGATGACCGAGTTCGAGACAGGCGGGATGGCGCGAGAGAGCGCCTGTGGGAAAATAATGTCTTTAAATCGCTTCATTTTCGGGATGCCTAGTGCGACACTCGCCTCTACCTGTCCTTTGTCGACAGAGTTGATGGCTGCCCGGAATGCTTCCGAGATATAGGCCGCAAAGTGGAATCCTAATCCGAAGATGAGCGCCTGCATCCCACTGAGTTGCACGAACCCAGTGAGACCGACATACAAAATCAATAATTGAAGTAAGAGCGGTGTTCCACGGAAGAACGAAATATACGTCCGTGTGAACAACCGTACAATTTTAATCGGGCTACTATGAAGTAACGCGATGATCAGACCGAGCGCCAAGGCGAGAAGAATCGACAGGACACTGGCGATCAACGTGAGCTGGACGGCTTCAAGATAGACCGAGCGGTTATCTATGACGGTCGTGATCAGTTCATTCATTGACTGATGTCCTCACCGAAGTACTTCTCACCGATTTCCTGCATCGTACCGTCTTCTTTCATTTCCGCAAGTGCATCGTTCAACTTCTCAAGAACGTCGCTATCTTGACGTGTCATGAATCCAGCTTCACTCGTGTTGAAGATGTCACCGACTGCTTTCACGTCATAGCCTGTTTTTTCAAGCTCTGTCAAGATGAAGAGACGGTCGTTCAATGCTGCATCAAGACGACCGACTTCGAGGTCTTGAAGCACTTGGTTCGCCCCTTTGTAGTATTTCACTTCAGCGCCAGCTTCTTCAGCCATTTGCGCATAGACTGAACCTTGTGTCGATCCGACTAATTTGCCGTCGAGGTCGTCTACGCCTTGGATGTCGTTGTTGTCCGAACTAACGATGACTTGAGCACCTGATACTGCATATGGGTCAGAGAACGCATACTTCTCTTCACGCTCAGGTGTGATGCTCATTTGGTTGGCAATCATGTCGATGCGTTCTGCATCGAGTGCAGGAACGAGTCCTTTGAAGTCCATTGCCTCATACTCTACTTTATAACCGGCACGTTCTGCCGCTTCGTTCAAGACGTCGATATCATATCCCATCAATTCGCCTTTATCTTTGTATGTGAACGGTGGGTATGTCGCCTCTGTCCCGACAGTGATGACTGCTTCGTCCGATCCACTGTCTGTCTCGTTACCGCAAGCTGCGAGAAGCCCGACTGAAGCTCCGATTGCGAGTACGCTTGTTAATGTCTTTTTCATGATGATTCCGCCTTTCCTATAATCCTTATATGATTACACGGTTTTGAACAATAACCTCATCATACTGGCGCGATGTCTTCATGTCAAACAAAAAACATCACCCTATCGCTAGAGTGATGTCTCCCATCAATCGATGGCTTTTGCCTGTTTCATGACGTCCGCTTCAATTGCTTCACGTTTCGAAGTCGTCTTCTCGGCACGATCCGCATGCACACTAAAGTAAAACTTGATTTTCGGCTCAGTGCCAGATGGGCGAAGGCAGAACCAAGACCCGTCGGCAAAGACGAATTTCAAGACGTTCGATGACGGCAACTCGATTGCTTCAGACGTGTTCGTCCGTAAGTCAGTCGCCACTTGTTTCTTATAGTCTTCGAAACGAACGACTTCGTATCCCCCGACTTCTTTCGGCGGATTGGCACGGAACGCTTCCATCATACGACCAATTTGCTCGAGGCCGGCTTTCCCTTTTAGCGTCATCGACTGTAATGACTCTTCGTAGAAACCGTACTTCTCATAAATCGACTGCAACGCATCATAGAGCGTCCGACCGTGCTGTTTATGGTATGCCGCCATCTCCGCTGCGAGTAGACAAGCCTGAACGGCATCTTTGTCACGGCAGAAGTCACCAATCAAATAGCCGTAGCTTTCTTCATAGCCAAAGAGGAATTCATATTCGCCTGATTCCTCGTATTGTTTGATTTTCTCCCCGATGAACTTGAATCCTGTCAACGTGTTCTCAAGATGCACGCCGTATGCTTTCGCAATCGCAGCCCCGAGTTCTGACGTGACAATCGTCTTGGCGACGAAACCATTCGATGGGAGTGTTCCCGTCTCACTCTTTTGTGACAAAATATATTCCATTAAGAGGGCACCTGTCTGGTTACCGGTCAAGACGAACCATTCCCCGTCACGCCCGCGTACTGTCAAGCCGACACGGTCCGCATCCGGGTCCGTCGCCATGAGCAAATCGGCTCCGACGCGATCCCCGTATTCCATCGCCAGTTTAAACGCAGCTTTTTCTTCTGGGTTCGGATAACTGACGGTTGGGAAAGCACCATCTGGTTCTGCTTGCTCTTCTACAATCGTCACATGGTCAAACCCGTACGCTTTCAACCCTTCCATGACCGGACGGCGTCCCGTCCCGTGGAGTGGCGAATACACGATTTGAAGAGGGCTGTCCTGTACGTCACGATGAATCCGAATCGACTGGAGTGCTTCCATATAAGCCTCATCGACGGATGGGTCCACTGTGACGAGTAGTCCTGTTTGACGAAGTGACGCCTCATCTTCGATATCGATCTTCAACTCATCTTCAATCGCATTGACGTAACTGACAAGTTCATCCGCTTCTGCTGGCGGAAGCTGTCCACCGTCTGCCCCATATACTTTGAACCCGTTGTATTCAGGTGGGTTATGACTCGCCGTGATGACAATGCCGCCGAACGCATTCAAATGACGTACGGCAAACGAGAGTTCCGGTGTGGCGCGCAAACTTGGGAACAAGTAAGTCTTGATCCCGTTTGACGCAAGCGTCCGTGCCGCTTCTAATGCAAACTCTGGTGAAAAGTGGCGCGAATCATGGGCGATCACGACGCCGTGACGTTTTGCTTCTTCTCCCGAAGCTGCGATAAAGTCAGCAAAGCCTTGTGACGCTTTTCGAATCGTGTATACGTTCATTCGGTTCGCACCCGGTCCGATTTCTCCTCGCATTCCGCCTGTACCGAACTCAAGCGTCTTATAAAATGCGTCTTCTAACGTTGTCTCATCTTTTGCGAGCTCCTCAAGTTCCGCTCGTAAATGCGGTTCAAGTCCTTCAAATTGATTCCAACGGTCATACGTTTGTTGCCATGTCATGATTCATTCCCCTTTCACCCTCAAAAAATTCAATCGAAGTACTCGCCAATTGCTTCCATCTTGTATACGATGAGAGTAACGAAACCTCGAGGTGATATTAATGTTTCCAACAATGCGTGCCCAAGAATTAAAACAAATCGTGCATACGAACTCGATTCGTTTCATCGATTGCCGATATTCGCTAAACGACGCGTCCTATGGTAAATATGTCTACCGAAAGGGACACCTTCCGAACGCCGTCTTTCTCGATTTGATGGAAGACTTGTCCGGTCCGCTCGGCGAACATGGCGGACGTCACCCGCTTCCTTCAAAAGAAGCGTGGACGGCAACACTCCGTCGCATCGGCTTGAAAAAAGAAGATTTGGTCGTCATTTATGATGACGGCTTCCCATTCGCCGCTCGTGCGTGGTGGCTCTTCAAGTGGGCCGGTCACGAACGTGTCGTCGTCCTAGAAGGCGGTATTCAATCTGGCATCACTTATTGCGGTGAGACCACGACCGACGTGCCGAACTATCCAGCGAGTGACTATGCCCCAGATTTTCAAGACGACATGATCGCGACACTCGAAGAAGTAAAAGCCGCTACAAGCGGTTCACTCTATGATTCACGAACAGAGGATCGCTTTAACGGGACACATGAACCGATTGACCAAAAGGCCGGCCATATCCCGAACGCATTACTCTGTTCTTATGCCGAAGCCATCACCGAGCTAGGCACATTAGAAGATTTTCACGATTTAAAAGAACTTTATAAGGACGTCCTTACCGTGGAAAATCCAATTTTTTATTGCGGTAGCGGCGTGACCGCCTGCGTCAATATTCTGGCGCTGCACGCTCTTGGGAAAGACGATGTTCGACTTTATCCCGGATCCTATTCTGACTGGATCAGCTATCCAGAAAACGAGGTCCACCCGTAACGGGTGGATCGTTTTTATTTTACACCGAAGTTAATGTTATTCCAAAATAATCTTCATTTGACGCTTGTCGGTTTAATGTTCCAGACTGCGTTTGCATATTCTGTAATCGTACGATCGCTCGAGAAGATTCCTGATTTTGCCGTGTTGACGATTGAACTCTCTGCCCAACGCGGACGGTCGCCGAAAACTTCGTCGACGCGTCGCTGTGCTCGCATATAGGAGATGAAATCTTTTAATATGAGGAAATCATCGTTATAGACGAGGAGCGAGTCGAAGATTGACTGGAACTGATATTCGCCGACCTTATCGAACGTACCATTGACGAGCCCATCGACCACATCTTTAATTTCTTGATGGGCATGATAAATTTCCGCCGCATGGTATCCTCCGAACTTTTTATAGTTCATGACTTCTTGTGGAGACAATCCAAAAATAAAGATATGATCGTCTCCGACCGCGTCACGAATCTCGATGTTGGCACCGTCTAACGTACCGATTGTCAACGCACCGTTCATCATAAATTTCATGTTACCGGTACCCGACGCCTCATAGCTCGCTGTCGAGATTTGTTCGCTCAAGTCAGAGCCTGGGAAAATACGTTCCGCCATTGAGACACGATAGTTCTCAAGGAAGATGACTTTAATAAATTGGCTCGCCCGCTTATCTTTATTAATCAACGTGGCGAGGGCATTGATGTAGCGAATGATTTCTTTCGCGTAATAGTATCCCGGTGCCGCCTTTGCGCCAAAAATGAACGTACGAGGAACCATCGTAAACGTCGGATCCGCTTGAATCTTCAAGTAAAGCGCATGGATATGAAGAGCGTTTAGAAGCTGACGCTTATAGGCGTGGAGACGTTTGACTTGAACGTCAAAAATAGAATGCGGGTCAATCGCTTCTCCCGTTTCCTCCTGAATATAAGCAGCCAAATCAAATTTATTTTGTTGCTTCACATCCATCACGGTTTCTTGGAAGCTCTTATCTTTCGAGACGCCCATCAACTTTTCCAAGTCGTTCGGATGCTCGATCCATGACGGTCCAATCGCTTCCGTGATTGCGTCAGACAGTCGCGGATTCGATTTCAAGAGCCAACGTCGATGTGTGATCCCGTTCGTTTTGTTGTTGAAGCGTAGCGGGAACATCTCATATAAGTAACGCATCTCGCGCTGTTTTAAAATATCGGTATGGATTTGGGCAACCCCATTCGTGGAATGAGAGCCGACGACAGCCAGGTTGGCCATGTTGATATGCTCATTCGATACGATTGCGATTTCACCCATATGTGATTCAAGATGAGGATAGTTGACCAATACGTCCCGACAGAAGCGACGATTGATTTCCTCGATAATTTGATACACGCGAGGTAATAGACGTTGATACATCTCGACCGGCCATTTCTCTAGCGCCTCAGCGAGTAACGTATGGTTCGTGAACGACATGACGCTCTTCGTGATGCGCCACGCCTCATCCCAACCATACCCATGCTCATCCATCAAGATTCGCATCAACTCAGGAATCGCAACAACCGGGTGTGTATCGTTAATATGAATCGCATAGTGATCGCCTAATTGTTTGAGCGACTTATTCCGCTTCATATAGGAAGCAAGCATCGATTGAATCCCCGCTGACACAAAGAAATACTGTTGTTTCAAACGCAGTACTTTTCCTTCATGCGTCGTATCATCTGGATATAAAAATTCCGAAATGGTCGCAATCGACTGTTTGTATCGCAATAAGTCTTTGTACGTCCCTTTCGTTTTTTCTAAATACGCCTCATCGTCAAGCGGCGACTCCGCGTTCCAAAGACGTAACGTATTCACGACGTCATTTTGATAGCCGATAATCGGCATATCGTAAGGTACCGCTCTTACGACTTCATCCGGATGATGGACGACACGTAACCGGTCTCCGATTTGCTTCATCTCAATCCATCCGCCGAAGTTGATATCGACCGCTTTATCCTGACGTCTCGTCTCCCACATATTGCCGTCACGGAGCCAGTTGTCCGGTAACTCGACTTGATACCCATCGACAATCTTTTGTTTGAAGAGACCATACCGATACCGGATGCCGTTTCCGTGCCCAGGTAAACTGAGCGCGGCCAATGAATCGAGGAAGCAGGCTGCTAAACGGCCAAGTCCCCCGTTCCCAAGACCCGGTTCCGGCTCGATCTCCGTGATGTCCGTGAAGTCGTATCCAAGATCCTTGAGCCCTTCTTTGACGAGTTCTAACACGTCGAGACTTAACAAGTTATTGTACAGGAAACGACCTAATAGAAATTCAAGCGAGAAGTAGATGACTTGTTTACTATGTTTTTCCTCTTGACGTTCTCGCGTATGAATCCAATTTGGCATGGTCTGTTCGCGTACCATCGTTGCCAAGGTTTGATACACTTCCTGCTCTGTCCCATCTTCGATCGACTTCCCATTTAATGCGATGAATCGTTCTTTAAACGCGTCGACAAAGCTCTGTTTATCTGTGAACATAAATCAAGTTAGCTCCTTCCACTCATGCGAATAAATAATATAACTCACGATATTGCTTGGCGGATTGTTTCCAGCTAAAGTCCGCGGTCATCGCCTGATGGACGAGGGCATGCCAATTTTCTTTCTCGTAGAAGACACGAATCGCTTTTTCGATTGTTGCCAACATCTCATGGGCATTGTAGTTCATGAACCCGAATCCAGTTCCTTCTTGCGTGAATTCGTTATACGGCTTCACGGTGTCACGAAGTCCACCCGTCTCACGAACAATCGGCAATGTGCCGTATCGCATGGAAATCAATTGACTGAGTCCACAAGGCTCAAAACGTGACGGCATTAAAAAAGCATCCGACCCAGCGTAAATCAAGTGAGCGAGTTCGATGTCAAAACCGATATAAGAGCCCACTTTCCCTGGATGTGCTGCTGTCATCTCGTGAACGATCCCTTCATATTCCGGCTGTCCTGAACCAAGGAAAGCGAATTGGCATGGCAACTGACCGAGTTCTTCAAATACGCCATTGATTAAATCGAGCCCTTTTTGGTCAACAAGACGGCTGACGAACCCGATGAGCATGACGTCATCTCGCACTTCTAGACCGAGTCGTTCTTGTAACGCTCGTTTATTCGCAAGCTTTCCTTCTTTGTACGTATCTAGGTTATACGTCTGTTCGATTCGCGCATCTGTGTTTGGATCGTTCGTTGCCAAATCGATCCCGTTTAAAATGCCTCGGACATCGACCGCACGATGACGTAACGCCCCGTCTAAGCCTTCCCCATAATACGGTTCCATGATTTCGTCCCGATAAGACGGGCTGACGGTCGTGATTTGATCGGAATGTACAATTCCAGCTTTCATGTAGTTGACGAGCCCGTTATGTTGAATCCCTTCGGCCGTAAAATGCTCATGACCGAACTGTAATAGTTCGCCAAGAATCTCTTCTGGGAAAATCCCTTGGTACTGCAGGTTATGGATGGTATAAACCGTACGAATGCGTTGATACGCTTCAATATGTTGATAATGAATTCGTAGAAAGGCCGGGAGAATGCCGGTCTGCCAGTCGTGACAATGAAGAACATCAGGTACTTCTTCCATTTTTCCAATCATCTCAAGGACTGCCCGTGAGAAGAAGGCGAAGCGTTCCGCATCATCAAAATGTCCATATAAGACACCGTCACGTTTAAAGTAATATTCGTTATCGATGAAGTAATACGTGATGCCATCTCGCTCTAATTTCAAGACCGCGCCGAATTGCTTCCGCCAACCGACCGGAACGATGAGGTCAAATAAATACTCCATCTCGTCCACATATTCAGCAGCAATCGAGCCATATTTCGGCATAACGACACTCACTTCTTCTCCTAAATCCGCCACCGCTTGAGGGAGCGAACCGACAACGTCGGCGAGCCCCCCCGTTTTCATGAACGGTGCCGCTTCTGAAGCAACATACCAAATTTTCATAAAATCCTCCTCACACCACTGTTCGTTTTGCGATGACAATCGGTTCGTCGATTGTACCTCGGATGACTTGCCCCCGTTTTACGACAACTTCTTTATCAAGAATCGCATTTTCGACGACAGCGCCTTCTTCAATAATCGACTTCGACGAAATGATTGAGTTTTTCACGCGTGCGTGCTTACTCACTTGAACACCACGGAAGAGAATACTGTTTTGAACTTCACCATGGATTTTACATCCGTTCGCTACGAGCGCTTCGTTCACTTTTGACCCTTTCAAATAGCGAGTCGGTGGCTCATGCTTGATCTTCGTATAGATGTGTGGGAAGTCATAGATGATTCCTTCTCCACGAAGCAGTCGCATGCTCTCGTTATAGTACGAAAGTACCGAATGAATAGCCTGCATTTTACCGACATAATGGTATCCGTGCACATGCAACCGATGGAGCTGTGGACGGATGACACCGTCTAACAAGTCATATTCTCCTTTAGACGTCGCTTCGTCGACAAGGCGCATGAATAGATTTTTCGACATGATGATTGTTTCTGTGAACGCATATTCATCATCCGGCGAAAAACCACGTTCTGAAACACCGACGACGCGATCATTCTCACCAAGGCGAATCGGGCGACAGTAGCCACACTTCTGTTCATGCGTCGTGTAGGCAAGTGTGATGTCTGCTCCCATCGACTTGTGGTGTTCGAGCATGTCGTTATAGTCGATTGTCGTCAACACATTCGATCCCGTAATGACGACGTACGGCTGTTTGCTGCGAATGAAATGTTCACGGTGCATCGAGAAGTTGGCCAAATCACCGAGATATGCTTCCCCGTCAGGTTTTAAGGCAGGCGGGAAAATATGAAGTCCGCCCTGTGAACGGTCCAAGTCCCATTCTTTTCCTGATCCGAGATGGTCCATCAACGAGCGGTACTTGTCTAACGTGAAAATCCCCACTTGACTGATGTTTTGCGTAATCATATTCGTCAACGTGAAATCAATCAAACGATAACGTCCCGAGAATGGGACTGACGCCAAATTACGATGACCTGTAAATTCCGGAAACAGACCTTGCTCCGTGCCTAAGTTAATGACCCCTAATAAATCGTTCGTCAACAGTAACGCCTCCTTGCGTGTCTCTTTACTCGTATCAAACTCGTTGTTTGAAGACGGTGCCGCTTTCAATGTTTTCGTGTGGTTCAATAACAACGATTTCACCACCCGGCTCACCGACTGTCGCGCCGTCTTCAATGACTGCACAGCTTGCGACAATGGCTCTGTGAATTGTTACATCCTTCCCGATTCTAGCCCCCGGCATGATGACCGAGTCTTTTACGAGCGATCCTTCGCCGACACGAACGTCATAGAATAGAACCGAATGTTGTACTTCTCCTTCAATATGACACCCTTCATTGATCACAGACTGTTCGACGCAAGCATCTTTTCCAATATATTGCGGTGTCTGATTCGGATTGACCGAATAGATTTTCCAGTTCGGGTCATATAAATCGAATGGTGGTTCTTCCTCAAGAAGGTCCATATTTGCTTCCCAAAGCGATTGAATCGTTCCAACGTCTTTCCAGTAGCCTTTAAATTTATAGGCGAAAACATCAAGCCCTTGGAGAAGCGTGTTTGGAATGATGTTCTTTCCGAAGTCAAAGCTTGACGTTTCATCTTCCGCATCTTTAATCAAATGCTCGCGCAAGACGCTCCAGTTGAAGATATAAATCCCCATCGACGCCAAGTTACTCTTTGGATCTTCAGGTTTCTCTTCAAACTCATTGATGCGAAGGTCATCCGCCGTGTTCAAGATCCCGAAACGTGAAGCTTCGTCCCAAGGCACTTCCATGACGGAGATCGTCACATCGGCTTGTTTTTCTTTGTGGGCTTCGAGCATCTTCTCGTAGTCCATCTTGTAGATGTGGTCTCCTGATAGGATCAAAACGTAATCCGGATCGTAATCATCGATGTAGCTCAAGTTACGATAGATTGCGTTCGCTGTCCCTTCGTACCAATTTTTCCCCGACTGTGCTTGGTAAGGTGGGAGAATCGCTAATCCCCCGTTGCGACGATCTAAATCCCATGCTGATCCGATTCCTAAGTAACGATTCAATTCAAGCGGCTCATATTGCGTCAACACCCCGACTGTTGTAATTCCCGAGTTCGTGCAGTTTGACAATGGGAAATCGATGATTCGGTACTTTCCGCCAAAATGAACGGCAGGCTTCGCCGTTTTTCGCGTGAGAGGCCCCAATCGTTTTCCTTCTCCTCCCGCAAGGAGCATCGCAACCATTTCTTGCTTCATAAATAATAAGCCTCCTCAAAATCGTAATATACAACCTCTTTTACCCTTTTTCGCTCTTTCCTAAAGTATTCCTTCTCGAATTATTATATGATAACGTTTACATTTTTATTTTTTTGTAAATGTGACGATATAATGAGTAGAAAGAGGTGAAACGATGAGAGCTTGGATTGGAATCTTGTTTTTTGCAGGACTACTGGCGACTTCTTTGACGCTTGCGAATGCTTTGAAAGAAGAAATCGAAAAGACAAATGAAATTTTATCTTGGGGACAGGAACTGGTGTCAGAACAACCACTCTCGTCGAAGCATGCAATCACGCTCGCGTACAACGGTGGCGAACAGCAGGTTTACTTGGCAGGTCGCCGAAATGACGTCTCTCCAAAGGCATTACCTGAACACATTCAAGAAGCCATCATGATCATTGAAGATAGAAAATTTAATGCCCATCCCGGCTACGATTTGAGCGGGATTGCCCGGGCATTTATTAATAATGCGAACGAGACATCTGTTCAAGGTGGAAGTACAATCACCCAACAGCTCGCACGAAATGTTTATCTCACACATGAACGGACATATGAACGAAAAGTAAAAGAATTATTGATTGCACGAGCACTAGAAGAAAACTATAGCAAGAAAGAAATTTTAACTGCTTATAGCAATATCATTTTTTTCGGACATAATGTATATGGCATTCAATCTGCGGCCGATACATACTTTTCGAGACCGCTCGCCGACCTCAACTGGAACCAACTCGCCTATTTGTTGACAGTGCCAAACAATCCGTCATTGTATGACCCGCTCAATCCGTCAGATGCTTATTTCGAGCGAAAAGACCGGATTTTGACACAACTATTCGAGGCGGGCGCCATCTCAAAAAGCGCCTATGATCAATATCATGGTGTGAAACTGCGAGCCGCTTATCGAAGTCAAACGATTCAATATCCGGACTATATGGATACGGTCGTTCGTGAAGCGATTCAGTTAGTACGCTCTCGATACGATTTGGATGATGCCGAAGCACGAGACTATTTATCGACGCACGAAGCGACGATCGAGACGTACCTGTCGACGGCCAAACAGACGAAAGCGAAGCAAGTGATGAGTCAGCTTCCATCCGGATTAAACGGAGGATATACGGAACTGACACCACAAGGACGAATCGTGGCGATGGTTGATTCGGAAATGACACAAGTCGGTGAATTCAACCGCGCAACCCAAGCCTATCGTCAACCGGGGTCCGCAATCAAACCGATTCTCGTGTTCGCCCCATTCATTGAAGAGACGGGGGCGACGCTTGAGACGGTTCTCGATGGACGACCAGCTTGCTATGGTTCTTACTGCCCAGGTAACAGTCACAATCGCGTGTTAGGCGATGTGTTATTGAAAGATGCGGTCGCCTATTCCTACAACACGCCGGCCTTGGCTGCTTTCTCTGTCATTGACCAACCACGCGCCTATAAGACGGCCGATATGATGTTCAGTCAATGGGGTGAACAGGACGAGAACTTGGCGAGCGCGCTCGGCGGTCTTACGCAAGGCGTCTCTCCAAAAGAACTTGCTGCCGCCTACACACCGTTCTTAAACAAAGGCGTCTATACGTCGGGTCATACGATTAAACAAATCACATTCAAAACGGATGAGCCCGCATTGACGCCTATCTTGACCGAGGAGGCAGTCTGGTCTCCTGATACCATGAATGTGATGAAGAAAGCTTTAACGACCGTCACAACGTACGGAACAGGACGTTATGCGAGTAAGGTGAAACGTGATTATGAGTACCTCGGAGGAAAGACAGGGACGACGAACGACAATAAAGATATGTGGTACGTCGGACTTACCGATCAAACCATCACTGCGATTTGGCTCGGGGCCGACACACCGCGACCGTTCCCTGAACTCGCCAACCGTGCTTACCCGGCAATCGTCTGGACAGAGGCACATTAATCAAAAAGAGTCAGCCGATTTTTTCATCAGCTGACTCTTTTTTTGATGACTCACACGCTGCGTTCGATTCGCATGTGATAGCTTCCCCAGTGCTTCGATAATTCATCGTGATCAATGAGTTTCCATGGGTTGAACCGAACTTGACCATGCTTGTTGAAGTAAATGTTCTCTTGAACACAGTAGCTGGCGTGAACGAGTTGCTCTTGTTCGCTCCAAAAAGTAAGGACGTCACCAGGTTCCGGAACAGCATCCGTCACCGTTTCAAAACCGCTCTGCTGAATCGTTTGAAGAAACGTCTCCGGATGAATCCACTGGTGAATCATCCACTCATGTTGTGTAGCTGCGAATAACGTCGCTGCCAGACAGTTACTCCCTTCATATATCGGAAATGTGTTCGCATATGTAACGAGATGTGCTGGTGTCCGTTCATCACATCGTTCCCCTTCCCACGTATCCCATTCTTTCGCATAGCGATAGATAAGCGAATGACGGGTTTCTGTCGAAAGATTTTTCCAGTTCGACTCGTCTAAGACGATGAAAGTTTCCCCATCCTTCTCCACAATCGCGTCATCGGATACCTCATTCCGCTGCTCAACCGTAAGAGGTAACACAAGCCCACGATTCGTCTTCACCTGATATTCAAGAAGACGCGACTTGACGTCCTGACGTAAACTATCAACCGTGTTTAAAGGGGTATGGACAACATGTGTGACGCCTTCCCCCATCATCCATGTCAGATAGGCATTCGAAAGATACGGATTTTTATATGCAGGGTGACGGGAAAACTCTCCTCTCGGTAAAATGAGGACACTACTCGGCAATTCTTCAAAGAAAGTAGAATCGATCCAGTACAACGTTTCTTTTGGAACAAACGTCTGACACCACGCCTCTATTTCATCAAACGTCGGTTCAAATTTCTCTCTCATAGGATGATATCTCCGACAGAGTTAAACAGCCGCAGAATCGACCATCCTAATCCACTGATCAATGTCGCCCACATGACACCTTGCATGAGCAACAAACCGATGGCACGTGGAACGGACATCGATTGACTCACTTGCCAGACGTAGTAAAAGAGATACATCAATAACGTACAGACGAGTACGGCCATGACGGCAAGTAATGTATTCAGAAACAGAAAACTGATCCCAGAACCGATGAGGAAGATAATCGCCCCAGGTTTAAGCCGATGGAGTGATGTTCCGTTTGTTTCTCGTGCAAAAAAAGCGAAGCCGAGTTGATTGAACGTATCGGCGACCAGTTTGAGTGCACTAAACAACATAAAGAAGATGGTGAAGAACACGACGAGTACGAATACTTTCGTCTCTTGCACGGATAACAGTTCGATGATTTCACTATATACGCCAATTTGATTCAGCCACTGGATCACATACTCAGACGTCGCAATCGCCAGTGACATGGAAAACAAAATAATTCCGATGAGTGGGGCATAGCTCAGTAAGTACACATTCGTTTTCATGTTCCTTCTCCAATTTCACAGTAATTTCTTATATTCAGTGCAATTCTACTACCAAGTATATTATACTATTTATAGTTATGGAGATTAAAAGGGGGATTTTTGGATGGGCCTATTATTGATGGTTGGAATCAGCGTCGTCTTCCTCGCAGCGATTTTGACAGCTGGATATAACCGTAAACCTGAGGGTAACGAATAAGAGCCGGGATTCTTACGAATCCGGCTCTTTTTTTATTTCAACCCTGCATATCCCTGTTGGCGTAGGGCCTCATATACAATGATGGCAGCTGTATTCGACACGTTCAATGAACGGACGAGGTTCGATTGTGGAAGACGGATACAACGGTCTAAGTTGTTCTCGATGACTTCCATCGGTAATCCTTTCGTTTCACGACCGAATACAAAGAAATAGTCGCCTTCTACGTCCGAAACGTCTAAATCACTCGGATATTGTTCCCCGTACTTCGTGATATAAAAGAACTGTCCGTCCGGGTGCTTCTCCCACAATTCTTCTAACGAATCATGATAGCGTACATCGACAAACTGCCAATAATCTAACCCTGCACGCTTCAACATTTTATCGTCTGTCGAGAAACCGAGCGGACGAATCAAATGGAGAACCGAGTTTGTCGCCGCACACGTACGTGAGACGTTCCCTGTATTTGCTGGTATTTCTGGTTGAAACATTACGACATGAATCGCCATAGTTCATTTCCCTCACTTTTTCATTTCAAATTCAAGTAGGCGTTGCTTTTCAGACAACCCTCCTGCAAAGCCGACAAGCTTCCCATTGCTTCCAATCACCCGATGACACGGAAATAAAATCGGTAACGAGTTTCGGTTGAGTGCTTGGCCGACGGCACGAACCGCTTTCGGCCGACCGATTTGTTCTGCAATTTGTTTATATGTCCGTGTCTCACCATATGGAATCGTCAACAACGCATCCCATACTTCCTGTTGAAATGGTGTTCCCTTCATTTCGATGTAGGCACGATCTGATTCATGGAATCCATGCTGCTCGACGCGCATCATGAGATGTTGTAACCAGTCAGGGGCTTCTTCTGACGGTTCATGTGTGGTGAACTCAAGAGCTGTCAGTTTGCCCGCTGTGTTTAATTCATACGCTAACGGTCCCCATTTAGACGACACGATCTTCATGTGCCCACTCCTCTCGATAGATACGAATCTCTTCATGTACCATGTCAGACACTTCTTTACGTTCAATCTCTTCAAAAATCGATTCGGCATCGGGACCAAGAATCGCACCGATCGCCCATACCGCAGTCGCTCGCATGTCTTCACGTTCATCGTTTTGGATGAATTCACGTAAAATCGGGATCGCAGATGGTTCCCGATAATGTGCGAGCGCCAAGATCGCGTTTCGCTGAATCGGTTTCTTTCCACGCCATGCGCCTGACAAGTGCCCAAACTTTTGTTTAAACTCCCGGTTGCTCAATGTCAGGAGCGGCTCTAATAACGGCTTGACGATTTCAGCTTCCGGTAACAGTTCTTCGTGGTGACGCCAATCCTTTTTGCGATTGTACGGGCAAACTTGTTGGCACGTATCACATCCGTATAAGCGACCTCCGAGCTTCGAACGAAACTCTCGTGGCATCAACGTTTTCATTTGTGTCAAATAGGCAATGCAACGTTTCGCATCTAGTACGCCCGGTTCAACGAGTGCTGTCGTCGGGCAGGCCGTCATACATTTATTACAGTCGCCACATCCATCTTCAATCGCTTCATCCGGAGGCAAGTAAACATCTAAAATCATTTCCCCCAAATATAAGTACGATCCTTTTTCAGGTGAAATGATGGAGCAGTTTTTTCCACTGAAGCCGATCCCTGCCCGTTCGGCGACGGCTCGGTCTACGAGCTCACCCGTGTCGACCATCGAGCGCGTACGCACTCCAGGAACCAGCTCTTCAATATACGTTTGAAGCTGCTCTAATCGATTGCCGACGGCGCGATGGTAATCCAGTCCCCACGAGGCTCGGGCAAATAGCCCTCGTCTCTCTCCAGCGACACTACGGGGTGCGTCCTTCAGCTTACTTGGATAGGCAATCGCAATCGCAATGATTGACTGGGCTTCTTCGAGTAAGAGTTCCGGGTTTGTACGCTTCTCTAGGTCGGGCTCTTCAAACCCAGAGGCAAACCCTTTCTCTTGCTGTCGAATAAGTCGCTGTTTCATGACGATGAACGGATCAGCCGTCGTCACTTTCAACTCGTCGATTCCGATGGTTTCGGCATACTCAAGGATTTGTTGTTTTAATGTGTACGGGTCCATTCCGTTCACCTCCTTTATATATTTTCGCATACAAAAAATCTCTCCGCCACTCGGCAGAGAGATATGAAGCGGGTGAAGAGAATCGAACTCTCGTCATCAGCTTGGAAGGCTGAGGTTTTACCATTAAACTACACCCGCATGAAATATTGTTGTCGTTCAAGCGACTACAGTTAATATACACCTATACCATTAAACTGTCAACAAATATTCGTAAGTTTTTCTAAAATCACTGAAAAAAATATTTCAATATACCTTAATCACTAATATTATGTTTGTACAAATAACGATTCAAGTGGTCTGATCACACGAAATGCTCGTCCATGCCCTTCTGTCTCAACATACGTTAACGTCCTCAATCGTCCTGATTGATACATATTGATCTAAAGGAAGGAATCTTAGGTATGGTTATTTTGCCCTCACTACTTCTCATAATGGAGATTCATTCAAGTAAGTTTCAGGATGCTCTTTCTAAAATCAAATATTCTTTCGCCGCAGCCACTCTTGTTCGTGAGAAAACAAGAAATCCCACTTTTTCTTAATCATCCAGTCAATTATTCGAATCACATCTACGTGATCAGGATAGCGAGAAAGAAAAGTCATCGCCACAATCAACGCGTCGTCCTCAACGATTCGCTTTCGACTGATCAGTTGCCGGACACGTTGAATTATAATCGGAACAGCATGTTCATCTCCATGAACATCAATTGCGCACAGTGCACTATACTTCACTTCAATCGAACGACGACTCATACATTCAATAAATAGAGGTAATAGCGACTCATCGCCGAGTTGTGTAAGTGTTCGAATCGCAGATGATGCTACGCCTCCGTTCTGATGTTCCGCTAGCTTGATAAGAGACGGAATCGTTTCCTTATTTCCTACGTACGACAGTTCCCCAACAAGATATTGAAGAGCCATTGCATCATGAGCTTGAACCGCTAATTGGGTACGTAAGAAACATTCGGCTTCAATTGGATCACAAAGATGAAACACCTGAATAGCATCATATTTAACCTGCCAAGCGGAGTGTGTCGCATACGGAACCAATTGTTTTACAGATACAATCCCTTGATACCCATCGTCTAGTGTTGCGAGATGCCCTAATAAACTCGACAATACAAATTTGTTCGATTCAAGACCTAACCGATCAACGAGAAACAAAAAGACATCACGATCACCTAGGTGTCGCCCAATATGGTAGAGGATAAAATATAGCGAGTCACGTTGTTCATGCGATTCTAATCGCTCGACCAAATCGATTGCGAGAGGAATGATAGTCCGGTCTTGTAGCGTCTCGTCATAACGAAATGCATGCCACGAGATGGAGTCATCACTCGTATTTGTATCACCTTGGTGATTCATTCGTTCGATTAAATCGAGTAATTGTTGCTCCGTCATATCAAGATCACCTCAATACATTTTGATATACAAAAAAGACCCTAACCTCAGTTAGAGTCATACGGATACCGGTGGTCGGAGTCGAACCGACACTCCAGAGGAACACGATTTTGAGTCGTGCGCGTCTACCAATTCCGCCACACCGGCATATTATGTTGGAGGCGCCAGTCGGAATCGAACCGACGATAGAGGAGTTGCAGTCCTCTGCCTTACCACTTGGCTATGGCGCCAAAAAGTCATTGGAGCGGAAGACGGGATTCGAACCCGCGACCCCGACCTTGGCAAGGTCGTATTCTACCACTGAACTACTTCCGCAAAATGGCTGGGCTGGAAGGGATCGAACCTTCGCATGTCGGAATCAAAATCCGATGCCTTACCACTTGGCTACAGCCCAATAATAATGGGGCGACTGAAGGGAATTGAACCCTCGAATGCCGGAATCACAATCCGGTGCGTTAACCACTTCGCCACAATCGCCATGATTAAATTAAAACAGGGGCAGCAGGAATCGAACCCGCGCTGACGGTTTTGGAGACCGTAGTTCTACCGCTAAACTATGCCCCTAAGTGGTGGGGGGGGGCGGATTCGAACCGCCGAACCCGAGGGAGCGGATTTACAGTCCGCCGCGTTTAGCCACTTCGCTACCCCCCCACATATGGTGGCTTTGGACGGAATCGAACCGCCGACACAAGGATTTTCAGTCCTTTGCTCTACCAACTGAGCTACAAAGCCATATGTAGTCTTGATTTTCTAAAAATAAAAATGGCGGTCTCGACGGGATTCGAACCCGCGATCTCCTGCGTGACAGGCAGGCATGTTAACCCCTACACCACGAGACCGGACATTAATTGCGGGGGCCGGATTTGAACCGACGACCTTCGGGTTATGAGCCCGACGAGCTACCAGACTGCTCCACCCCGCGACGATATAAAATTAAATGGTGACCCGTACGGGATTCGAACCCGTGTTACCGCCGTGAAAGGGCGGTGTCTTAACCGCTTGACCAACGGGCCATGTTTGAATTTTGAAAAACTGGCGGAGAGCAAGGGATTCGAACCCTTGAGACGGTTTTGCCGCCTACACGAATTCCAATCGTGCTCCTTCGGCCACTCGGACAGCTCTCCAAAAGAGAAAGTGGCTCCGCAAGTAGGATTTGAACCTACGACCTACCGGTTAACAGCCGGTTGCTCTACCACTGAGCTATTGCGGAACGATCTTGCCTGG
>NZ_JACSKM010000005.1:0-194605 GCF_018617615.1 Exiguobacterium sp. s189 | reverse complement strand
GAGACGATGAGGTAGATAGGTCATGGGTGGAAGCGTGGTGACACGTGGAGCTGAATGATACTAATCGGTCGAGGCTTTGATCTAGTCTATGGTTTGTGTTGATGAATCCTCAGTTTTCAGGGAACAAGCCCTAAAGTCTGGTGGCGATAGCGAGACGGCCACACCCGTTCCCATGCCGAACACGGAAGTTAAGCGTCTCAGCGCCGAAAGTAGTTGGGGGATCTCCCCCTGTGAGGATAGGACGTTGCCAGGCAAACGGTGGTTCTGGAGCATTCGCTCAAGGGCCGCCGTTTTTTCTTATCATCGATTAAGTCTAGTGGAAGAGAGGACGTAAGAAATGGCTAAGAAGATCAAAGTATATGTCGAACCAAATGAAACGATCAGCGAATGTTTAGATCGAATCAATGAAATGGGTTATCGTCCTATACGCCGCATTGAAAAGCCCGTCTTTGAGCAAACGGGAGCCAAAGATGAACCTGTCCATTCCCATCAATCGATTTTATTTGAATGCGTCTCTAAAGAATCCTAATGCCAAGCCGTCACACTATCTGTGTGACGGCTTTTTGATTTGATTTAAAACGAATGCTCGCGTTCAAAGCATCGGTCTCCAAGCGCATTCAATAAAGTTTGAGCGCGTTTTTCTATCTTCTTAGGAAGATTCTCTTTACTAAAGTATTCAAGAGCCAGACTTTCACCGTCTTCCATCAGAAGTTCTCCATGTACTCCTTTTGCCTGATATAAATGGATGACACCGTATGTTTCATCGCCGTTCGGATATTTAAAATAACCATCTGAACCGGAAAAGACTTGAATGAATTCAAATTTCTTAGCGAAAAGTCCAGTTTCTTCTTTTAATTCTCGTGCAGCGACTTCTTCCAACGTTTCTCCGAGCTCCATCGATCCTCCTGGTAAACCCCAGTCAAGTGTATCCGATCTAAATTGCATAAGTACCTCTTGTTTTTGATTGATGACTAAAATGGTCGCTCCGACGCTGATGATCGGACGGTTGCCAATCGCTTCCCGAAGACTCGATATGTAACTCATCTAACTCCCCCTTTTATAATAGAATACAGGATATGCAAAGAAGTTTCTCATCACACCCAAAAAGCGAACGATAAATATTCAGACAATTAAAATGTTCGCAGTTTATTGACATGTTTTCAAAGAACAAGGTACGATAGGCGTGTGAGATAGGAAAAATAAATAGTGCTCCATATAATCGCAAGGAAATGGCTTGCAAGTTTCTACCTGATCACCGATTCTGATCAGACTATGGGGTGTAGCTGACGTGTATTTGTCATGCCTATACCCTAAACTGATTGCTCGGTTTAGGGATTTCTTTTTGTAAGGGGGACATTTGGAATGAACGTAGTAGTTGGAGTAATCATGGGTAGTTCATCTGACTGGGAGACGATGAAACATACATGTGACATGTTAGATGAGTTACAGATTCCATATGAAAAACAAGTCGTATCAGCTCACCGTACACCAGACCTTATGTTCGAATATGCTGAAGAGGCACGAGGCAGAGGCATTCAAGTAATCATTGCGGGTGCTGGCGGAGCAGCCCACCTTCCTGGAATGGTAGCTGCGAAAACGACACTTCCTGTCATCGGTGTCCCTGTTCAGTCTAAAGCTCTCAATGGAATGGATTCGCTACTCTCGATTGTTCAGATGCCTGCAGGAGTTCCAGTAGCAACTGTTGCGATTGGTAAAGCGGGAGCAACGAATGCGGGATTACTTGCTGCTCAAATTCTTAGCATTCACTCCACAGACATTACAAATCGACTTGATGCATTTCGGGAGAAGAAACAAGAGATGGTGATGCGAGGAACGGAGGAGTTGGTCTGATGAGAATCGGAATTTTAGGTGGAGGACAACTTGGACGGATGATGTCTCTTAGTGCGAGTGCAATGGGGTATACGACACTTTGTCTCGATCCAAACCCACATGCACCGACTGCTCAAGTGGCAGATTCAATTGTTGCCTCATTTGATGATGTCGACGCCGCAAAGAAACTCGCCGACCGTTCTGACATCGTGACGTACGAATTTGAGAATATCGACACAGAAATGATTGCTGCGATTGAAGAAAAATGTCCACAAGGAATGGATGTATTGAAAGCGACGCAACATCGCATCTTAGAAAAACAAATGATTGAATCTGCGGGACTACGAGTCGCACCTTATGTTTCAGTCCGTACCGTTCGAGATGTTCGGGAGGCGAAAGAAAAGCTTGGGTTGCCATTTGTCGTCAAAACGTGTCGCTTTGGCTATGACGGAAAAGGGCAAACAGTCATTCGGACGGAACAGGATGTTCAGGCATTCATTGAACAGTTCACGGAACAAGAATATGTCGCTGAAGCTTGGTTGCCGTTTGAAAAAGAGATCTCGGTCATTGTGACACGTGGAGAGGAAGAAACGTCGACGTTCCCAATCAGTGAAAATATTCATCATAACAACATTCTACATCTATCCATCGTACCGGCTCGTGTCGCTGATGAGATTCAAGAAGATGCGAGACATCTCGCACTTCAACTCGCAGACCACATCGGGTTGATGGGAACACTCGCTGTCGAGTTGTTCGTCATGCCAGATGGTCGCCTTTACGTAAACGAACTCGCACCACGTCCACATAATTCTGGACATTACACGATTGATGCATGTGAGACCTCACAATTTGAACAACACATTCGAGCCGTGACAGGGATGCGTCTCGGACGAACGACACTGACCACTCCGGTTGTCATGGTCAATCTTCTCGGCGAACATATGCAACGACTCAATGTCAAAGCATTGCCATCGAATGTTAAACTACATCTGTATGGAAAAGATGAAGCGAAGACGGGTCGCAAGATGGGACACTTGAATGTTCTCGGTGACACAGTCGAGGATGCGCTTCATACCATCGAACAACTGGCAATTTGGAAGGAGACCGTTTTATGATTTCACGCTATACCCGCCCAGAGATGGCGAACATTTGGACCGATCAAAACAAGTTCGAGGCTTGGTTAAAAGTTGAGCTTTACGCGTGTGAGGCTTGGAGTGAACTTGGAATTATCCCGAAAGAAGATGTACAAGTCCTTTGGGACAAAGCATCGTTTGATGTTGATCGTATTTTAGAAATTGAACAAGAGACGCGTCACGATGTGATTGCGTTCACGCGTGCCGTTTCCGAGACACTCGGGGAAGAGAAGAAGTGGGTACACTACGGATTGACGTCGACGGATGTCGTCGATACGGCGCTCTCGTACTTAATCAAGCAGGCGAATGATATTTTAGAAGCCGATTTAGATCGCTTCATCGGCATTCTTGCAGAAAAAGCAAAAGCACATAAATATGACATCATGATGGGACGTACACACGGTGTGCACGCAGAGCCGACAACGTTCGGTTTGAAGCTTGCCCTTTGGTATGAAGAAATGAAGCGGAACAAGAAACGTTTCATGGCAGCACGCGAAACGATTGAGTTTGGGAAAATGAGCGGAGCCGTCGGGACGTTTGCGAATATCGACCCATTCATCGAATCATATGTGTGTGACAAACTCGGAATCGAAGCTGCACCGATCTCGACACAGACGCTCCAACGTGACCGTCATGCCGAGTATATGTCGACGCTCGCTTTGATTGCGACATCGATTGAAAAGATGGCTACCGAGATTCGCGGTCTTCAAAAGACAGAGACACGTGAAGTGGAAGAGTTCTTCGCAAAAGGGCAAAAAGGATCGTCGGCGATGCCGCATAAACGAAACCCAATCGGTTCTGAAAACATGACGGGTCTTGCGCGTGTCATTCGCGGTCATATGATGACGGCTTACGAAAACGTTCCGCTTTGGCATGAGCGTGACATCTCGCACTCGTCAGCAGAACGCATCATTATTCCGGATGCGACGATTCTTCTCAACTATATGTTGAATCGCTTCGGCAATATCGTGAAGAACTTGACGGTCTTCCCAGATAACATGCGTCGCAACATGGACCGTACGTTCGGGATTATCTTCTCGCAACGTATTCTGCTCGGTCTCATCGAGAAAGGCTGGTCGCGTGAAGCGGCATATGACGCGGTTCAACCGAAGGCGATGCAAGCGTGGGAAGAAGAGACGATGTTCCGAACATTGATTGAAGAGGACAAAGAAATGGGCGCACTCTTTACGAGTGAAGAGCTCGATGAATTGTTCGACCCGCGTTATCATGTACGCCGTGTCGATACAATTTTTGAACGCTGTGGTTTGTAATCGTTGAGGGGCGACATGCCCCTCTCACTTTTAAGGGGGACGGTTCAGATGAAAGCAATTTATGAAGGCAAGGCGAAAGCGTTATTTGAGACAGAAGAAGCGGGTGTGCTTCGCGTGTATTACAAAGACGATGCGACAGCATTCAATGGAGAGAAGAAAGAGTCGATTGATGGGAAAGGAATCCTGAACAACGCCATCACGACACAGCTGTTCGAATTGATGCATGACAACAAGATTCCGACGCACTTTATCAAACGAATCTCAGAGCGAGAACAGTTGGTACGCCGTGTTGACATCATTCCGTTAGAAGTGGTTGTCCGAAACGTAGCGGCAGGAAGCCTGGCGAAACGACTCGGTTGGGAAGAAGGGACACCGCTCCTTGCACCGATTGTCGAGTTCTACTATAAGGATGATGCGCTCGGGGATCCACTCCTAACAGAAGACCATATCCGTTTGTTGCAAGTCGCTACACATAAAGAAGTCGAAACATTGCGACAACTTGGCCTTTGGGTAAACGATGTATTACTCGATTTCTTCGGTCAACATGGCATTGACGTGATTGATTTCAAACTAGAATTCGGGAAAGTGGACGGAACCATCATCTTAGCGGATGAGATTTCACCAGACACGTGCCGACTGTGGGACAAAGAGACGAAACAAAAGTTAGATAAGGACGTATTCCGTCGCGATTTAGGTTCTTTGACTGAGACGTATGGACAATTGTTAACACGCATAGGGGGAAATGGACAATGAAAAAAGTAAACGTGTATGTGACATTACGTGAAAGTGTACTCGACCCACAAGGAGTAGCTGTGAAAGGCGGACTCGAGCATCTTGGATTTGCTGGAATTGAATCGGTTCGCATCGGGAAAGTCATCGAGCTTCAGGTCGCTGATGAAACGACAGAGGACATGGTCAAAGAGATGTGTGAGAAACTGCTCGTCAACACGGTCATTGAGAATTATGAAATCGAGATGGGGGTACTTGCATGAAGTTCGCGGTCATCGTCTTTCCAGGATCAAACTGTGACCTCGACATGTATCACGCGGTAAAAGACGTGCTCGGGGAAGAAGCGGAATACGTGTTTCATACAGAAACCTCACTTGAAGGGTTCGATGGGGTGCTCTTACCAGGTGGCTTCTCATATGGAGATTACTTGCGTTGCGGGTCAATCGCCCAATTTTCACCGATTATGGCGGAGGTAAAACGTTTCGCAGAAGAAGGACGTCCGGTGCTTGGTGTATGTAACGGATTCCAAGTACTTGTCGAAGCGGGACTCCTCCCTGGCGTGTTGATGCGAAATCGTGATTTGAAATTCATGTGTAAGACCGTCGAACTCGTCGTTGAAAATAACGAGACGATGTTCACAAGTGACTATGCGGCACAGGAAACGATTCGCGTGCCAATCGCACACGGTGAGGGCAACTACTACTGTGACGAGGCGACACTTGAGACATTGAAGGCAAATGGTCAGATTGCGTTCACCTATAAAGAGAACCCGAACGGATCGGTCGAACAGATCGCCGGCATTACGAACGAAGCAGGAAACGTACTCGGCATGATGCCACACCCAGAGCGTGCGGTCGAAGCATTGCTCGGTGGGGAAGACGGTAAACGGTTATTCACGTCAATTGTAAAATGGGGGGCACGACATGTTACTTACAACTGAACCGACAGCTACGCAAATCCGCGATGAAAAGATTTATGCCACGATGGGATTATCGGACGACGAATACGCACTCGTCGTCTCACTGCTTGGTCGGGAGCCAAACTATACAGAAATCGGTCTCTTCTCGGTCATGTGGTCTGAACACTGTTCGTACAAAAACTCGAAACCTGTGCTCCGGAAGTTTCCTACAACCGGAAAGCACGTCTTACAAGGACCAGGAGAAGGGGCGGGAATCGTCGATATCGGAGACGGTCAAGCTGTCGCCTTTAAAATCGAGAGTCATAACCACCCGTCAGCGATTGAACCTTATCAAGGGGCGGCGACTGGGGTGGGCGGAATCATTCGTGACATCTTCTCGATGGGCGCCCGTCCGATTGCTTTATTGAACTCACTCCGTTTCGGAGATTTGAACGAATCACGTGTGAAACATTTATTCGGTCATGTCGTATCCGGTATCGCTGGATACGGGAACTGTGTCGGCATCCCGACTGTCGGTGGGGAAGTCGCATTCGACCCGGCCTACTCAGGGAACCCACTCGTCAACGCGATGTGCGTCGGTTTCATCCGTCATGAAGATATTCAAAAAGGAATCGCGGAAGGTGTCGGGAACTCGGTCATGTACGTCGGAGCAACGACAGGGCGCGACGGAATCCATGGTGCCACATTCGCTTCTGAAGAACTCGGGGAAGATGCGGACGAGAAACGTCCAGCTGTACAAGTCGGAGATCCGTTCATGGAGAAGTTATTGATTGAAGCGTGTCTTGAAGTCATCAAACACCCGGCGCTCGTTGGGATTCAAGACATGGGGGCAGCTGGATTGACATCTTCTTCAGCGGAGATGGCCTCGAAAGCCGGCATGGGAATCGAGATGAACTTAGACCTCGTCCCGCAACGTGAGACAGGCATGACGCCTTACGAGATGATGCTATCGGAATCACAAGAGCGGATGCTTCTCGTTGTCAAAGCCGGACATGAAGACGAGATTGAAGCGATCGTGACGAAGTGGGGACTTCATGCGATCAAGGTCGGCGAGGTCATCGAAGAGAAAGTGCTTCGTCTCGTTCACCAAGGAGAGGTCGCAGCAGAGGTACCAGTCGATGCGCTCGCAGAAGACGCTCCTGTCTATCATAAACCTTCAAAAGTACCAGCCTACTACGAAGCTTTCCAAGCCATGAGTCCTGTCACACCAATCGTCGAAGATGTGATGGCGACATGGAAAGACGTCCTTGCGATGCCAAGTATCGCTTCGAAACGTTGGGTGTATGAGCAATACGACCATATGGTTCAAACATCGACGGTCGTCGCACCGGGCAGTGATGCTGCAGTCATTCGCATTCGTGAGACGGAGAAGTCGCTCGCGATGACGACCGACTGTAACGCGAAATACGTCTATCTCGACCCGCGTGTCGGTGGGGCAATCGCTGTCGCTGAAGCGGCACGTAACATCGTCGCAAGTGGTGCAGAGCCTCTTGCTTTGACAGACTGTCTCAACTTCGGAAGCCCAGATAAACCGGAAGGATTCTGGCAGCTCGACCAAGCCGTCGAAGGAATGGCAGAAGCGTGCCGGACGCTCGATACACCTGTCATCGGTGGGAACGTATCGTTGTACAACGAATCGAACGGACAAGCCATTTATCCGACACCGGTCGTTGGAATGGTCGGTCTCATTGAGAAGCCAGAGCATATTACGACATCGTTTGCGAAACAAGCCGGAGACGTTGTCTTCTTACTCGGAGAGATAAAAGCAGAATTTGGTGGCAGTGCCCTTCAAATGCTCCAAGACGGAAAAGTGAGCGGACATGCGCCGACACTCGACCTTCAGGAAGAGCGTCAGACACAGAAAGCATTACTTCAAGCGATTCGTGAAGGTCTTGTCACGGCGGCACACGATGTGTCAGAAGGTGGTCTTGCGGCAGCGTTACCAGAACTCGTTTTCGGAACAGGGTTCGGTGTCGACGTCACAATCGATACAGATCTCGTCACTGGGTTATTTAGTGAATCCCAGTCACGCTTCCTCGTGACAGTCGACCAAACAAAAGCAGAGGCATTCGCGAGCATGACGAACGGAACGGCAATCGGTACGGCAATCGGTACGGTCACAGAAGCGGCAACTGTTGTTGTTCGCGCGAGCGATCGCTTGATTGAAATGGATGTGCAAGAGTTGGAACGTGTATGGGAAGGAGCTATTCCATGTTATATGACATCCGAGGCATGAACGAGGAATGTGGCGTCTTCGGTGTGTTCGGTCACATCGAAGCGTCACACCTTGCCTACTACGGACTTCACAGTTTGCAGCACCGTGGCCAAGAAGGAACGGGAATCGTAACGGCGGACGGAGAGCGTCTCCACGCGAAACGTGGACTCGGACTCGTCACCGAAGTATTTGACGAAACGTCTCTCGACGCACTCACCGGGAATCATGCAATCGGTCACGTACGCTATTCGACAGCGGGCGGCAACACGCTTGAGAACGTTCAACCGCTCCATTTCAAGTCGTTGACAGGGGACTTGGCGATGGCGCATAACGGAAACCTTGTGAATGCGACTGAGTTGAAACATATGCTCGAAGCGGAAGGTGCGATCTTCCAAACGACGTCTGACACGGAAGTCGTGGCCCATCTTATTAAGCGAAGTCGCGGTAATTCATTGAAAGAACGTATTGCGGATAGTTTGGCTCGTCTCGTTGGAGCATTCGCTTTCTTATTTTTGACGGAAGATGCCCTATACGTCGGAGTCGACGTTCATGGGTTACGTCCTTTGTCACTCGGGCAGACGGAAGACGGTGCATACGTTTTCGCATCAGAGACATGTGCGTTTGACGTCGTGGGAGCAACGTATGTCCGAGACGTTGAACCAGGCGAGTTACTCATGATTACGAATGAGGGCATCACATCTGAACGCTTCAGTGAAGCGGCAGTTCGTGCGATGTGTTCGATGGAATACATTTACTTCTCACGTCCGGACTCGATCATCGACGGCATCAACGTGCATACGGCGCGTAAAGCCATGGGGAAAAAGATGTTCGAAGAAGCGCCGGTCGAAGCGGATGTCGTGACGGGGGTGCCGGACTCGAGTATTTCCGCGGCAATCGGTTATGCCGAAGCGAGTGGAATCCCATACGAGATGGGACTTATTAAGAACCGTTATGTCGGACGGACATTCATTCAACCTTCTCAGGAATTACGGGAGCGCGGCGTGAAGATGAAACTGTCGGCGTTACGCGGTGTCGTGAATGGGAAGCGGGTCATCATGGTCGATGATTCCATCGTCCGAGGAACGACGAGCCGCCGAATCGTCACTTTGCTTCGAGAGGCAGGCGCGACGGAAGTGCATGTGCGCATCACGTCACCGCCAATCAAGCATCCATGCTATTACGGAATCGATACATCAACAAAGGAAGAGTTAATTGCGGCAACCAAATCCGTTGAAGAAATTAGAGAAGAGATTGGTGCCGACACACTAGCGTTTCTCACATTGGATGGAACGGTCGAAGCCATCGATCGTCCATTTGAAGGAGCGCTACGCGGGCAGTGTGCTGCATGCTTCACGGGACTTTATCCGACTGAACTTGCAGAACTCGTGACAGAGACAAAGGCTTAAGGGGGAAAAACCGATGAGCGTTAGATACGAACAAGCGGGTGTGAATTTAGAAGCAGGGTACGAGGCTGTATCCCGTATGAAACGTCATGTCGCCCGGACGATGCGTCCGGAAGTGATGACAGGACTCGGGAGTTTTGGGGCGATGATTGACCTCGGCTCGATGAATATGAAACATCCGATTCTCGTAAGTGGGACGGATGGGGTCGGGACGAAGCTGAAGTTGGCTTTCGCGCTCGACCAACATGACACGATTGGAATTGATTGCGTCGCGATGTGCGTCAACGATTGCCTCGTTCATGGAGCAGAACCGCTCTATTTCCTCGACTATATTGCGACAGGAAAAGCAGAACCGGCTAAACTTGAGCGCATCGTTGCCGGGGTCGCTGAAGGATGTGTCCAAGCCGGTTGTGCCCTCGTCGGAGGAGAGACGGCTGAGATGCCTGGAATGTACCCAGATGGAGAGTATGACATTGCCGGATTTGCGGTCGGGGTCGTTGAGAAAGAAGATTTACTCGATGGTTCGACGATTCAGGATGGAGATGTCGTCTTAGGGCTTGCTTCTTCAGGTGTTCATTCAAACGGTTTTTCTCTTGTGCGTCATATCGTCGAAGCGCAAGGTCTTCACTATACGGATGAGATTGCGATGCTTGATACGACACTTGGGAACGCGTTGCTCCTGCCGACACGGATTTATGCCGAAGCGGCGAAGGCGGCGATTTCGACAGGTAAGGTTCAAGGGATGGCACACATCACGGGTGGTGGCTTCTATGAGAATGTCCCTCGTATGTTACCGGAAGGACTCGGGATCACGTTCGATGCATCGAGTTGGCCAAGCCTTCCTGTATTCGACTGGCTCGAACAAGTCGGAAACATCTCGAAACAGGAAATGTTCAATGTCTTCAACATGGGCATTGGTTATATGATTACGGTACGAGCTGAGGATGTGGAACTTGTTGAAGCGGCGCTTGAACGTGTCGGGGAAACTGCGCACCGAATCGGTAAAGTCGAGAGTCGTCCAGGAATTCGAATCTCAGGAGTGGACCAATGAAACGATTTGCCATCTTTGCGTCAGGATCGGGAAGTAACGCCGAAGCCATTTGGCAAGCGATCGCCGATGGTCATTTGTCTGCCGAATGCGTGTTGCTTGTGACGGACAAACCAGAAGCCACGGTTCTTGATCGTGCGGAACGTCATGGGATTTCAAGTTTTTCATTTACACCGAAAGCGTACGCGTCGAAAGAGGAGTTCGAGGAAGAAATTCTCGTCCTTCTCGATTCGCTTCGTGTGGACTATATTGTGTTAGCAGGGTATATGCGCTTGATCGGAAATGTGTTACTATCCGCATATCCGAACCGAATCATAAACATTCATCCTTCGCTCTTGCCTGCGTTTCCGGGGAAAGACGCGATTGGTCAGGCGCTTGACGCGAACGTGTCGACGAGTGGCGTGACGGTTCATTATGTGGATGCGGGGATGGACACGGGTCCAATCATCGCACAAGCGTCAGTCGAGATTGAAGGATGCGACCGAACTGAAGCGACACGACGCATTCAAGCGATTGAACATCAACTGTATCCGCGCGTATTACAACAAGTGTTGAATCAACAGGAGGTTTTCAAGTGAGAGCATTATTAAGTGTTTCTGATAAAACAGGCATTGTCGAACTCGCAACCGTCTTGCATGAGGCGGGCATCGAGCTCATTTCAACAGGAGGGACCGAGGCGGCACTCCAACAAGCCGGTTTACCGGTCAAAAACATCTCTGAGGTGACATCGTTCCCAGAAATGTTAGACGGTCGTGTCAAGACGTTACACCCACTCGTTCACGGCGGATTGCTCGGACGTCGCGACCTCGATACACATGTCGCTCAAATGAAAGACCATGATATCGAACCGATTGATTACGTGGTCGTCAATCTTTATCCGTTTAAAGAGACGATTGCAAAAGAAAATACGACGTACGAAGAAGCGATTGAAAATATCGATATCGGTGGACCGAGCATGTTGCGTTCAGCCGCAAAAAACCATGCGAGCGTCACGGTTGTCGTTGATCCGAGTGACTATACACTCGTTGCGGATGAAGTACGTGAAGGTGGCACATCATTTGAGACACGCCAACGTCTCGCCACGAAAGCGTTCCGTCATACGGCTGCTTATGACGCATTGATTGCCGATTATTTAGGGCGTCAAATCGGAGAAACCTTCCCAGAACAGTTGACAGTCACGTATGAAAAAGTTCAAGACCTTCGTTATGGAGAAAACCCGCACCAACAAGCGGCGTTTTATAAGACGCCATTGTATGATGGGATGACACTCGCGAATGCGACACAACTCCACGGGAAAGAACTTTCGTATAACAACATTCAGGATACGAATGCGGCCCTTGAAGCACTCAGCGAATTGAACGAACCGGCTGCTGTCGTCGTCAAACATATGAACCCATGTGGTGTCGCGGTAGGACGGACGATTTATCAGGCGTTCGAACGTGCACATGCGGCTGACCCGGTCTCTATTTTTGGTGGGATCGTTGCCTTGAACCGCGAAGTCGATGTAGAAACGGCAGATGCCCTTCGTAACATCTTTTTAGAGATCATTATTGCTCCATCCTTTAGTGAGGCAGCACTTGAACGATTGAAAGAGAAAAAGAACCTTCGTCTGTTAACGTTGGATATGGGTCAAATGACAGGGATGCGCTTAACAGCTGTCGCTGGAGGATTGCTCGTACAAGATGGGGACGACATGACACTCGATGATGCAGCTTGCCAAATCGTGACGGACCGTCGCCCGACAGCATCAGAATGGGAAGATTTAAAACTCGCATGGCGCGTCGTCAAACACGTGAAATCAAACGCCATTGTCGTAGCGAAAGATGAGACGACGATTGGGATTGGAGCGGGGCAGATGAACCGCGTCGGAGCAGCAAAAATCGCTTTCGAACAAGCGGGTGAACGTGCGACAGGCGCAGCGCTTGGAAGTGACGCATTCTTCCCAATGGCAGACACAGTCGAAGCGGCAGCAGCGGCAGGCATTACGGCCATCATTCAACCAGGTGGGTCGATCCGCGATGCTGAATCGATTGAAGCGGCAAACCGTCACGGTATTACGATGGTGTTCACATCGGTCAGACATTTTAAACACTGAGAGGGGTTCGCGTCATGAACGTAATGGTCATCGGTCGAGGAGGACGCGAGCATGCGCTCGCATGGAAATTAAAACAAGACGGGCATCACGTCTTCGTTGCACCAGGTAACGCCTTCATGGAAGGTATGACATGTGTATCGATCAATGAGACAGACGTCGAGGCACTTGCTCGGTTCGCAGAAGAAACGAACATCGAATGGACGATTGTCGGACCTGAGTCTTCTTTGATGGCAGGGGTCGTCGATACGTTCTGTGCTAAAGGATTGAACATCTTTGGACCGACGAAAGCAGCGGCTCTGCTCGAAGGAAGTAAAGCGTTCGCAAAAGAGGTCATGATGGAGGCGGGGATTCCGACAGCAGCGTACGAAGCGTTCACGGACGCAGAATCGGCGCTCTCCTATATTCAGAAACTTGGAGCACCGCTCGTCGTTAAAGCCGACGGTCTTGCTGCTGGAAAAGGTGTCACGGTCGCGTTCACAGTGGAAGAGGCAGAAGCTGCGGTACGTGATATTTTCACGACGGATAAATTCGGACAACAGTCACAGGTCGTCATTGAAGAGTTCCTTGATGGGGAAGAATTTTCACTCATGGCGTTCGTCTCGGGAGAGCGTGTCATTCCAATGATTACGTCACAAGATCATAAACGTGCCTATGACGGTGACAAGGGACCGAACACAGGTGGTATGGGTGCCTACAGTCCGATGCCGCATTTGTCAGAGGACGTGTATGAAGAAGCGGTGAAGACGGTACTCGAACCCCTCGCTCAAACGATGGTCAAACGAGGGACTCCGTTTGAAGGATTCTTATACGCCGGACTGATCTTGACATCGAGCGGACCAAAAGTGATTGAATTTAATGCTCGCTTCGGTGACCCAGAGACAGAAGTTATTTTGCCGAATTTGAAATCACCGCTCCTCGACGTGATTCAAACGGTCATCCGCAAAGAGCCATATTCGATTGAATGGGTCGAGGGTTATACGATGGGGGTCGTCATCGCAGCGAAAGGTTATCCGGACCGACCTGTCACCGGGCAAGTGTTGTCTGGTTTTGAGACGCTCCCGCAGGACGTTCTCGTCTTTCACGCTGGAACTGCACAGCAGGACGGTCAAATCGTTGGGAACGGTGGTCGCTTGCTCGTTATCACAGCGACGAAATCGACGCTACTTGAAGCGAAGACAGCAGTTTATGAAGCCATCGCACAACTCGATTTACCGGATACGTTCTACCGGACAGATATCGGTTCACGGGCGTTCACACAGATTATTTGAAGGATGGGTCAACCCATCCTTTTTTTCATGCGAAAAAAAGGGAATCCCGATATCCTGTTCTACAATAATAAAGTAGCTTAGGGAAAGAGGGTGGTCGGCCTGCGTGTTCAAACAAAACTATTCATTGCGATTGCTATTAACATCGTACTTTTCATTGGCGTCATTCTGTTTGTCATCAAACCGTATTTCGTAGAAAAGAGCATTGAACAGGACAAGGCGATGACCCACGATCAAATCGAGAGCGTGACAGAAGTATTCGCCAATCATCGAAGCATGCTCGAGCGCATCCTTGTCGATTGGTCGGTCTGGACAAATGCCTACGATTTCGTTCAAAACAAAAATGAATCGTTTATTGAAAACAATATGGGAGAAGAAACGCTCGACAATCTTGGGGTTGGGGCGATGATTTTTCTCAACGAAAATCGAGAGGTCGTCTACTCCGAATTCAATCAATTTTATGAGTTGGACGGTAAGAGTGAGAAGAATGATTTCACAAATGAACTGGTGCGTTACGTCAACTCGTCTGGCGTTACACAAAGTGCGGTATATGGTACAGACTTCGGCCCCGTCGTGTTCATGAGCCACCCGATTGTAAGAAGTGATGGGACTGGGGAACCTGGTGGCACGCTTGTCCTCATTCAAAAAATTGGTCCAGACTTCATGGCAGCGATGAGCGTACAGGCAAAAACGAAACTTTCTATCAGTCCGCTCTCGCATCAACGCTTGACGATTGAGCAGGACAATCAGTTTGCCCGTGTTTCGTTACCACTGCAGTCGGTCTATCAAGATGCGAACTGGGAAGTCAATTTTTCGGTGAAGCGTACGTATTATACAAACACACAGACGATGTTAGAAACGGGCATGCTTGGACTTCTCGTTCTCGGTCTCGGACTATTGTTGACATTGTTTTGGACAGTGAATCAAATCGTCACGAAACGGTTAATGGACATCGTTAAAGAATTGAAGTGGATCACGAAAGAGCGAAACAGTCGCTTACGAATCCGATTGAATCCACATCAGCAAGATGAAATCGAAGAGATGGCAGTCAGTATAAATGAAGTGCTTGATGCGCTTGAACAGACACAGAAGGAATCGTTGACGCGTGCCTTTCGAGATTCTCTGACACGTCTTCCGAACCGCTTGGCCGTTGAAGACATGTTTATGAACTTGCCGAACACGTCCTACTCGATCGGTGTGATGGGGATTGACCTCGACAATTTCCGACGAATCAACGATCAGTTCGGTCAACGGACGGGTGATGCGATGTTAACCTTCTTTGCGTCCCGATTGATGTTTTACAAAGAGGATGGTTTTGTTGCCCGAATTGGGGCCGACGAGTTTATCATGATTCATCCTGGATGGGCGACTGAAGAGTTATTGATTGTTGCGAATCAATTGGTGAAAGATTTGAGAGAATGGGGCTTGAAGCAAGGCATGAACTATCTGTCGTTAAGTATCGGAATTGATGAGTTGGAACCTTCCCACCATTCCTACGAGGTCATGATGGCACGTCTCGATGTCGTCTTACACGAAGTTAAAGCATCAGGGAAGGACAAGATCCTCTCTTATCAGGACATCGAAGACGGGAGCCATTACTTGCAGGCGCTCGAGATGGAAAGAGATTTGCGATATGCGCTGCGTCACGACGAATTCGAATTGTATTATCAACCAATCGTCTCACCAAAACCGTTTCAAGTGAGAGGAGTAGAAGCGTTAATTCGTTGGCATCATCCGCAAAAAGGATTCGTCTCCCCAGGTGTCTTCATTCCCATTGCCGAACAACTTGGGCTCATTTCGGATGTGGGAAGATGGGTACTTGTAAAAGCCATCACGGAGATTCAAGACTATGCGGAACGCTTTGATTTATTTTTGTCTGTCAATGTGTCGAAACGCCAGATTTTAGATGGGTCATTTTTAGAGGCACTAGAAGAAACGCTCACCAAAACGAGCTTCCCACCTCATCGATTGCATGTAGAAATTACAGAAAGCGAGGTCGGTGGGAATGTGTATGAACTCCAACAGTTCATTCAAGCGTTGAAGACGATCGGTGTCAAAATATCACTCGATGATTTCGGCGTCGGTACGTCATCGCTATCTTACCTTCAATCGCTACGTCTCGATATCATTAAAATTGATCAGAACTTCGTCAAGGGGATTCCGGAGAACAAATTCGATCGAGCGTTATTAGAAGGATTGTATCAAACGTTCCACACACTCGGCCTCGATATCGTCACGGAAGGGGTCGAACGACCAGAACAACTGGCTTTCGTATTAGAATATAGTGGTTCACTCATCCAGGGATATCATTACAGTAAACCGATTCCGGTAGAACAGCTGCATCACTATTTACGCAAAACGGTCATGACTCAAATTTGATGTAGGCGACTCTTCGTGCGGAGAGCCGCCTTTTTTGTGAAAAATATATGTGAAATTTGTTACAATAGGGAACATAACTTGCGACCCATTCAGAGAAAAGGTAAACTTGAAACAGGGAAAGAAAACGCTTTCAAAACTATTTCTTAATAGCATTGAAAGGGAAAAGGGAGGATTGGGTTCGATGCCAACAAAAAGAACGGCGCGGGCACCGTGGTCGAAAGTGATGATTCGCTCGCAACTTGAAGTCGTAGATCGAGTACGACCACCTTCGCTCGTTTTACAGAACGCGACGTATTTGAACGTATATGTGAAACAATGGAAAACAGCGAACATTTGGATTGAGGGAGACCGAATTGTCTATGTCGGTCCAGATCTACCAGAATCGGCGGTCGAAACGGTTGATGTGTCAGGGAAATATATTGTGCCTGGTTATATCGAACCACACGCTCATCCATTTCAATTGTACAATCCGGCGACGTTGTCTAAGTATGCAGGAGAGCGCGGGACGACGACGCTCGTCAATGACAACATGCTCCTTTTTTTACAAGAAAAAGAGCAAGCGTTTGCGCAGCTTGAAGCGATTCAACAGTTGCCGACGAGCACATATTGGTGGGCACGACTCGACACGCAGACCGAGCTCGACCGAGAGAGTGTCGCCGTCGATTCAGAACGAATTCATGAATGGTTCAATCATCCGGACGTCGTGATGGCCGGTGAACTGACAGCATGGCCGCGCGCCTTGAAAGGCGACGATGAGATGCTCCAGTGGATGCTTGACGCAGAGACGTGCGGTCTACCGGTCGAAGGGCACTTTCCAGGTGCCTCACCAAAGACATTGACTAAAATGGCGTTGATGGGTGTACACAGCGACCATGAGGCGATGACAGCGGAAGAGGCGCTCAACCGACTCGAATTAGGCTACACGACGACGCTCCGTCATTCCTCGATTCGACCAGACTTACCGGGGATGATTCGTGATCTGCTTGCGAACGGGTTAACTGCGTTCGATCATCTCATGGTGACGACGGACGGTTCGACTCCCGGCTTTTATGAAGACGGGATGCAGGACGCTCTCGTTCGCATCTTAATAGAAGAAGGATTACCGGCAATCGAAGCGTATCGCATTGTGTCGCACAACGTGGCGCGTCATTTCGATCTTGATCATATTCTCGGTTCGATTGCACCAGGACGTATCGCACACTTGAATATTCTTGACTCAATCGAAGAACCTCGCCCGTCGGCTGTCATCGCGAAAGGACAATGGATTTACCGAGATGGTGTGTCCTTGTTCCCGAACGAATTGGTGGAAGCGGTACTCGATAAGATGCCGTCGACTGACGTCTCGATTGAATTGACACCACAAGACTTGTCATTCAGCATGCCCGTCGGTCTCGACATGGTCAACTCGGTCATCATGAAACTGTTTAAAATCAAGCACGATACAGGGCAGGACGAATTGCCACGCGATGAGGACGAGTCGTTTTTGATGTTGCTTGATAAGGAAGGGAAATGGCGACTAAACACGGTACTGAAAGGATTTGCGAAAGACTTTGGCGGTCTCGTCAGTTCGTATTCGATCAGTGGGGACTATTTGATTTTAGGAAAATGTAAACAGGATATGTTACTAGCGTTCGAGCGGATGAATGAACTCGGAGGAGGCATCGTCCTTGTCGACAGAGGAGAAATCGTTGCTGAAATCCCATTACCGCTCTGTGGCATGACGTCGACAGAGCCGCTTGAGACGCTCATCGGTCAAGAGAAACAACTGCGTAACGAGCTTGTGGCACGAGGGTATCAGTTCGAAGATCCGATTTACACGTTACTGTTTTTAGCATCCACACACTTGCCGTACGTTCGGGCGACTCCACTCGGAATTTATGAAGTGATGAAAAAACAAGTACTATTTCCTGCGATTTTGCGATGAATAGTTGAGTCCGAGCCGCCCCTGCTTTAGAATGATAAAGAAGTATGAGTAGAGAGGATGCTTGCGGATGCAACTCGATAAATTACGAGGTCGAGAGCTTGATCAATTGTTTGAGGCAATTTTGAAGCTCGATACACTCGAAGACTGTTATCAATTATTCGAAGATTTAGCGACTGTTAATGAAATTCAAGCACTTGCACAACGACTAGAAGTGGCACGTCAAATACGTGAAGGCAATACGTATCATAAAATTGAGGACGCAACAGGTGCCTCAACGGCTACGATTTCTCGTGTGAAACGTTGCTTGAACTATGGGACAGGCGGATATGATCTCGCTCTTGAACGTCTACAACAAACAAAAGGTGACTCGTAAGAGTCATCTTGTTTTTGATGGAGGGGAGGGGCGAGATGCAACAAAAATTCATGAAGCGGAACTTACAATTGTTCTTTCGAAATTTAACACCAGTCCAAACACTCGTGTTGATCTATAGTGCGGCAGCCGTTTTATCCGTGTTGCTCCTCGCCTTACCGATTGCCCACAAACCAGGTGTGACGATTACATTTACGGACCTCGTCTTCTTTGCGGTGAGCTGTGTCAGTGTTACCGGCCTTACACCGATCGTGGTCACCGATACATTTTCAACGTTTGGTTTGTTTATCATCTTGTTCATCGTTCAGGTGAGCGGTGTCGGGTTGATCAGTTTGCATGTGATCATGTGGATTTTGCTTGGGAAACGGATTGGATTTCGGGAACGACAACTGATTTTACGTGACCAAAACCAGACATCGATGTCGGGTATTGTCAAATACATCACGGAAATCGTCATCACGGTTATTGCGATCGAGGCGGTTGGTGCCGTCTTGCTCGGTGTCCATTACTTAAATTATTTTGATACCGCCGGCGAGGCTTTCTTACAAGGATTGTTTGGGTCGGTCAGTGCGACGACGAACGCTGGTTTCGATATTACCGGTAGCTCGCTCGCGCCATTCCGAGAAGATCCATTTGTCATCTTCACGCAAATCGCGCTCATGACCGGTGGTGCCATCGGATTCCCGGTTCTTGTGGAGATTCGGACTTACTTGGTGAGTCGTATTACACGGAAACGTCACACGTTCCCAAGTCGATTCTCTTTGTTCACGAAGTTGACGGTCTCGACATTCTTTATTTTGATTGCTGTCGGAACAGTCGGTTTGTTCATCTTTGAGTACAACAACGCATTCAAGGACTTACCACTTTGGTTGGCTCTATCGGATTCCCTATTCCAGTCCGTGACGACACGTAACGGTGGATTATCGACAGTGGATGTTAATTTGTTCTCTGAAGGAAGTATGCTTCTCCTATCAATTCTCATGTTCATCGGTGCCTCACCATCATCTGTCGGTGGGGGGATTCGGACAACGACGTTTGCCGTAGCTGTTCTTGGAGTTGTCGCGTTCATTCGCGGGGACTCGTCCATCAAAATTTTTGGTCGTGAGATAGTCCTCGAGGACATTTGGAAAGCATTTGTCATCATTACGGTATCGCTTGCCGTCCTATTGTCTGGGGTCATGGTTATGGCTTACTTCGAAGATGCTTCATTGACACGGATTTTATTTGAGGCATGTTCTGCGTTCGGGACGACAGGACTTTCTGTCGGACTCTCGTCCGAGTTCAGTAACGTCGGAAAATGGGTGCTGACAATTCTGATGTTCATCGGTCGAATCGGAGTCATCGCCTTCATTCTCATCTTGCAACGGAGACAACCGAAGCGGATGTTTAACTATCCGAAAGAATCAATCATCTTAGGATAAGGAGATCGTCATATGAAAGCCTTTTGGATTAATTTTGGATACGTCTTTATCGTTCCTGTCTTGCCGTTCATCGCGGTCGTCAATGGGACAGCGCTCTGTTCGCCAGACTCGCCATTACTTGATATTCCAGTACTCGGATTCTTTTTAGCGAATCCGCTCTGGTTTGTCCCAGTATATGCGCTATTCGCACTGCTTGTTGCGAAATGGTTGACGGAACGGGAACGGAATCGTACGGCACGTTCGTGACTTGCTTCGGCAAGTCTTTTTTATTGGAGAGATGCACGTCACGTAAAAAATCGATACACTAGAGAAGGATTCGATGGGAGGGGAAGAATTGAAATTTCAGTCATGGCGGCACGTATTTAAACTAGATCCGAATAAATATCTCGACGAGGGTGCGCTCCAGGCGCTTATCCACTCCGGCACTGATGCCTTTCTGATAGGCGGGACGGACGGTGTTGATGCAGAAAACACATTTGCGCTTTTCACGAGAGTCCGAGATGCCGGCATTCCAATCGCACTTGAAATTAGTCATCCTAGTCAAGTCATCCACGGATTTGATCATTACTTCGTGCCCACCGTGCTGAATGCGGGAACACCGGAATGGATTATTGGACATCATGCACGTGCGTTTGAACGATACGGTCATTTCTTTGATGACCGTCTTGTCACGGCTCAAGGATATCTCGTCTTGAACCCGGACGCGAAAGTCGCTCATGTGACGGAAGCGAGATGCGATTTATCGTTAGAACAAGCCGTGGCGTATGCCGAAGTCGGGCATCATTTGTTCCGTCTCCCTTCCCTCTATATTGAATATAGTGGGCGACTCGGCAATGTCGATGTCGTGAAAGAAATTCGATTGGCGCTACCGGACGCGCACCTCTTTTATGGGGGTGGCATCGATGGGGCGGAGTCGGCTCGTTTGATGGGAGCGTACGCCGATACGATTGTCGTCGGCAATATCATTTATGAAGACTTAGCAGGGGCACTTGCGACTGTGCAAGCACTCCGATAAAATAAGAACAAACGTTTGGAATAAGGAAGGAAACGATTATGTATAATCTTAGCGAAGAATTAGTCAAAGGTATGAACCCGGAACAAGCAGAAGCGGTCAAGCATACGGACGGTCCTCTGTTGATCATGGCGGGTGCGGGGTCTGGTAAAACTCGCGTCTTGACGCATCGCGTTGCCTATTTGATGGCGGCGAAGCAAGTGGCACCGTGGAACATCTTGGCGATCACATTCACGAATAAGGCAGCACGAGAGATGAAAGACCGGATTGCGCGCCTCGTCGGTGGGGTCGCCGAAGACATTTGGATTTCCACGTTCCACTCGATGTGTGTCCGTATTTTACGTCGCGATATCGATCGTATCCGATACGACCGAAGCTTTTCGATTTTAGATGCCTCGGACCAATTGACGGCCATCAAACAAGTGTTGAAAGAGTTGAATCTCGACCCGAAAAAGTATGAACCGCGTACACTTCTCGGGATGATCTCGAACCATAAGAACGAATTGCGAACGGCAAAGGACGCAGCAGCCCTTGTCGGCAACAATCCATATGAACGAATCATCTCTGATGTCTACACGGCATACGAGAAAAAATTGAAACAAAATAACGTGCTCGACTTCGATGATTTGATCATGAAGACAATCCACTTATTCCAAGAAGCACCGGATGTGTTGGCATTTTATCAAAAGAAATTCAAATACATTCACGTCGATGAGTATCAAGATACGAACCGTGCCCAGTACACGCTCGTCAAACTTCTTGCGCAGGCGCATGAAAACTTATGTGTCGTCGGGGACTCGGATCAGTCGATTTATCGTTGGCGTGGTGCTGATATCGCCAATATCTTGACGTTCGAGAAAGACTATCCGAGCGCCCACGTCATCTTGCTCGAACAAAACTATCGCTCGACGAAGCGGATTTTAGAAGCGGCGAACGGCGTGATCAAAAACAACGCTTCCCGTAAAGATAAAAACTTATGGACTGAAAATGCTGAAGGGGAGAAGCTGTTGCTTCACGTTGCATCCGATGACCGTGACGAGGCGTTCTTCATCATGAACCAGATGAAAGAACTGAAGATGGAAGGGATGGACTACGGTCAAATGGCGGTCCTGTACCGGACGAACGCTCAGTCACGTGGTCTCGAGGAAATGCTCCTCAAATCGAACATCCCGTATAAAATGGTCGGCGGTACAAAGTTCTATGAGCGAAAAGAAATCAAGGACGTCTTGGCATACTTGCGCTTGATCGCGAACCCAGACGAGGACATCTCATTCGTTCGTGTCGTCAATGAGCCGAAGCGAGGCATCGGTGCCGCGACGATTGATAAATTAGGGGACTTTGCGGATATGCAGGGCGTCTCGCTCATGGATGCGATTCGTGACATCGAACTGTCGGGGATTGCGCCACGTACGGCGACGAAACTTGCAGATTTCCGTCAGATGATGATGGACCTGCGACAAATGGCGGACTATCTCTCGATTTCAGAACTCGTCGAAGAAGTATTGAAAAAGACAGGGTATGAGGAGATGCTCAAAATCGAGAAGACACTCGAAGCAGAAAGTCGACTCGAGAACTTGCAGGAATTCCTGTCGGTCGCTCAAAACTTTGAAAAAGAAAGTGATGAACAGACACTTGTCGCTTTCCTCACTGATTTGACGCTCGTATCTGACCTCGATTCGCTTGATGAAGTCGACGAGTCGCATCAAGTCACATTGATGACGTTGCACTCGGCCAAAGGACTCGAGTTCCCGGTCGTCTTCTTGATCGGAATGGAAGAAGGTCTCTTCCCGCATAGTCGTGCATTGAACGATGAGGAAGAGATGGAAGAAGAACGTCGTCTCGCATACGTCGGGATCACACGTGCCGAGAAGCGTCTGTATTTGACGCGTGCCCAGTCACGGATGTTGTACGGTCGTTTCCAAAACAACCCGGAATCAAGGTTCTTGCATGAATTACCGGAAACATTGTTGGAGCGGTCCGGTAAGGCGAGAAAGCCGATGCCATGGAACCCTGTCGAGTCACCAGGGAAGTTGCCGGTGAACGGCTTCAGTTCAAAACCGAAACCAAAACTTGCGCAATCATCTGGTGCCGAAACGGTCGGCTGGAACGTCGGCGACAAAGCGAATCATAAAAAATGGGGACAAGGAACAGTCGTGCAAACGCGTGGAGAAGGCGACCAACTCGAAGTGGATATCGCATTCCCAGAAGTCGGGATCAAGCGTCTATTGGCCAAGTTTGCCCCAATCGAAAAAGCGTGAGGTGAAGAGATGGAGATGGCAGATCGTGTAGAGGAGCTACGCAAAACGTTAAATCAATATGGATATGAATATTATGTGCTTGACCGTCCGAGTGTACCGGACTCGGAGTACGACCGTTTGATGAACGAGTTGATTCAAATCGAAACAGACTATCCAGAACTTCGGACTCCGGACTCTCCGACGCAACGCGTCGGAGGCGCTCCGCTCGATGCGTTCGTCAAAGTAACGCATGACACACCGATGCTTTCACTCGGCAACGTCTTCTCGAAAGAGGAACTCGTGGAGTGGGTGGAGCGTATCGAGAAAGACCTTGGCTACACACCTACATTCGTGGCTGAACTCAAATTTGATGGGCTTGCCGTCTCTTTGAAATATGAGGACGGTCGTCTCGTACGTGGTGCGACACGTGGAGACGGTACGACGGGTGAAGACATCACCCAAAACTTGAAAACGATTCGTGCCATCCCCCTTCGTCTACAGGAGGACGTGACGTTTGAAGTACGTGGTGAGGCGTATATGCCGAAGCGTTCATTCGAACAGCTGAATGACGAACGGGAGCGAGTCGGTGAACCATTGTTCGCTAACCCGAGAAACGCGGCGGCGGGGTCACTCCGACAGCTCGATTCCAAAATTGCCGCATCGAGAAACTTGGCATTTTTCGCTTACGGTTTAGTGTCGCAAGACGATCTCGTCGCCTCACACGATGAGTCACTCGATTATTTGAAGCGACTCGGCGTCGCCGTAAGTGGAGACTATGCGACGTGCAAGACGGCAGATGAACTTTGGGACTATATCGAAACATACGTGACGAAGCGCAGCGAACTCCCGTATGAAATCGACGGAATCGTCATTAAAGTGGCTGGATACGAAGAACAAGAACAACTCGGCTTTACAGCGAAAAGTCCGCGCTGGGCCGTCGCGTATAAGTTCCCGGCAGAAGAAGTCGTGACGACAATCGAGGACGTCGACTTCAGTGTCGGTCGCACCGGAAAAGTCACACCACGGGCGCGATTTTCTCCAGTTTCTGTGGCGGGGTCTACCGTGACGTATGCGACGCTTCACAATGAAGATTTTATAAAAGAAAAAGACCTTCATATCGGTGACCGCGTCGTGATTAAAAAAGCAGGGGATGTCATCCCAGCCGTCGTCTCGGCGCTCGCGAGTGAACGCAACGGGGAAGAACGGGCAATCGAGTTCCCGACCCATTGTCCGGCGTGCGGTTCTGAATTGATTCGACTAGAAGGCGAGGCCGATCATCGTTGTGTCAATCCGGAGTGTCCGGCCCAACTGCTCGAAGGACTAATCCATTTCGTCTCACGTCAAGCGATGAACATCGACGGACTCGGTGAGAAGGTGATCACGCAACTCCATGAAGCGGGACTCGTCCATAACGTGGCCGACTTGTATCGCCTGAACCGAGACGATTTACTCGGACTCGAGCGTATGGGCGAGACGTCGGTGACGAACTTGCTTTCGGCGATTGAACAGTCGAAGCAAAATTCGCTCGAACGCGTGCTCTTCGCCCTAGGGATTCGCCTTGTCGGGCAAAAGGCCGCCTCTTTGATTGCGGAGCGCTTTGAGACGATGGAAGCCATCATCGAGGCGACGGTGGAAGAGTTGACGTCAATCGATGGCATCGGAACGAAGATGGCCGAGTCGATCGTCCTCTACTTCGAAAAACCGGAAGCACGTGAACTCGTCAAAGAACTTTCGGAATCGGGTGTGAATCTTTCCTTCAAAGGAACGAAACGACCAACAACGGAAGGGGCACCGCTCTCTGGTAAAACGGTCGTATTGACTGGGAAATTACATGAGATGACCCGCGGTGAGGCCGGGAAGCAGCTTGAACTCCTCGGTGCAAGTGTGACGGGGAGTGTGAGTAAAAATACAGACTTACTCGTGGCTGGTGAAAAGGCTGGTTCAAAACTGACGAAAGCCGAATCGTTAGGCATCGAAGTTTGGGATGAGGCGAAACTTCTCGATTTTTTAAATGAACACGCATAAGACGTTCCGCTTCGGCGAACGTCTTTTTTTCACGTTCATTTTGTAAAATTTTATGAGATTGAACAGGTTCGCACAAGCGTTCGAAGGGTATAGAGTAACTAAATCAAAATGCTAATATATTTTTGCGGGAGAACCCTTTGACACCATGACTTTCACACACACATCCCTCTCATTCCTCTTCGTGGTGAAATTCGTCATCGGGCCAACATCGATGCGTACGCTTATTGCTCACCTTAGAGGAGGGATTGACATCATGACACATAACATCCAACGCTTCCTTGCGCTATTCACCATCCTCATGCTCCTATCTACACTGATGCCCACCAATCTCGCACATGCAGATACGACCACGTTCCGATATATTCAACTGAACCTGACGGACGAAGAAGTCGAAACATTATATGAAGCAAGTCTCGTTTACGAAGACATCACATATTATGGGGTACGTGAATCTGCTGACATTTGGCGCTTTATGATTGATGCAGAAACGGTCGATGACTCATTAATTGACTTGGTCACTCTTTATAATGCTGAAGGTGTTCCGTACACGTTTATCCCGAATACCATCATGGAAGCGTATCCCGTCGAAGGGGAGGAACCACCTGTTGTGACTGAACCAGATGAACCAGAAGAGACAATGCCCCCAGTGGAAACAGAACCAGAGCCGGTCGTGGAAGAACCGATGACTGAACCGATGTTGCCGGTGCTCGCTTTAGAAGCACAGAACATCGCCGGGGTCGACAAGGCCGTTGTCGGAGGAGAAATATCGTATACGTTCATTGTAGAGAATACAGGAGACACGCCGATGACGGTGACAGAACTTTCTCATGAGTATGTGAGCGGAGACATCGATCATCAATCAATCGAATCGTTCAATCAACGCGTATTTGATCGTGTGCATGAATTAATAGGAGAAGACGGTCTCTTGCCGGGGGAACGGGTGGAAGTGACAGCAACCTTGTCCGTTCCTTCTGATTATTCAATCCACACACACCCTGAGATTGGCAGTCTGTTTCGTGTGACGGGAGTGGACGAATATGACCGTGTCGTCACAGCAGAAAGTCAACAAATCGTGCTCTTGCAACAACCTGATTTTACAGTGTCAGGAACAAGCGAGTTGGCGACCGTTCAGCCTGGGGAACCTGTCCGATACACCTATACAGTGACGAATACCTCTAACGTCACCTTGTTCTTGTCTGACGTGACACTCACATGGCCGAGCGGTGCCTTGACAGATGAGGAACAACAGATGGCGAATGAACGATTCATGAAGCAAGTTCAATCGATTCCTCAATTCATCAACGGATTTGGACCGGAAGAAGTCGTCACGTTTTCATTTGAACTCCCGCTTCTCCCGTCCTATGACGTCCGAGCTGGAGCGGAATTGGTTCAACAGGCAACATTTACGCTCTATGTGAACGAAGGGGTGACCGTCACTCGCTCTGTCGATGTGCCGGTTGCAGTAAAACAACCTGTTCCAATCAAAAAGGACGAACCGAAACAAGTTCCTGAGAAAGAAGCGAACATCGAAACACCAGTCGTGAAGGTTGTCGTGAAAGAGCGAGAGGCTCCCCCGGTGCAACTCGAAGATGAAGTCGACACGTATTCGCAAGATGTGCTCCCGATGACAGGAGAGACGAACGAAACGTGGCATGCGATGCTTGGACTCCTCTTGTTTGCATCTGGACTCCTCTTGATGATTCGTCGGAAGCACCCATCTACCAAATAATGATTGTGTATCCCTCCTTGTCTGATAGGAGGGATTTCTTCTGATTCCGCTTCGATACTTTTTTCGTGGAACGATTTTGTTATAATGAACAAAGTGAAATAGGAAACGATGTTCAAAGGAGCTAGACATAGATGAAATGGAAACAACTCGTCATCCCGACAATCGCCTCTGCGCTTTTGTTAAGCGGATGTTCAATGAAAATCCCGATGGGTGAAGAAGAAGCGACACCAACCGGCGAAGAAACAGCAGCAGAAGGTGTCACACAAACGATCGAAGCACGTGACTCTTATTATCAAATGGTCATTCCGTTCAAAGCGGCAGCGGCGCGAGGACTTGCCCAGCGCCAAGTGAGCTCGTCATTAGAACTTGAGGAGGTCGAACTCGGTCTCATGCGCCACTCGACAGACGCGTTTGACCCAGACAAATTCGCCTATCAGGAAGGGCAGCTTCTGAATGCGGAAGATGTCTCTACTTTACTTGGACGTAAAGGTGGTAGTGACGAAGGGTTAACGCCGTTAAACCCGGCGTATGCGGACGGTAAGGCGGAAGTTGAGGACGACAAGTTTGTCGATGCGAACAAGAAGTCACCTCTTTATTTGGCGTCAATCGTAGAACAGAACTATATGACGAAAGCGGATAGCGGATATCAGCTTGGCGGTGTGTCGTTCGCGCTCATTTTAAATCGTGAGTATGTCTTCCAGGCACCAAACTACGGACCGACCTACACGGTGAAACTCGATCAGAAGAAAGTGATTGCAGAAGGTGAACGAATGGCGAATGAACTCGTCGCCCAGTTACGGAAGCGAGAAGATTTTAAAGATTTGGATATAAACGTCGCGCTCTATATGAAGTCGACCCAAGGTTCACCGACTCCGGGGAACTATATCAAATCTGCCTTTGTCGGAACGGATGATCAGGTCGCAACCGGTGACTGGAAAGCCATCGATGAGAAGTACTACTACTTCCCATCTGCGACAGCAACGAATGATGTCCGTGAGGACGCTCAGAAATTTACGCTGTTCAGTGACCGAATTGCCGACCTCTTCCCAGACTATAGTGGGATGATCGGAAAAGGCTTTTATCAAAACGGTGACTTGTCACGACTTGAAATCGATATCCCCATCCAATTCTATAGTCGCGCCGAGCTCGTCGGATTCACACAACACGTGGTCGGCTTGCTCGAAAACCGCTGGGAATATAGCCGGAATGTGCCGGTTCGCATCAACGTGACGTCACTTGGCGGAGACCCTGAAGTGACGATTGTGTTTGAGGACGGCATGGATAGCCCAAAAGTATACTTCTAATCGAGAAGAGGTTCGTTTTTTGAAACGAATCTCTTCTTTTTTTCGTATGAAAAGTGAAAGGATTATCTTTGACCTTATTTGACCAATTGAGTAGAATAGAGTTAACAGAAACGGGAAAGGGATAGGTGAGGTGAATCCATATGGCTAAAAACTATTACGACGAGCTCGGTGTCTCAAAAGGAGCAACCGAACAAGAGATTAAACGTGCATACCGGAAATTGGCGAAACAGTACCATCCGGACGTCAATAAAGACCCTGGCGCACAAGAACGATTCAAGTCGGTCCAGGAAGCATTTGACGTATTGAGCGACCCAGAGAAAAAGGCGAATTATGATCGATACGGTAGCCCGGATGGACCGTCGTTCGGACAAGGATTCGGTGGCGGTGGAGAGACTTACGGGGAAGGCTCGTCACAATTCGAAGATCTATTCCGACAATTCGGAGGCGGATCGCGTACGACCTCGCGGACTTTCGGATTTGAAGATATGTTCGGAAGCTTCTTTGACCAAGCAGTCGAGGAAGACTTGGATGAGACTGTTCGTGTCAACATCCCGCTCAGTCAATTGACGAAAGAATCAAAAGTGAGCCTTCGCCTTCAGACTGGCACGGTGAACGTCAAGATTCCACAAGGTGCCTATGAAGGTCAAAAGTTGCGATTAAAAGGAAAAGGAAGTCGCGTCGGACAATCGGGGAACCGAGGAGATGTATACGTCGAGCTCCACTTTGCGGATGACGATACGTATCGTCGTGAAGGAGAGCATATCGTGACAGTGAAACGATTGCGTCCGCTCGACTTTTTAGACGGAGCAAGCGTCATCATTGCCACGCTCGACGGAGGACGGGTGAAGTTGAAAGTGAAACCAGGAAGCCGTCCGGGACAACGGATGCGGATTCCGGGTCGCGGTGTCATGACCGGCTCGAAGGTGCGGTCGGACTTATTCGTCCAACTCGAGGTCGACCTGCCTCTTGATGAGACGTACCGTTCTGTTTATGAGCAAATCGAACGTTAATGGATAAGGAGGAATCGTGATGGACTTTAATCGTTTTACAGATAAAGCACATGAATGCATTGTCAGTTCACAGGCGTTAGCGAAACAATATCATCATAGTGAAATCAATGAGTGGCACGTCTTGGCGTCCATGATTTCACAGACGGACGGGATCGCACCGTTGCTGTTTCAAAAAATGGAAATCAACGTGTCTGAGATTGAAGGCGAAGTCGCGCTTTCTTTAAGAAATGCACCAAAACTTCAAAATCCGACGACACCGATGATTTCGGCTTCTTTGCTGAACGTTTTAACGACGGCGGAGCGGGAAGCGACAGGGATGAACGATGAATACGTATCGGTCGAACATATCTTACTCGGCATCTTGTTGAACAGTAGTCAAGCGCAGGCGATGCTCGAGCGAAAAGGGGTCACAGAAGACCGACTCCGTGAGGCGCTCGTCGCCGTACGAGGTAATCGTCGCATCACGTCGAAGTCGCCTGAAGCGACGTATGACGTCTTGACGAAATACGGACGAGACCTCATTCAAGAAGTGAAGACTGGGAAAATCGATCCGGTCATTGGACGCGATAGTGAGATTCGTCGCGTCATCCGGATTTTGAGTCGGAAAACGAAAAACAACCCGGTCCTCATCGGGGAACCAGGTGTCGGGAAGACGGCAATCGTCGAGGGACTCGCTCAACGAATCGTTCGGGGTGACGTACCGGAGAGCTTGAAAGACAAAACGATCTTCAGCCTCGATATGAGCTCGCTTGTCGCCGGTGCGAAATACCGTGGTGAGTTTGAGGAGCGTCTTCAAGCGGTCTTGTCTGAAGTGAAAGAGGCGGAAGGTACAATCATCCTCTTCATCGATGAATTGCATACAATTGTCGGGGCAGGAAAATCGGAAGGGTCGATGGATGCCGGGAACATGTTAAAACCGATGCTCGCCCGAGGTGAGCTGCACTGTATCGGTGCGACAACGCTAGATGAGTATCGTCAATATATCGAAAAAGATCCTGCTCTTGAGCGGCGTTTCCAACAAGTGCTCGTCGCTGAACCGGACGTTGAGGATACGGTCTCAATCTTGCGTGGCTTAAAAGAACGCTTCGAGATTCACCACGGGGTACGCATCCACGATAACGCCCTCGTCGCAGCGGCTGTCCTGTCAAATCGCTATATCACGGACCGCTTCATGCCGGACAAGGCGATTGATCTCGTCGACGAGTCATGTGCGATGATTCGGACAGAGATGGAATCGATGCCGGCTGAACTCGATGAGTTGGTTCGTCGGGTCATGCAACTTGAAATCGAAGAGGCGGCGCTTAAAAAAGAGAGCGATGCAGCTTCCATGAAACGACTCGAAGCACTCCAACAAGAATTGGCATCGCTCCGTGAGCAGTCTGACTCGTTACGTCTCCGTTGGGAGAATGAGAAAGAGTCGACGCACCGCGTGCAGCAAATCCGTGGAGACCTCGAAAAGGTACGCCTCGAGTTACAAGAAGCAGAAAGTCGTTATGACCTGAACCGGGCTTCGGAACTGAAGTATGGACGAATCCCAGAGCTCGAGCGAGAACTAGAAGAAGCGGAACAGTTGGCGGGTTCGGTGACACGCGAACTCGTGCGGGAAGAAGTGACAGAAGAAGAAATCGCTGAGGTCGTCTCAAAATGGACCGGCATTCCGGTGACGAAACTGACAGAAGGAGAGCGAGATAAACTGCTTAACTTAGAAGCGGTTTTACACAAGCGTGTCTTCGGTCAAGATGACGCGATTCGTTTAGTCAGTGATGCGGTCATTCGTGCTCGCGCTGGAATCAAAGACCCGAACCGTCCGATCGGTTCCTTCCTCTTCCTTGGACCGACTGGAGTCGGGAAGACGGAACTCGGGAAGGCGCTCGCAGAAGCGATGTTTGATTCAGAAGACCATATCGTTCGACTCGATATGAGTGAATATATGGAGAAACATGCCGTATCACGACTTGTCGGTGCACCTCCTGGCTATATCGGATATGAGGAAGGCGGCCAGTTGACGGAAGCGGTTCGCCGTAACCCGTACTCGGTTCTCTTACTCGATGAGGTCGAGAAGGCACATCCGGACGTCTTCAACATCTTGTTGCAACTGCTCGATGATGGTCGATTGACCGATTCGCACGGGCGCATCGTCGATTTTAAAAATACAATCGTCATCATGACGTCGAACATCGGGGCAGACATTTTGCTCGAGGCAGCGAGAGACGGTGTGATTGATGAAGACGAGGAGCGCCAAGTACTCGAGAAGCTCCGTCGCCATTTCCGTCCTGAGTTCTTGAACCGGGTCGATGAAACGATTCTGTTCCATCCGCTCACGAAAGATCAAATCGGTCAAATCGTCGAGAAGGCGGTCGGACGAATGAGCGAACGACTCATGACGCGCTCGATTCAGATCGAGATCACAGACGCAGCAAAAACGTTCGTCGCCGATGAAGCGTACGAACCTCAATTTGGTGCCCGTCCAATCAACCGTTACGTACAACGGACGATTGAGACGAAACTGGCCCGAAGCATCTTAGCCGGGGATGTCGAAGATGGTCAAACGGTCGTCATCGATGTCGAGAATGGAGAATTGACGTTACGTCCATCGACGGTCAATGCATAAAGAAAGAGGAATCCAAAATCGGATTCCTCTTTTATGTACGTTGATGTTTTCGTCGCAAAAGCAGAAAACTGACACCTATAAAAATGAGATAGAGCACCGTTCCGAAAAATAAGTTGAGTACCCACGGGATGGTTCCCATAAATGTGGTGCTAGTCGCTTCCTGAAACCAGAGCAGTAACCAAAAGAATAAGCCAAGACTTGTTGCGAGTAGCGTATAAAACCCCAACAAGCCTTGTTTCGTCCACCGCTTGATTCCAAATCCCAATAAAGTCGTAACGACAAAAATCGCACCTAGCCCAATATAAAACAATCCATCGATCGGTAATGACTGCACCTACATGACTCCCTTCTCACCATCAGATTCATATAGTCTCATCTTACACTGTGAGGAAATAAATGGGAATCTTTATTGTGAAACGAGAGGACGTTCTGGCTGATAGATACAGTACGGTTCTGCCTCCTTATAATCACCAGTAACCGCATAGGCTCTGGCCCTCGAACCACCACAGAGATAACGATATTCGCAATACCCGCACTTTCCGTGATGACTATCCGGATCACGTAACGCCTTGAAGGTCGGATGATGACGATAAATGTCGGCGAGGGGTGCCGTTCTCACGTTTCCGCAATGAATTGGTAAAAATCCAGAAGGTTGGACGTCACCTGTGTGCGAGATAAAGACAAATCCGTTCCCGTCATTCGTTCCGCGAGGGGCCTTCGCCAAATCATCATGGGGATGTCCGATGGGAGGAAGTCCTTCTGCTTTTCGCCGCTGATTTTCTTGTCGTGCCACCCGTCGATAAAACTGGGCTTCCGTCGTCGAGATGATGAACGGCGCCGTCTCTTGTAACGAGAACGCCCACTTCAGCACCTCTTCATGTCGTTCGGGAGAGATGGGTTGTAATAGGGATCCTCGTCCGGTCGGCACAAGGAAAAAGAGCGTCCAGACCGATACGCCGAGGGACTCCACGAGTTTTGCCATCTCAGGTAAGCGATCGACGTTATATTCGGTCACCGTCGTGTTGATTTGGAACGACATGCCTTCTTCTCGGAAGTAGGAGATTCCTCGGATGGTACGGTCGAAACTGCCGCGTGTTCCTCTAAAGTAATCGTGTGTCTGTGCATCCGGACCATCGATTGAAAACGCCCAACGTGACAACCCGGCCGCTTTTGCCCGTTTCACAGCGTCACGGGTAACGCGGGGTGTGGCAGAGGGTGTCATCGAGACACGCATCCCGAGAGATGAGGCGTACGCGGTCAATTCAAACAAATCTTCGCGCATGAGGGGGTCTCCACCTGTGAAGACGAGAATCGGATTGTCCATCGCATGAATATCGCGAATGAGTGCCTTCCCTTCTTCCGTGTCGAGTTCATTTTCGTATCGGTGAAACTGAGCCTCGGCCCGGCAATGGACACAGGAGAGGGCGCAAGCACGTGTCACTTCCCAAATGACGATAAACGGGTTCTCGTTATAATCGATGTGTTTCATACTGTCACCACCTGCTTCAATTTCAGGTTGTCGACCGCTTGTTTTGCAGAATCAACACAGTCTGGTAAACCAACCCCATGGAGAATGGCGCCACACGCCTCGACCCCGTCCCACTTCGCGAGTGCTTCTTCAAAGGCGCGGACATCTTGTTTATGTCCGACCTCATATTGGGGCATCGTTTGAACGTGACGTTCGACTTTCGTGAAAAGTGGTGTCCCGACTTGTTGAATACGGCGGAGTTCGTGCAAGGCAAATGTCGCAATCGTATCATCATCTTCGTGCAACAAAGAGGAAACATAATCAGAACCGATATACATCCGAATCAACGCTTTCCCTTCAGGTGCCATATGTGGCCACTTCTTATGCATCCAACTGCAAGCGGTCAAAGCGTTACCTTCAGACTTGGCGATGACGTAACCTGTCCCGTCTAGCGCATCGACTTCTGATACGTCGAATGCGGCAAGAACGGTCATTGAGGACGTTCGCTTACGAGTCGACAAACTCTCGGCTTCCGGAAAACCGAGTAACGGCCCGAGCATGTTTGGGGAAGTCGCAAGAATGATCCCGTCAAACTGCTCGACCGTTCCATCCGCCAATGTGATTTCATGCGGTCTTACGGACTTGACGATTGTCTTCAGTACGAGACGGTCAATGGAAGGACGGAGTGCCTCGACGAGTGCACCGAGTCCTTGATCGAGCGATAAAAACTTTCCGGTCTCAGACGGTTTCACTCCAGCCTGAGAAGGGGGCGTGAGTGCTTTCATACCGAGAATCAGACTGCGAGTTTTTTGTTCAATCGTGATAAACTGAGGGAAAGTAGACTCGATGCTCATATCGTCGAGCGTTCCGTTATAAATCCCGGACAGAAGGGGCTCGATCATCGTGTCGACGACTTCTGATCCGAGTCTCGTCCGAAAGAAGCGGTCGAGCGAGATGTCCTCTCCTTCATACACACGCGGAATGACAAGGTCGAGTCCTGCACGAAATTTCCCTCTCCACGTAAAGAGATCCGTTTTTACCATCGGCCAAAACTTGGTCGGAATACCCATGACCGATCCGGCTGGCATTTGTCTCAGTTGTTGACGTACGTAAATGTAAGAGGTCCCGGTTTTAGAACGAACGAGTTGGTCCTCAAGGCCGAGGTCGGTAATGAGAGACGTCAAGGTCGGCTTACGCGCCATATAACCGTCCGGCCCGGTCTCTAACGTAAATCCATCTCGATAGATGGTTTTGATTTTTCCGCCGAGACGATCCTGTGCCTCGAACAGTGTGACGTGTGCGCCGGCTTCTTTAGCATAATGTGCTGCGGCCAGCCCGGCGATGCCACCTCCGATAATTGCGATTTGATTCAATCGATTCACCCATTTCTGTAAAGTTCTTGTCGTATTAACGGTACCGAGAATATAGACGCAGACATAGGATAAGTGTCACGGAGTTCTAGACAAATTTGTCACGAATTCGAAAGGGGACGATGAAATGATGGCTTTCATCATTATCGCGACTGTCATTGTGTCAGGTGTGGTTGGTTTTATTGTGACGATGAATCGGCATGGGGAAAAATTGGTCGGGGATGAAGAAAGTCCACCGGTGATTTGGGCGGATGAAGAGTGGTATAAAGAAGATGGACCGCCAGACGGGTAATATGATAAGATGACCCGGTTGAAATTTGATGGAACATGAGGTGATCGAATGAATGTACTCGAACAACAGTTGAACCACTTGATTGATGAGTGTCGTCCGTATACGGCTCAGGGGAAAGTGGCGGACTACATCCCAGAACTGGCGCATGTGAAAAACGATTTACTCGGGGTGGCGATTTGTTTGCCGGACGGTACGTATATTCACGCTGGGGACGTTCATCACAAGTTTACGATTCAAAGTGTATCGAAGGCGCTGACGCTTTGTTATGTGCTGATGGAATTTGGGGAAGACTATGTGTTTTCAAAAGTGGGGATGGAACCGACGGGTGATGCGTTCAACTCGATCGCGAAACTCGAGGAAACGGTCCCCTCAAAACCACTGAATCCGATGATCAATGCAGGGGCGTTAGCGGTGACGAGTATGATTTTAGGGGAGACGGCTGACTTAAAGATTTATCAGTTCCGCCAATTTTTAGCGACCTTGTTGAATCGACCCGTAGAGGAGATTACGTACGATGAAAAAGTCGCTCGCTCTGAATACGAGACGACCGACTTGAATCGCGCACTCCTCTATTTCATGCGCCATCATGGAATTGTAGAAGGAGACGTCGATGAGATTATCGACGTATATACGAAACAATGTGCCATTGAAATCGATTGTTTTGACTTGGCGCGAATCGGGCGTGTCTTCGCAGGGAACGGGGAAGACCCGGAGACAGGTGAAGAATTGATTCCCCGTCGTGTCGTCCGGATCGTCAAAGCCATCATGACGACATGTGGCATGTACGATGCATCAGGCGAGTTCGCCGTCCGTGTCGGACTTCCCGGCAAGAGCGGGGTGTCAGGTGCGATTTTAGCAGTCGGAAACCACGAACTAGATTTGAATAACGTCGGGTTTGGCATCTTCGGTCCGGCGCTTGATTCAAAAGGGAATTCGATTGCGGGGATGAAGTTGCTCGAACTATTGATTGAACGGTATACATCGCGTTAAATTGATAGGTGCTTCACGGATTCATCAAGTTCTTGCTGTAAGACTTCAATTTTTTTGTCGTACGGGGATTGCAGGTCGGTAGGAGGGGTGAAGGCCAGCCAACGCTTCAACAGTTGATCATGGTCATTCATCTCACCGAGTTCGGTTTGCATCTTTTTTAACGTACGGACGGTGTCGATTGACGCGTCCGACTCGTAGTTTAACAAATATTCATGCAAGTATCGTTCACGTTTCACGGCTAAGCGAACCTTATGGAGCGCTTCGATTTGTTCTTTTCCACTCGATTGTTCATGATAGATGCGAATTCGTTGTTTGCGTTCGCTTTTCGCCTTTTCTAACATCGGAGAGGCGTTCGTTTTTTTAAACGCACGAAACAACGGTCCGCCGATGAAACGACGAATTTGTTGGTCGAGTGAGGGAGTCATCTTTTCACTGACTCGTGTCGAGAGAATGGTCCGTTCGATGGCCCGTTGTTTTTCCATGGTTTGTAGAAATACTTCGTCGAGCTCTGTTTTTACATCAAATTGTTCGATGAGGACATCGAGGTCACGGACATGACCGAGTGCCTCCATCAATTGTTTGAGTTGCCGGAACGTCGCGGGCTTCGTCTCAAAGATCTGCATGAACGTGATCAGCTTTCGTAAATGAACGCGGGCGCGATGAATGTCCTCGGAATTGTTGAACGAGAGGGCCTCGGTCACGTAATGGTTAAACGTGTTCCACGTTTCTAACAGTTCAAATTTAAGTTTTTCTGCATGCCGTTGATTCATGATATTGTTTCCTTTCTGAAAAAGAGATGAGGGTTGTCCATGTACCAAACACATTCATTAAACGAAAAAATCAAACTGTTCTTTACGATTTTCTTTCCAATCCTAGTTACGCAAGTGTCTTTTTATTTGATTAGCTTTTTTGATACCGTCATGTCCGGACGCGCAGGCGCCGTCGACTTGGCTGGCGTCGGTGTCGGTTCGAGTCTTTGGATGCCCGTTTACACCGGGCTTAGCGGAATCTTGTTGGCAGTTGCTCCAATCGTGTCACAAGCGCTCGGCGCGCGGGACCGTCAACAAATTCAACGTACGCTATTTCAAGGCATCTACTTAGCCATCATGCTCAGTGTAATCACGCTGACATTAGGGTCTTTCCTCGTGCCACTCGCAATCGAAGGGATGGGGCTTAGTACGGAAGGGAAGCGAACCGCGACCCAATACTTACTTGCGCTTGGTTTCGGTGTCTTGCCGATGTTCTTGTTCAACGTGCTTCGCACGCTCATGGATGCGCTTGGCAAGACGAGGGTCTCGATGATCCTCATACTATTAGGGTTACCCATTAATGTCGGATTAAATTACATCTTCATCTTTGGAAAACTCGGGATTCCGGCGTACGGTGGCGTCGGAGCAGGAATCGCCTCGAGCATCACCTATTGGTTGCTCTTTTTCATGGCATTCTTTTTCGTCCGAAACGGAAAACCGTTCCGCGAGTACAAGTTCTTACGGACATCAGAGCGAATCGTTTGGCTCAGACAAAAAGAGTTGTTACAACTCGGGACACCAATCGGGCTAGCGATCTTCGCCGAGGTCAGCATCTTTGCGGCAGTCACGCTACTGCTTAGCTCATACGGTGACCAAATCGTCGCGGCACACCAAGCGGCCATTAACTTTGCGTCGTTTGTGTACATGCTCCCGTTGTCGGCATCGAGCGCGTTGACGATTGTCGTCGGGTATGAACTTGGTGCGAAACGACTACAGGACGCCGTTCGATATGCGAAGATTGGGATTTCGCTTTGTCTAGGTGTCTCCATCTTCTCGGGTGCTTTCTTATTTTGGCAAAACGAACGCGTCGCAGCCATTTATACGAATGACCCGACAGTCGTGGACCTTGCGGCACACTTCATGATTTTCGCCGTGTTCTTCCAGTTATCAGATGCTGTCGCCGCACCGATTCAAGGGATTTTACGAGGCTTCAAAGACGTCAACATTACGTTAGTTCTCTCTCTCGTCGCCTATTGGGTCATCGGCTTACCACTCGGTTATGTGTTGGCGGAGCATGCTGGATTTGGACCGGATGGCTATTGGATTGGGTTGATTGCAGGACTGGCTGCTGGAGCGGTCTTATTATTCCTCCGACTAGTGTGGATTGTCCGTCGCTTCGGGACGCTTCAATCGACGTCATGACACAAAGATTGTTCACAATTGTGAACAATCTTTTATTTATCTAAAATTGGTCTATACAACTATACTTTTATTCGATATGATAACATGGAGGAAAACAAAAGAAGGAGTGGTGAAGCGATGGGGACATTGATTAATGCTCATATCGTGTCAGCGGAACAAACGTGGGAGCGTGGGTATATCAGATGGAGTGACCAATCGATTGAAGAAATCGGATCAATGGAACAATTTAAGCAACGAGACGAGAGCGTCATCGATGTCTCGGGTGCGCTCGTCACGCCTGGCCTCATCGATGTTCATATACACGGGGGGTATGAAGTCGATACGATGGACGCGGACGAGTCACGGCTTCGTCAATTAAGTGAAGACATGCTTCAAGAGGGTGTCACGTCATTCTTTGCGACCACGATCACCCAGTCGAAAGAAGCGATTGAACGGGCGTTGACAGCAGTTCGGAACGTCATTGAGTCAGACGATACGACCATCGTTGGGATTCATTTAGAGGGGCCATTCGTCAATGTGGAGATGGCGGGTGCACAACCAGCAGAACATATCATTGATCCGGATGCGGAACAATTCCGAAAGTGGCAAGAGCTTGCCGGTGGTCATATCCGACTCGTCACGTATGCACCGGAACGGCCGGGAGCCCGAGCATTTGAAGCAGCCCTTCGTGAATCGGGTGCAATCGGTTCAGCGGGACACACGAGTGCGACGTTTGAAGAGAATAAGCAGGCTGGCGTCAAACATGGAACACACCTATATAACCAGATGCGTGGCTTGCATCATCGAGAACCGGGAACGGTCGGATATTGTCTCTTAGAGAAAGGTGTCATGACCGAAATCATTCCAGATGGGATTCACAGTCGTCCGGAGATGGTCGATTTTGCTTACCGCTTAAAAGGAGCGGATGAACTCGTCGTCATCACGGATGCGATGCGGGCGAAAGGTCTGCCTGACGGACAGTATGAACTTGGGGGTCAACCCGTCATCGTAGAAGGAGGTGCTGCCCGTCTTGAAGCAGGGAATCTCGCCGGGAGTGTCTTGACGATGGATGCGGCATTCCGAAATATTCAAGCGTATACGGGATGTACGGTGGAAGAAGCGGTCAAAATGACTTCGACGAATGCGGCAAAAGAATTCGGATTGACGACAAAAGGAGACATCAAATCGGGGTTTGATGCGGACCTTGTCGTTTGGGATGACAGTGCACATGTTCAAATGACAATCGTCAAAGGAAACATTGCATATGAACGGGAGGAACAACGATGAACGTATTAGTCGCAAAGACAGCGAATGACGCGGAACGTATCGCCTATTCGCTCATTAAAGAACGGATTTCAGGGAAGCATGACTTCGTACTCGGTCTCGCGACAGGCAGCACGCCGGTCGGGATGTATCAAATGTTTAAACAAGACGCGCTCGATTGTAGCCATGTGACAAGCGTCAATTTAGATGAATACATCGGTCTATCACCAGAGCATCCACAAAGCTACAACCGCTTTATGAAAGATCGTTTGTTTGATGAAGTGCCGTTCAAACAAAGCCATCTTCCTCAAGGTGATGCACCAGACCCTGAGGCGGAGGCGGCTCGTTACGAAGGTCTCGTCCGAAAGCTTGGTGTTGACTTACAACTTCTCGGTATCGGGGAAAATGGTCACATCGCATTTAATGAACCGGGCACGGCGCTTGATGCGAAGACACATGTGACCGAACTCACCGAATCCACACGAGAGGCAAACCGTCGCTTTTTTGACCGATTGGAAGATGTTCCGACGCATGCGATCACAATGGGACTCGATACAATCATGAATGCGCGTGAGATTGTCCTTGTGGCGACGGGCGAGCGAAAAGCAGAGGCCGTACAACATATGATTGAAAGTGTACCGACGGTCGACTGGCCGGCGACGATCCTTCAAGCGCATCCAGGTGTGACGGTCGTACTCGATGAAGCGGCGGCATCGCGCTGTGCAGAAGCTCTTCAAGCACGAGGACAAGAAGCGGCAACGCGATTTTTCACCATTCGGGCTTAATCAACCTGCGGAGACATCTCCGTGGGTTTTTCTGTTTTCAACTGTGGGAAAATGTAAAGAAATGAATTTGTCATCAAAACGTTTTCGACAAATTTCACACTTTCCTCTATAATGAGTGAAGCTCATTACTTTGACTCGAAGGAGACCATTATGAATTCTAGAACACATACTCGTAGACAGCGCAAAGGTCCGTCTGCGTTTTATAAAGTCTTTAGTGCCCTTGTGCTGATTGCGATTATTGCTGGGTCTAGCATTTACGGTACCGCATTTTATAAAGCACACAACATGTTGTCCGGCACCCAAGTCACGCTAGAGGACGACCCGACGGTTGAACCTACTCGCTTTGACAAAGAAGATACGGAGTCGTTTTTGATTTTAGGGACAGACCTTTCTCCACAAAAGAAAGCGCGTGGAGAGTTTGGACGCTCGGATGTCATGATTGTCGTCATTCTGAACAAGAAAGAAAAGCAGACGACGATGCTCAGTATCCCGCGTGACTCGTACGTCAATATCGATTACACAGGATACAATATCCCTTATGGAAAGACAGGTCTTGATCAAGATAAGATCACACATGCCTACTATTTCGGTTCCATGGATGAATCGAACCCGAACAACGGGATGCGTATGGCAACAAACACGATTGAGGACTTGGTCGGCGTTGAAATCGACCATGTCGTCTCGCTCAACTTCCAAGGATTTGTGGATTTCATCGATGCAGTCGGTGGTGTTGAGATCGACGTTCCATTCTCATCACAACAAAACAGCTATGACGCCTCACGTGAGACCGTACAAATCGAAGAAGGACTTCAGCAACTTTCTGGTGAAGAGGCACTCGCCTATGTCCGTAACCGATATGACGACCCACGTGGAGACATCGGGCGTGGACAACGCCAGATGGAAGTCATTAATGCCGTGCTCGAACAGTCACTTGGCACGTCACTCATCAATAACTATGATAAGGTCTTGAAAGCCGTGGGCGACAACATGCAGACGACGCTCGGACCGAATGACTATATGCGTTTGATTGAAGATGTCGGTGCACTACACAATACGGTGCAATATCAATTGACAGGTGAAGGCGCCCGTGCAGATGACGGCCACTTCTACTATTTCTTGAATGAACCGCTTCTTGAAGAAGTACGCTATCGTGTGCAGCAAGCGGACGCAGGAAATCCTGTGGAGCCGATGACGGATACGGAATTAGAGTCTTACACGTTAGACCCGAGTGGGGTAACGTACGAAGCGCAATAAAGTTTGACTTACGAAAAATGCAAAACGCTCAGAATTCATTTTCTGAGCGTTTTTTATGTGGCAATGCATTTCAGGTCAGACCGATTTTTTGTGTGGGGTTGCTTGAAAACTGATTTAGTCAATGATTTTCCCACTCAAAAATTTGGTCTCACAGTAAGGACAGCGATATACATCCTCCACATCAGTGTCATGGTCAAATCGTAATGGGAGTCGTCTTTTACACTGTGGACATTTCCATAAAGTGAGGGATATGGCGAGGAAAATTACAAATAAAGATGCTCCTAAAATCGCCAACCATGTCGAGCCTATAAGGATATTGATCATACTAATTGGGATTGAGATAAATAAACAAAGTAATGCGAGTTTTCGATATTTCATGATATCGATTACCTTAGGCAATGTCCTCCCCCCTTGACATCTATATACGTAGAATAAGATTGCTTAGTTCCAATATGAGTCGAAAAGAAGGTAGATAATCGTATTTCTGTTTCGTGCGTTATATGCGATCCATCGCAACGGTTAACGAATAGGAGTCTCCACGAAAGAGCGAGCGACTATATTCAAACATGTCACCGTTCTCGAGATAGGTACGTTGATCGATCAGCAATACCGGTGCGTTTGGAGAGATGGTCAGCAGTTTCGCTTCCTCGGGACCGGCGCTGCGGGCTTCGAGTGTCTGTGTTGCATTTTTCAAACGTAAACCGTGCTGTTCGGCGTATGCATAAATGGAACCGGTCGCGTCTTCTTTCGTCAAGTCAGGCAACAAACGGACAGGAATGTAGGCGGTCTCGAGCGCGAGCGGATGGTCGTCTGCGAGTCGGAGCCGCTTCATTTCGTATACCGGTGTTTGATTCGGGATACTCAGTTGTTGGGCGATTCGATCCGTTGCCGGGATGACCTCGTAGGACAAAAGACGACTGAGTGGTCGCATGCCACGATGTTTGATTTCTTCAGAAAAACTCGTCAGTCCGGACAACGTCATGGCAATCTTTTGGCTCGCGACGAATGTGCCTCGTCCTTTTTGACGGCTCAAATAACCGGCGTTGACGAGGTTCATGATTGCTTGACGAATCGTCATGCGACTGACATGAAATTGTTCGGAGAATTCACGTTCTGAAGGTAGCGTGTCTCCTGGCTTTAACAATCCGTCATCAATTTGTTGCTTTAAGTACGCTTCAATTTGATAATAAATAGGTAACGGAGATTGTTTATCGATTTCTAACATATCATTTCGCTCCTGACTGAGAAGATGTATGTTTCATTATAGACGAAATTAGACTAGTTGTCTGAACAGATTTATAGAGAGAAGGTGGAGGACAAGATGAATCAATATACAGTCAATACAATCGTGACCTCAGTAAGCGAGGATGGAAAAGGTCATTGGCATACACTCGAGCATAGTCCTTTTTATGCGGAAGGTGGGGGGCAACCGGCAGACCGGGGATGGATTGATTCGCATGACGTATTAGATGTGCAACTCAAGGAAGGTGAAGTGTGGCATCTGTTGTCAGCGGCATTACCTACCGGAACACCAGTAGTGGCTCGGATCAATGAACATGTGAGACGAGACCATTCCATCCAGCATACTGCCCAACACTTGTTAACGGCGATTTTGGAAGATCGTCACGGCATTCGTACGCTCAGTTTTGGAATTGGGGAAGAGGATTCGTCCATTGAGATTGAGACGGCAGGGATGGACTGGGCTCAAGTTGAAGCTCTTGAGCAAGAGATGCAGCAACTCATCTTTGAGAATTATCCGATTCATGTGTATGAAATCGCAGAAGAAAAAGTGGACCGGACGCGCTTACGGAAAGCGACCGATCGAACAGGGATGATTCGAATCGTCGAAATCGAAGGGCTTGATTATAACGCGTGCGGTGGGACACACGTGGAAACGACAGGGCAACTTGGTACGATTCACGTGACGACGCTCAAAAAAGTGAGAGGAAACATCCGCTTGACGTATGTGGCTGGTAATCGGGCGTTGAAAGCGACACAACGAGCACGAGAAGCGTTACGGACAATCCACCACACGTTCTCGACGACGAATGAATCGGTGGCGGCGCGTGTGATTGAAGAACACACGATTCGTCTTGAACGTGAAAAAGAAATCAAGACGCTCGAAGAACGGATTGCGAAAGCGAAAGTGAAGGCAGTCTTACAAGAAGACAACTATGTAGCGTTACATGTGGGACGAACGGAAGCCGAAACGTTGACGACCGCAATTGTTGAACGAATCGCAGCGACCGGACGAATAGCGGTCGGAGCCAACTACAGTACGCAAAAATTATTTGTCATGCATGATGGGACTCATGACATCGCGGTCGGAACATTTCTTCGTGCGGCCCTTCAAGAAATGAAGATTGGTCGCGGTGGTGGAAACCATAAGCAGGCACAAGCACGATTCACTTCGGTCATGGAACTTGAACGAGGGATGGAAGAAATCGTGAGACGATTACAAGAGGGGGTCTTACCATGTTGACGATTCAATCGGGAAAAGAAGCCAAGTTGATCGAGCAGGCCAAGCAAGTACGGGAAATCGTATTCGTTCAGGAACAAGGAATCGATGCGAGTCTCGAATACGATGATTTAGATGATGTCTGTACGCACGTGGTCGGTCTCCTTGACGCGCAACCGGTGACGACAGCACGTCTTCGCCCGGTAGACTCGACTGTCGGGAAAGTGGAGCGGGTGGCGACGATTCAGACGGCCCGAGGTCATGGATATGGAAAAGAAATCATGGACGAAGTCGAACGTGTCGCAAAACATCAAGGATTAAGCGAACTGCTCCTAGGTGCACAGTTAACGGCGCTTCCGTTCTACGAAAAAATCGGGTACGAGGCGTTCGGAGATGAATTTTTAGATGCCAATATCCCACACCGTATGATGCGGAAAACGTGGTAACTCTTTTTTGAAATATCCCATTTTTCTAAAAAAAGGTTGGCAAGAAGATTTCGTTTTGTTATAACTAATACTAACAACTGACAGATAGAGGTTGCGAATGACATGAGTAAGCTTGGTTGAAACGGACGCACTCCGGACCGAGCCGAAAGGGGAAATTCGCCGAAGTCGACTTTCACGTGCGTGTGAACGAAGGCTGGGGTAGTCGTGAATAACGCCTACACTGCCATGGTCAACTACCATGGAGCGCTATCTACGGAACGATTCTTTAATCGTTTTTCAACTGCGCGTACAAGCGGCAGACCGTAGGGAGAGTGCTTCCTACCGGTCTGCCGCTTTTTCTGTTGGTGGACATCTTGAAAGTGGGGAACTTGATGACAACCGTACTGAAATTTGGAGGCAGCTCTGTTGCCACAATCGAACAAATACAAGCCATTTCAGACTATTTACAAACACGTGTGGCGACCGGTGAAAAATTGGTCGTCGTCGTATCAGCAATGGGCAAGACGACGGACTCGCTCCTGTCGCTCGCTAAACAAATCACGGAGCGCCCGATGATTCGTGAACTCGATCGGCTACTCGCCGTCGGGGAAGAACAGACGATTAGTCTACTCAGCATCGCCTTGAACTCGCGAGGGGTACCTGCCATTTCACTCACCGGACAACAAGCCGGGATTGATACGATGGGCATCCATACGAAGAGCAAAATCAAAGCGATTCGTAAAGAAGTATTGCATGAGAAGTTGCGTCAGTACGATGTTTTAATCGTCGCTGGTTTCCAAGGTGTGAATGAAGCGGGAGACGTTACGACACTCGGGCGTGGCGGTTCGGATACGACAGCAGTCGCACTTGCGGCCGTCCTCAGTCAACGTTGTGAAATTTATACGGATGTGGCTGGGGTATATACGACGGACCCGCGGATTCATCCGACGGCGAAGCGCCTCGACACCGTCTCTTATGATGAAATGATGGAGATGAGTGCACTCGGCTCTAAAGTCATGGAAATGCGAAGCGTCGAGCTCGCGAAAAAGTATGATGTCAATATTTTTGTTGGAAAGACGCTCTCGAGCGAAGGAGGAACATGGATCATGGATACGACGCAAGCAATGGAACAGAAAGCAGTCACGAGTGTAAGTGTCGTCAAAAACGTACTCAGTGTCTCAATTAAACACATCCCGCACACGGCAGCCGGAGTCGCGGACATCTTTGAGCGATTGTCCGAACGTCACGTCAATATCGATATGATTTCACAGACGGCGTTCGATGGCGAAGTGTTCCTTTCGTTCACATGCCCACTCGATGAAGAGGCGTTCTTAGAAGAGGCACTCGCAGAATTAACAGCGACCTTGCCACAAATCAAAATCGATCGCCATACGGAACACGCAAAAATTTCGGTCGTCGGAATCGGTATGCGAGACGCGACCGGTGTCGCATCAGAACTCTTCGCAACATTCCGCGAGATGGGGATTCCGTTCTATCAAGTCACGACATCTGAGATTAGCATTTCCTACACGATTCAAGAACAAGACGTGGAAGCGGCAGTCGCAGCCATTGCGGCTCGCTTCAACTTATAAGGGGGTAGCACGATGTATAACGTAGCTGTCGTCGGCGCAACGGGCGCCGTCGGACAAAAAATGATTGACGTCTTAACCGAATACGAATTTCCAATCAGTGAACTGAGACTATACGCTTCGGCCCGTTCGGCAGGGAAGACAGTCGAAGTGAACGGACAATCGATTGTGATTCGTGAATTGAACGATTCGATTTATGCGGACCCAATCGATATCGCCTTGTTCTCTGCCGGTGGAAGTATCAGCGAACAGTATGCACCACGCTTAAGTGAACAAGGGGTCATCGTCATCGACAACTCAAGCGCATTCCGAATGCAAGAAGGAATTCCGCTTATCGTACCGGAAGTGAATCGAGTCGAACTCAGCCCGGAGAAGACGCTCATTGCGAACCCGAACTGTTCAACGATTCAATCGGTCGTCGCGCTCGCGCCGCTATCGGAAGTATATGGGTTGACGCGAGTCGCCTATACGTCTTATCAAGCCGTATCCGGTTCGGGTCAAAAAGGGATTGATGACCTCGAACGCGGTGCTCGCGGTGAGGATCCGACGAATTATCCGCATCCGATTTATGATAATGTATTGCCGCAAATCGATGTCTTCTTAGAAAATGGCTATACGAAAGAAGAACAAAAAATGATTGAAGAGACGCGTAAAATTTTGAACGCGCCGAACCTTGGCGTAACGGCCACTTGTGTCCGAGTGCCAGTACGAAACAGTCATGCGGTATCCATCACGGTGACGCTCGAACGGGATGCGACAGTCGCAGAAGTCAAAGCCGTACTCGCAGATGCGCCAGGTGTCGTGATTATGGACAACCCAGCCGAACTTTCATATCCGACACCACTCGATGCAAACGGAACCGATGAGGTGTATGTCGGTCGGATTCGCCGGGATGACTCACAGCCGAATACATTCCATTTGTGGTGCGTCGCGGATAATGTTCGAAAAGGCGCAGCGGCAAATGCGGTTCAAATCGCACAATGCATGATCAGTCAAACAGCGACAAAATAAGGAGGAGATGACATGTTCACAGGAGTTGCGACAGCACTAGCGACACCGTTTCAAGAAGATGGACAGTTAAACTTAGAGGCATGGACAGCATTGATTGAAGACCAAATTCAAGAGGGAGTAAGTGGACTCGTCATCGGTGGAACGACCGGCGAAGGAATGACACTGACGAATGAGGAGTTCGAGACTTTGCTCGTTCGAGCAGTAGAGGTCGCAAACGGTCGAGCGGTGATCATCGCGGGAACGGGATCAAACAACACGGCTGTCAGTATCGAAAAAACGAAGCGCGCCGCAGAACTTGGAGCGGAAATGGCGATGGTCGTTACCCCGTACTATAACAAGTCAACACAAGCTGGGCTTCTCGCTCACTTTACAGCGATTGCGGATGCATCACCGATTCCGCTCATGCTATATAACGTCCCGTCACGGACCGGCGTTGCCCTGGCTCCCGAAACGGTCGGGGAGCTTGCAGAACATCCGCGCATCACGGCCTTGAAAGAGGCGAGTGGAGATATCTCGGTCATGGCACAGATGATGGCTCATCTTCCGGAAGGATTCACCGTCTACTGCGGGAATGACGATCAAATTTTGCCATATATGGCTTGGGGCGCTCAAGGGGTCGTTTCAGTGTTATCGAACGTTTATCCGAGTGCGACCGTCGCCTTGGCAGAAGCACTTTTAGCAGGTGATCTTCAGACGGCGCGCACATGGCAATTGCGCCTCCTCCCCGTGATCGACGAACTTTTCGCAGAAGTGAATCCGATTCCTGTGAAGGCCGCTCTTCAAGCGAGAGGATTTGAATTTGGTGCGCCACGTCTTCCGCTCGTCCCGATGAGCGCGACGGCCGAAGCGAAATTGCTATCGGCGATGGAGCAGTTTAACGAGGTGAGACAATGAATGTACTCATCCACGGATTCGGTGCGATGGGACGAATCGTCGAAGAAGTCGCCAACACGCAAGGCGTGAACGTCTCGGCTATTGTTTCACCTGGGAGTGACGAGCATCTGGCATCATTAGACGAGGTGGATGCACAAGTCGATGTCGTCATTGATTTTTCAAATCCGGCACTACTCCCTGACTTGCTTGCATTCGGACGGTCACGTAACATTCCGCTCGTCATCGCGACGACAGGATTCACACCTGAGGAACTTGCGGATATCGAAGAAGCATCATCAGACATCCCGATTTTTCAGTCGTATAACACATCGTATGGGATTGCTCTGTTGAAGCAGTTACTCGATCAACTCGTTCCGCTCACGCTCGGCTATGATATCGAGGTCATCGAGGCGCACCACCGGAAGAAAGTGGACGCACCGAGCGGCACGGCGGAGCTGTTGGCCCGCGCCATCGAAGCGAAGCGAGAGGTGACACCGGTTTACGAACGAACATCACGTCGGGAAGCGCGTGGCGCCGAAGAGTTAGGGATGCACTCGATTCGTGGGGGCACAATCTTCGGGGAACATACCGTGCTTTTCGCTGGAGATGATGAAATGATTGAATTGAAACATACCGCGTTATCCAAACGCGTGTTTGCAAACGGGGCACTCGCTGCAGCAGCAACGATTATCGATCGCCCAGCAGGACTTTATAATCTATCGAACTTATACGAGGAGGCTACTCATGTTACTCACAAACGCTTATGAAATCGCACAATATATTAAAGATGCTAAAAAGGAAACACCGGTAAAACTTTACGTCAACGGCCAATTGGCAGGTCTTGAAATCGAAGAAGCGAAAGCATTCGGTACGGACGAGTCGAAACTGTTCTTGACGACGGCGGAGCGCGCAGCAGCTTTCTTAGAAGCGAATGCGTCAGTCATCACCGATTCACATCTTGAATACGATCGTCGCAACAGTGCCGTTCCGATGCTCGATACGACACAACTCAACGCACGAATTGAACCAGGTTCGTTCATCCGTGACCATGTTCAAATCGGAAACAACGCTGTTGTCATGATGGGGGCTGTCGTCAACATCGGGGCAGTCATCGGAGACGGTTCGATGGTCGACATGAACGCCGTCATCGGAGCACGCGGAACGCTCGGGAAAAACGTTCACCTCGGAGCAGGTGCCGTGGTCGCCGGTGTCCTTGAGCCACCTTCAAAAGATCCAGTCATCATTGAAGATGGTGTCATGATTGGGGCGAACGCTGTCATCTTGGAAGGGGTTCGCGTCGGCGAAAATGCGGTAGTCGCAGCTGGAAGTGTCGTCACGCAAGATGTGCCTCCAGGTGTGGTCGTCGCGGGTACACCTGCACGCGTCATCAAGCAGAAAGATGAAAAAACTTCTGAAAAAACGCAACTTGTTGATGACTTACGCTCTCTCTAACGTATAATAGACAGAAAATATAAACAATGAGGAATGGGAGAGTTGCATTATGGAACAGTATGGACAATGGATGTGGAAAGACGGGGCTTGGATTGAGCCGACTGACGCAAACACGAGTATCATGACACACGCGATTCACTACGGAAGCGGGTTCTTTGAAGGGATTCGCGCGTATCACACGGAAGAAGGCCCAGCCATCTTCCGCTTACGTGAACACTTGGAGCGACTCGTTCGCTCGTGTGCATACTACCACGTCACACTACCTTACACGGTAGACGAACTCGAACAAGCGACGATGGAATTGATTGAACGAAACGGATTTGAAGCATGTTATATCCGCCCGTTCGTCTTCCTCGGGACACCTTGGCAAGCACTTATGCCGACAGCAGAGACGAAGGTACATGTTGCCATCTCGTGTTGGCCGCTCGGCGAATATTTCAGCAAAACAGTCGGGATTCGGGCGAAAGTAGCCTCGTATCGCCGCGTATCTTCTACGATGATGCCGATGCAAGCGAAAGCCGCATCGAACTATATGAACTCTCAGTTACTAAAAGGGGAAGCGCTTCGTGACGGATTTGATGAAGCGATCGCCCTCGATATGAACGGAAACGTCAGTGAGGCGAGCGTCGCGAACATCTTCCTCGTCAAAGGGAAGACAATCACGACACCGTCGCTCGATTGCTCCGTACTCGATGGCATTACGCGTCAGACGATTATGCAACTTGCGCGTGAAGCAGGTTACGAAGTCGTGGAACGTCACATCGGGCGCGATGAGCTATACGTAGCCGATGAGATCTTCTTGACGGGAACGGCAGCCGAGGTGACGAGCGTCATCGAGGTCGATCACATCTCAATCGGTGGCGGCGTCCAGTCGGTCGCGACAGAAATGTTGACACGCTATCGTGAGGCCGTATCAGGACAACTTCCGGAACACCGTGATTGGGTTACGTTTGTAAAATCAGCAGTCAAAGAGTAAAGGAGTTTTGAACGATGGGAGTCACAATTGACTTGAATGCGATTCGCGAGAACAAACGTCGGATTGAAGCGCTCGGGCGCCCCGTGTTTGCGGTCGTGAAAAACAACGCCTATAACCTAGGGATGGAGCCAGTTGTGACGACTTTGTATGATGAAGGGGTCCGTCACTTCATGGTGACAACAATCGAAGAAGCAATCGAAGTTCGAACGCATGCAGCATCGGCTCGTGTCCTCGTCATGAATCCGGTCTATACGTGGCAACACGTGCATGCCCATGACTTTGATGTCGCCATCGGGTCATATGAATGGCTCGTCTCACAGCGAGAGCATCTCGATGGAGTTCGCCTACACTTGAAACTAGATGTCGGGATGAACCGATTCGGTGCCAAAACGTTTGAAGAAGCGCTACAAATCGTCGCCTTCTGTCAAAATGAAGGACTGGACCTCGTCGGATTATGTACGCACTTCCCGCTCGCGGATGCAGATAACGCGGAAGTCGAGCATAGCGTGCAAGTCGAACGTTTTGCCGACTGGTCGACACGATTGATGGAACGGCATACGTTTGAATTGATCCATGCGGCAAATAGTGCAGCCACGCTTCAAGATGACGCGCGCTTGCATCATTGCACACATGTGCGTGTCGGAATTTTCTTATATGGCTATTCATCGGTCGAACCGGTTGAATGGTTGGTTCCCGCTTTCTATTGGGAGACGGAAGTGGTCGCGGTCCATGACATCGAAGCGGGGGCTCATGTGGGATATGGGACGGGATACACAGCCGAAACGAAGGAGCGAATCGCCGTTCTTCCGGTCGGATACGGAGATGGGTTAATGCGAGCGAGACGTCACTTGCCTGTTCATATTGAAGGGAAAGCCTATCCGTTCGTCAGCAATATCTTTATGAGTCATAGCTTCATCAAAGTGGACGACGACGTACAAATTGGCGATCGGGTCACATTATATGGGGTAGAAACGAAAATCGATGACGTGACACGTGTTGGTTACGCCAACAATTCAGAACAGCTCTGTGCTCGTTCATGGCGTGTCCCCCATCGCTTTGAAGGAGGAATTGTATGTACACCACCAATCAATCAGAATGTTTGATCGAAGGTGTGTCCGTCCGTGAACTTCAAGCGACGTACGGGACACCTTTATACATCATGAGTGAGCCAGAACTAGAGCGTCGCCTCGGGATTGTCCAGGATGCGTTCCTAGACAAGTATCCGAACACGTATGCGTTATACGCGTCAAAAGCGTTATCGATTGCGGCCGTGTATGAAAAAGTAATGGCGGCAGGTTTAAGTGTCGACGTCGTCTCAAGGGGTGAGATGTACGTGGCACTGCATGCCGGTGTACCGGCAGAGCGCATTCACGTCCACGGGTCGAACAAAACGATTTTGGATATCACGTTCGCACTCGAACAGGGGATTACACACTTTACCATCGACAACATGCGTGAAATCAGCCTCTTGTCAGGACTTGCGGCTGAATATAATCGTGAAGTCGATGTTCTTCTCCGCATCGTGCCTCAAGTCGTTGGAGGTGCCCATGCGGCGATTCAAACGGGTGGGGTTGATACAAAATTTGGTTTCCCGACGCATGACGACACGTATTTAGATGCTGTTCGTGCGACGTTGGAAGCGGAACATTTACAGTTGAAGGGCATTCACTGTCACGTCGGTTCTCAAATTCAAGATCCGACCCTCTTCATCAACACGGTGAAGACGATGGTGCGCTTCATGGATACGATTCGTCAGGAGACCGGCTATACGACGGATGTGTTAAACATTGGTGGTGGCTTCGGTGTCGCTTACTTGGATGAAGACGAGCGTCTCGACTTCGCACAAACGATGGAGCGTGTGATGGAGACGTTGGTCGAGGAAGTCGAGGCACGTGAATTGCCACTTCCAAAAATCGGGATTGAACCGGGTCGTTGGCTCGTCGCCAATGCAGGCGCCACGCTTTATGAGGTGGGAACCGTCAAAGAAGTGAGTGGTGTACGCACGTTTGTGTCCGTCGATGGGGGGATGACAGATAACATTCGTCCGGCGCTATATGACGCAGAATATGAAGTCGTGGCAGCGACTCGGATGAATGAAGAGAAGACGCTCGAGGCAAAAATTGTCGGAGCGTGTTGCGAGTCGGGAGATATCATCTCGAACCGCTCTTTGATCCCTCCTGTCACACCGGGTGATTTGCTACTCGTCAAAGCAACGGGAGCGTATAACTTCTCGATGGCGAGCAACTATAACCAAATGCTTCGTCCTGCCGTTGTGTTCGCCAAAGATGGACATCATCGCCTCGTCGTACGTCGCCAAACGTTTGAAGACCTGGTGGCATGCGAGGTCATTGGTCAATCGATTTAAGGCTACAGAGCAATCTGTAGTCTTTTTTGATTTTGAAATGAGAACGTTTTTCAATTATGATAGAGAAGAGAAAAAAAGGGGAAGTGACGGTCATGACAAAGACAGTAGCACAACAGTTAATTGAAGAAAGACGCACCGTTCGGATGTTCAAAGAAGAACCGATCGATACGAAGGTGCTTTACGAGGTGTTGCAATCGGCACACCACGCACCGTTTCATAATAAAGTCGAGCCCTGGAACGTGTATGTGTTCAACGGGGATGGCAAACAAGTGTTACTCGATGCGCTCGAGCCAGCCTTCTCGGAGGCGTCAGAAGGACAGCGTGAAAAAGTGACAGGACGCATCTTGAATGCAGCAACGTGTATGTATGTGACGGCAAAACGATTTGAGACGGAAAAAGGGAATCGTGACGCCTTGCTCGCGACGGCGACATTTATTCAAAATGTTCAACTCTTGTTTAGTGAACGTGAGATCGGAATGGTCTGGCGTACGGGTGGACTATTTGACGATGCGCGTTTGAAAGAAATGATTGGAGCGGAAGGGGAGACGTTTATCGGTCTTCTGCAAATCGGGAAATATGACACAGCAGATATCCCTGCACCGAAAGCACGACAGCCAATTGATGCACACCTGACCATTTTCGAATAAAAAAGCGAGCGTAGGGATAATCCTTCGCTCGCTTCATCTATATATCGCTTATTTTTTTAATTTAGTTGCGAGCCAATCTTGAATCACAGGTGTGGGAATCATCCAGCCGTTCCTCCATTTTTAGAATCTTCTTCTCTACTATTATCCAAATGCATACGTTCCCAAACCTCACGATGTGCACCATGGAGCGTGTCATCGAAAGAATCATCGATATGAAGGCCATAACTTGGGTTAATCGATGAGGCATACAAATCTAACATGAGTCGATCATGGTTCGGATACATAGAGTGGGCTCCTTTCAATACGTCAGCTTGGCTACACCATTAGTATACAAAGGAACTGTGTAGAAAATTCGAGAGAAACGTTAACATTTTATGAATCTTGTAAACGCTTTCACAAACTGCGTGTTTCGCTTACGGGTACGCACGACTGTTTGTACTGCTCAGCACGTTTCGCATACTTCTTAACCGTTCTCTCCATGATGAAGCGGTCTTCGTCGTTTAGAGGACGGACGACTTTTGCTGGTACGCCCATCACCATCACCCCTTCAGGGATTTGCATATTCGGTGTCACAAGCGCACCCGCAGCCACGAATGACCCTTTCCCGATTTTTGCACCATCGAGCACGGTAGCGTGCATCCCGATCAAGCAATCCTCTTCAATCTCGCACCCGTGAATCATCGCCATATGACCAATCGAGACACGGTCATGGATAATGGTCGGTGAACCCTCATATTGATGAATCATCGAACCATCCTGAATATTGACATAAGAACCGATTCGAATCGGACCCTCGTCTCCACGGATGACGGTGTTGAACCATACTCCTGAGTGTGCCCCGATTGTCACATCGCCAATGACATGTGATCCTGGTGCAAGATAAGTCGTCGAATCGACATGTGGTGTCAGTTCTCCTAGTTTGTATTGCATCGTTGTAACCCCTTTCAGATCGATATGCTATCATTGTCGCACAACTTGAAAAAGAAATTGCAACGAAAAGAATATTCTTGGTAAGATAGTTAAAATACGTTGAATAAGGAGATCAAAAGATGGAGAAACAACATTTGATTGACATCGCCGCAAAGAAAAAGAAAGCGGCCGTCGTCTTTAAAGACGTCGCTGTGATTGACGTGTACAGTCGTGAGACGATTCGTACGGACGTCGCCATCGATGCCGGGTATATCGTGGCAATTGGGGAAGGATATGAGGGAGAGGTCGAATATCATGACCCGACTTGGACGCTTGCACCGTCCTTTATCGATTCGCACGTCCATATCGAGTCGTCGATGGTCCCACCTCATGAGTTTGCGAAAGCGGTCTTGCCACTCGGGGTCACAACGGTCATTGCGGACCCGCATGAGATTGCGAACGTGAACGGGGCACTTGGAATTGAGTATATGTTAGCGGATGCGAAAGGACTACCACTCGATGTCCGCATGATGTTACCGAGCTGTGTGCCGGCGACGCCATTTGAACATGCGGGAGCAAAGTTATACGCAGAAGACTTGGCACCGTTTTTAGGAGACCCTGGTGTGCATGGATTAGGTGAAGTCATGGACTATCCTTCTGTCGAAGCAGGAAGCGAGGATATGCTTCAAAAGATTGCACAGACGGAACAAGCGGGCAAAGTCGTGGATGGCCATGCTTCGGGTCTCAATCCTGATCAATTGAATGTATATCGCTCAGCAGGAATCATGACGGACCATGAATGTACGACGGCAGAAGAGGCGATTGAACGGGTACGACGTGGATTTTACGTTCAAATTCGAGAAGGTTCCGTTGCACGAAATGTTGAGAAGGTCAGTTTGGCCGTGACAGAAAGCAATGCCCATCGTTTCCTTTTCTGTACAGACGATAAGCATTTGGATGACTTGGTCGCAGAAGGTGGAATTGACTACAACATTCGTACAGCGATCAAGCAAGGCGTCAAGCCAGAGACGGCCTATGCGATGGCGAGTTTACACGCTGCAGAAGCCTATGGATTAAAAGAGATCGGGGCCATCGCACCTGGGAAGAAAGCAAACTTCGTTATCTTGTCAGACGTCGAATCGGTAAAAATCGAGCAGGTGTACGTCAACGGTACGCTCGTCGCCGAAGCGGGGAATGCGACATTTGACGCTGATGGGATTGAAGTACCGAAGCCGATGAAAGGTGAGCTCGAATTACCTGAATTGACAGCCGACTCGTTTCGAATTGCTCCGAGCGACGAGGAAGTGGATGTCATTCAAGTGCTTCCGAACAGCTTGTTGACGAAACGACAACGTCTCTCGTTCCAACCGGATGCATCAGGGGCAGATTTATCGCAGGATATCGCCACGCTCGCCGTCATCGAACGTCATCATGGGACAGGTCACATGGCGCTAGCTCCTGTCACAGGATTCGGGTTAAAACGAGGTGCACTTGCAGCTACTGTAGCCCATGACAGCCACAACTTGGTCATCGCTGGAGTCAGCCCAGAGGATATGTTACTCGCAGCGAGAACGCTTGAAAAAGTAGGTGGAGGGGTCGTTGCCGTATCGGAAGGTGAGGTGCTCGCCGTGTTACCGCTTGAAATCGGTGGTCTCATGACGAAACGTCCTTACCGTGAAGTGGCAGATATTCTCGAACAGTTAAATGATGCGCTCGACGTTGTCGGTGCACACCGTCACTTTAACCCATACTTGACGATGTCATTCCTTGCCTTACCGGTCATTCCGGATTTGAAATTGACCGACATGGGATTGTTCGACGTGACCACTTTCTCATTCATCAACGATTGACTCGGTCTAACGTATGATTTTTGTTAAGAACGGTCGATAACGATTGAATGACTGACAGGAAGTTGGTATAGTTACGACAAGTTTCATCGGGTCAAATTTGAAAGGGGGGATATTACAGATGGAACAAGTTGCTTACAATCGGTCGTATGATGAACATGAGGAATTGATCAATTCTGTATATCGTGCTTTCAAGGACCGATGCGAAGAACTGCCAGAAGAAACGCAGACGAAACGCCGTTTACGGCGACTCATCTTTTCTACGATTAAAGAACAGACGAAGTCTCACGCTGACCGATTCGTGTTATACCACTTCTTCAACGATTTCTTTAAAGCAGTAGAGACGAATGACCAAGAAGCGCTTGCTGTATTGAAGCGAATCATTCGTGATGAAAAAAACTATTGATATGTGACGTCAACTTGTGATAATTTAGACGTAACTTTAAATGAATATTCGTGCTATCGATGAGGTAGAGGTGCGATGCTGATGAGTAAGTAGTCGGAGGATGACAACGATGAGGACTACAAAAAGGCAGGATCGCCGAAGTGCAACACCATGTCCGTGGGGTTGTGCTGGGCTGACGGGAAACACCCGTCGGACTGCCATACATATTTACGTATGGAGCGCTCCAAGTCGGCTAAGAAAGACGGAACATCCAGCGAGGGTGTCGGCTTTGTTGCCGATGCCCTCGCTTTGCGTTTTTTAAGCATAGGGGGGCCTCATCCTAATAAAAAAGGAGGAATTCAGCATGGTAGATTATTCAACTTCGGTACTTTCACTCGTACCGGCATTACTCGCAATTATTATGGCAATCACAACAAGAAAGGTCATCCCATCACTCGGTGTCGGGATTATCGCAGGGGTACTTCTCTTGCACAGCTTTAATCCGCTCGATTCGATTCAATACTTGTGGTCGAACATCATCGCCCTATTCTGGTCGGATGGAGCCATTAACGAATGGAATGTCTTGTTGATTGCGTTCTTGCTCCTTCTCGGTATTTTGTCGTCAATCATTCAAACGTCGGGTGGCGCACGCGCATTCGGTGAATGGGCTGCTGCGAACGTCAAGACAGCACGCGGTGCGCGTCTCGTATCGTTTGGTCTTGGTATTTTGATCTTTATCGATGACTACTTTAACAGTTTGGCGGTCGGGAACATCAGTCGTCCACTCACAGACCGTAAAAACATCTCACGTGCGAAACTTGCGTACACGATTGACTCAACAGCAGCACCTGTCTGTGTCATCAGCCCGCTTTCAAGTTGGGGTGCGTACATCATCGCCATCATCGCTGGAATTTTGACAAAATATTCGATTGATAGCTACTCATCATTCTCTGCGTTCATTCAAATCATTCCGATGAACTTCTATGCCGTCTTCGCACTCTTGTTGACAGCGTATGTGGCCTTCACTGGACTTGCCATCGGACCGATGCGTACGCATGAACTGCATGCCCTACAAGGTGAATTGTATGATTCAGCAAAAGGGAAGCCGATGGGCATGAGCGAAGATTTGCATGAACACGAAGGTGGAAAAGTTCGCGACTTGATCGTTCCAATCATCACACTCATCATTGCGACAGTATCGGCGATGCTCTACACAGGTGGACAAGCATTGGCGGCAGACGGTCAGGACTTCTCATTGATTGGGGCGTTCGAATCGACAGACGTGACACGTTCGCTCGTCGCAGGTGTCGTCATCAGTTTGATTGTCGCACTCCTTCTTCTTGTCGGTCGTAAAATCCCGGCGCGTGACTATGGAAAAGCGGCATGGGAAGGCGTCCGTGCCATGTGGCCAGCCGTTCTCATCCTCTTGTTTGCTTGGACAATCATCGCAGTCATCAGTGATATGAAGACAGGTGAATACTTGGCGAGCTTCGTCACGGATACGATTGCCGCTTCGTACTTGCCACTTCTTCTCTTCTTGATTGCTGGAATCATGGCATTCTCGACAGGGACGAGCTGGGGAACGTTTGGTTTGATGCTTCCGATTGGGGCAGACTTGATCATGGCAGTTGAACCAGAGCTTCTTCTCGCATCACTCGCTGCTGTGTTGGCCGGTGCGGTGTTCGGTGACCACTGTTCGCCAATCTCGGATACAACGATTCTCAGTTCGACAGGAGCTGGCTCACACCATATCGATCACGTGTTGACGCAATTACCATATGCGATCCTTGCAGCAATCGTCTCAGCGATTGGATACTTGGTACTTGGAATCACAGCATCGATTTGGATTGGGTTCTTCGCGGCATTGATCTCGTTTGTGGTATTAGTGGGAATCGCGCAAGTGATTTCAAAACGTGGGAAAGTACCTGCTGACATTCGCGCTCAGCGTGAGGCTTAATAGATGAAAATGACTTCCATCGATTTGATGGAAGTCATTTTTTTGTGATTGTCACTATATAAATGAGGCGGTCGAACAGTTTACCGAGAATGAACCAGAAGGAGACTGTCATGATGTACAGCGCTGACTGAGGCAATGAGGTCGGATGGATGATGTGTGAGGAAAACCAGGGTGTCTCAAGCAACCAGAATGGAGGCGAAGATAAAAACAATAAGATGTTCTTGTCATCCAATCCAGAAATATTGAGGATGCAGATTGCGGTAGCCAATAGGGTGAGCCATAGCGTCCAACTCTTCATAAGTAAAAATCCCTTTCACGACAGAAAAACATCCTTGATCCAGATAGAATCAAGGATGTTATCTCATTATTTGACGTCAAGCCACTTGAAGCTCGCATCGGCACCGAACGGGTGACGATACATGTTTTCGATGTTTGAACGCTCTAAGTATGCTTCACCTTTTTGGTAAATCGGAGCGATTGCGAAGTCTTCTTCAAGAAGGATACGTTCAGCTTCTTGCATTGTTTCCCAACGCTTCATCTGATCGGCTTCTTTCTTCGCTGATTGGATCAATTGATCATACTCGTCGTTTGAGTACTCCATACGGTTGAATGGTCCGTCTGTGACCCACATGTCGAGGTATGTCATTGGATCCTGATAGTCAGGGCCCCATCCAGCAGCAGAAACGTCATATTCACCTTTTCCTTCGAGATCAAGGAAGTTTTTGAACGGTTGCTGTTTGATGTTAAGTGTCAAACCAGGCAAGTTCTTCTCGAGTTCACCTTTGATGAACTCGTTGACTTTCTTGAACGCTTCTTCATCACGTGAGAGGAATTCGAGCTCGACTGTTTCGACTCCTAACTCTTCAAGACCTTTTTCCCAAGCGGCTTTCGCTTCATCAACATTGTAGCTGAGGAGGTCTGGATGCTTCTCACGGAAATCAGCGCCGTCTTCTGTGAATGTGAAGTCTTTTGCCACGATGAAGTTCGCTGGCTGTGAACCGTCCGTCAAGATGACATCCGTTACACTTTGTTTATCAAATCCTTTGGCAAGTGCCTCACGAATGTTGATGTTTTGAAGCGCCTCGTTCTTTTGGTTGAAACGAAGGAAGTTGATCCGTGCATCGGCACGCGTCTTAAATTCATCGCTGTCTTCAAATTGTGGAACGAATTCAGATGAGAGAAGCGTGTAGTCCGCTTCGCCTGACTCGAACAAGTTGACACCTGTCGATACGTCTTTTACGACTTTGACGTTGATCGTATCCATCTTCACATTTTCAGCATCCCAATACTCTGGGTTTTTCTTATAGACCCATCCTGCATTGTCTTGCCATTCGCTTAACACATAAGGACCGTTATAGAGCGTCTTGTCGACAGAAGTTGCGAATTCTTCGCCTTGTTCTTCGACGTACTCTTGTTTTTGCGGCATGTATGTTGGGAAACCAGTTAATCCTAAGAAATATGGTGCTGGTGCTTCCAACTGAACTTCAAGTGTCTTCTCGTCGATTGCTTTCGCACCGAGATCGTCAAGTGACGCTTCGCCTGCAAGAATTTTGTTTGCATTTTTTAAGTCTTGAAGGATATACGCATACTCTGCGCCTGTTTCCGGATTGAGTGCGCGTTTCCAAGAGTAGACAAAGTCTTCAGCTGTGATCGGTGAACCGTCTGACCAGTTCGCGTCACGTAGTTTGAACGTGTATGTAAGGCCATCCTCTGATACTTCGACATCTTCGGCAATCCCTGGTGTCGGTTGGTTGTTCTCGTCTAGACGATATAACCCTTCGAACACGTTGTTCGTCACGATAATTGATGTCGAGTCCGTCGTAAGTGTTGGATCGAGCTGTGGCAAGTCAGTCGCCGATACCATCGTGATTTCTTTTTTAGCATCGCTTGAAGATGAATCCTCCGAACTCGATGAGTCGTCTCCTGTACTACAAGCCGCCGTCGCTAATAATGCGACCCCCGATAAAGCTAGCCATTTTTTGTTACGCATTATACAACCTCCCGAAAATTCTGATAATTTAGAATATGTTGTAATTAAACTACATCTGGGATGAATATGCAATGGAATTTTTCAAATTATTCGAAAATATAAACTTATTTAGAATGTCTATCCCTCAATCCTTTTAGGAAGTAGAATAGAAAAATCGGCGAATGATTATACAGTATCTTTGTATAGTTATTCGATAAGATTATAGATTGGTGGAGGCGTTAATTTGAAACAACATTCAGCCGGAATCGGCTTTTTCGGTCTCGCGGCCATGGTCGTCGGGACAATGATTGGTGGAGGTGCCTTTAATCTCCCAGGTGCTATGGCACAAGGGGCAGGTGTAGGACCTGTTTTAATCGGATGGGGGATTACAGGGATTGGGATGATTATGCTCGCCTTTGTCTTTCAGTTTTTAGCGGACACGCGTCCTGAGTTAGAAGGTGGCATTTACGCCTACGCACGGGAAGGGTTCGGCAAATTTGTCGGATTCAACAGCGGCTGGGGTTACTGGATGTCAGCATGGATTGGGACAGTGGCAAACATCACCTTGATTTTTAGCACGTTGGCATACTTTTTCCCTGTATTCTCGGCAGAACATCGATTGTTCCGTTTGTTCGTCAGTGCAATTTTGGTTTGGGGATTATTTTGGCTCATTTCCCGTGGAATGCGGGAGGCGGCACTGTTGAACATCGTCACGACGATCGCGAAGCTCGTTCCGATTTTTTTGTTCATCGTACTCATTCTCTTCGCGTTTCAGATTGATACGTTCCGGGTCGACTTTTGGGGCGAGTCGGGATTTGTTGGGGCAAATGTTTTCCCTCAAGTGAAGTCTACGATGCTCGTGACATTATGGGCGTTCGTCGGTATTGAAGGGGCAGTCGTCTTGTCCTCGCGCGCGCGTCAGAAAAAAGATGTAGGTCGAGCGACAGTGATCGGATTGATCGGCACATTGTTGATTTATATGATGATTTCAATTTTCTCGTTCGGTGTCATGACGCAAGAACAACTCGCAGCGTTACCAGAACCATCGATGGCCTATGTGTTAGAAGCGGTCGTCGGACCGTTCGGTGCGACATTGATTAATATCGGGTTGCTCATCTCATTGACAGGCGCATTGCTTGGATGGACGATTTTAGCGACAGAAATTTCATATGTCGCTAGTCGAGATGGTGTCTTCCCGAAAGTGTTCAATCGACTGAACGCAAACGACACGCCAGTGAACGCATTATTGATCACACAGGTGTTTACGCAAATCGTCACAGCTGTTGCATTATTCTCGGAGCAGACATACCTAGTCTTGTCGAGTATCGCCGGAATCGCAGCGCTCGTTCCATATCTTTTCTCGGCACTTTATGGATGGATGGAAGCGAAGCGGACGGCATCGTTACGGATGATGGTCATCTCTGCCATCGCCTCGATATACGCCACATGGCTACTGTATGCATCAGGAATCGAATACGTCCTGATTGCGATGATTCTTTACGCACCTGGTGTATTTGTCTTTCTGTTGGCAGAACGGGAACAGGGACGCCCATTCTTAACACGCACGCAGTCGATCATTGCCGTCATTATTTTGTTATGTGCCACGTATGGCGTATATGGCCTTTGGACATCATCGATTGCATTATAAGAAAACTCACCGACGCTTCATGCGTTCGGTGAGTTTTTTGATGACCGGAGTAATTGTTCGATTGCCTCTGGAGAAGCAGGTCTTGCATACAGGTAACCTTGGAATGAATCACACGCGGTAGACTTTAAATGCTGAAGCATCTCTTCGTCTTCGACCCCTTCGGCCACAACGTGAAGGTTTAAACTCTTCCCGAGATGGACGATGACGTCTAGCAAGTGAGATTTAGATGTCATCCAATCGTCGAGAAATACTTTATCAATCTTAAGTTCGTCGACTGGGAATGACTTTAAATACTGCAAAGACGAGAAGCCCGTTCCAAAATCGTCAATCGACAGACGGTAATTCAGTCGCTTGATTTGCTCCATGCGCTCAATGATTTCATCGGTTTGTTGCATGACCAAACTTTCTGTGATTTCTAATATGATATCTGTCGGGTCAAGTTGTAGTTGTTGCTTAATGTTTCGAAGCGTATTCAAGAAACTGTCGCTTCTGAACTGGTTTGGCGAAATATTAATCGCCATCGAGAGAGGCTGGTCAAATTCAGCTTTCCATGTCTTCAATTGTTTTGTCGCCTCTAAAATGACCCAGTTGTTGATCGGGACGATGAGCGCCATCTCTTCCGCGAGCGGAATAAATTCAGAGGGAGGGATTTGTCCCAACTCCTCGTGGTGCCAGCGAAGGAGCGCTTCAAAGCCGATGAGACGGTCTGTCGCCAACTCATACTTCGGCTGATATTCAAGATAAAAATGTTTTTCTTCTAGCGCGCGATATAAGGCTTTTTCGATATGAATTTGTCTTGAGAATGCGGCATCCATATCTTTTGTCACGAATTGAATCGTGCCAACTCCAATCTGTTTTCCTTTGAAGAGGGCACTTTCGGCGCGCGTATACAGTTCCTCGAGTGAACTCGCAGAAGATGGATAAAACACACAGCCGACTGAAATCGATACCATGATCGAGTGATGGTAGATTCGGAATGGGCGTTGCAATTCGTGTTGCAGATGACGGAGTGATTGGAACACTTCTTCTTTAGACTCTTCAAAATACATGACACCGAATAGTCCGCCCGTCGGATGGAACAATAAAGCGGACTCCGGGATGAGGTGGAGTGCGCGCTCCTTGATTTGGACGAGGAGCTCATTCCCGACGCGAGATCCGAACGATTCGTTTATGATTTTGAAGCGATCGATATCGAATAAAGCGATGTGGAGAAGTCCTTCTCGCTCATCGATTTGTTGAAGGATTGAATCGTATTGACGTAAGAATCCTTTTTTATTGTAGAGTCCTGTTAATTCGTTTTGATAAGCAAGGAATCGAACTTCTTTTTCGAGACGTTTCTTTTCTGAAACATCGAATCCAAACGCCGTATACTGAATCACATCATTTTTTTCACTCACAATCGGTACGACGGTCAAATTAAGCCAACACGGCTCATCATCGTGCTCTTTGCAAGATATCGGCATTTCCCCGTTCCAGATGTGGTTCGTCGCCAACGACGTTAAGACATCACGTGAAATCCCATCTTGATCGCTAGCATCATGAATGAACTCGAACCAGTTCTTCCCGATTAATTGTTGTTCCGTTGCATCGAGCAGACGACACAAGGATGGATTAATATCAACGATTTCACCTTTTGCGTTCGTCGCCAAGTAATGGGTCGATTGCTTGATCATTTCTTGAAAATGATGGAGCAAATTGAATTGCTCTGTACTGATGAGCGGGCCAAACCCTTTTGGCAGGAAAGCGAGGAAATAGCCATAAATGCCTTCGAGCGAAAAAGATTGCAAGTATGCGGTCGCATAAATGACGGAGCCATCTTTATGTTGAAAAGGCGTCATCGCCGTCGTCGAAAATGGATATTGAAGGAGGAGCGGCGTCCATGTCTCCAAAGCATGCCCTAACTGCTGAACGACAGGAAGCGGTTGATGGAGGACTTCTTCACGTTCCCAGCCGAACAATACCTCGGCATGTGTATTCCATAACAGAACCGTACCATCTTGAGAAATGTAACAACACGGTACAGACAAAGCATCGATGAATTGGTCTACCGATAAATCACGCAATGAAGCCACATCATTTCCTCCAATCTGTCATGCTAAATGCATATTCTACTGTCAGTGTACCTGATTTTGCCAATTCAAGGAATGCTTAAGTTCGTCATTGTCAAAAGAAAGACGGACATCATATACTGAAAGGGTAAGATAGTTTTGAATAAGGGGGAAGCAATATGTCAAAAACACATGATGTGATTGAGCTGACAGAAAAATTCGGGGCGCATAACTATCATCCACTACCGATTGTTATTTCGGAGGCGAAAGGGATTTGGGTAACTGATCCTGAGGGGAATCGCTACATGGATATGTTAAGTGCATACTCTGCAGTCAACCAGGGACACTGCCATCCGAAAATCATTCAAGCGCTCAAAGATCAGGCGGATAAGATTACGTTGACGTCACGTGCCTTTTACAACGATCAACTCGGACGTTTTTATGACAAAGTGGTAACGCTTACAAAGAAACAAATGGTGTTGCCGATGAACACGGGCGCAGAAGCCGTAGAGACAGCAGTAAAAACTGCTCGTCGTTGGGCATATGAAGTGAAAGGGATTCCAGGTCAAGCTGAAATCATCGTATGTACAGGAAACTTCCATGGACGGACGATGGCTGCTGTGTCGATGTCGACTGAAGCAGAGTACCAACGCGGGTTCGGACCATTATTGCCAGGATTCAAAGTCGTACCATATGGCGATATCGATGCATTTGAAGCGGCGATCACAGAGAATACAGCAGCGTTTATCGTGGAACCGATTCAAGGTGAGGCAGGAATCATCATTCCACCAGAAGGTTACTTGAAACGTGCATCTGAACTCTGTCAACAACACAACGTCCTGTTCGTCGCTGATGAGATTCAGTCTGGGCTTGGTCGTTCAGGAAAATGGTTTGCCATCGAGTGGGAAGATGTCACACCGGATATGTACATTCTCGGAAAAGCGCTTGGAGGCGGTGTCTTCCCGATCTCATGCGTTGCCGCGGATCAAGAGATTCTCTCTGTATTTAATCCAGGATCACACGGCTCGACATTTGGTGGAAACCCGCTCGCTTCTGCGGTCTCAGTCGCAGCGCTCGAAGTGTTGGAAGAAGAGAAACTTGTCGAGCGTTCGTTAGAGTTAGGGACGTATTTCATGGAACGTTTGAAATCAATCGACAACCCGATGATTCGCGACGTCCGTGGACGCGGATTATTCATCGGCATCGAATTGACGGAAGCGGCTCGTCCATATTGTGAGGCACTTAAAGAACGTGGACTTCTCTGCAAAGAAACGCATGAGACAGTCATTCGATTGGCCCCACCTCTCGTCATCACGAAAGAAGAACTCGATCAAGCGTTTGAAGCAATCGAAGCAGTTCTTGCTCCGGCAGCTATTTCGTAAACAGCGACAGCTTGGTATAATAGCCTCAGTTGAATGGACACCTGCATGTTGCAGGTGTCTTTTTCGTGGAGGAGGGCATGAGATGCTGTACGTATATGTTGGGTTAGCAGGTGCAGTTGGAGCATTAGCACGGTACGGACTTGGATTACTAGTCGATTCATTCGGAACGAGCCCGTTTCCTGTCGCGACACTGTTCATTAATTTAATTGGAAGCTTTCTATTAGGATGGCTGACGCATCGATTTCTTCAAGCGGGAAAACCTTCTCCTCAAGTCGTCACGATTATCGGAACCGGAATGATTGGGTCATTTACCACATTTTCTACGTTTAGTGTAGAAACGATTCAATTAGTTGAAAATGATCACGTGCTTCTCGCTGTTACGTATGTATTCCTCAGCATCACGTTCGGTTTATGGAGTTCCTGGTTCGGTTATCGCATCGGAACAAAAACGTCGACAAGAGGTGAAATGAAATGACGCTTCTCTGGATTGCAGCTGGCGCCTTTATCGGTTCGATTCTCCGCTTCGCAATCGGTCAGGTCATGAAAAAGTGGTCTGATTCAACTTTTCCTTGGGCGACGTTGTTCGTCAACGTGACAGGGTCATTTGGTCTCGGGTACTTGTACGCGCACACCGATCATCAATCGCTCATCCTCTTTTTAGGCATCGGATTTTTTGGATCGTTTACGACGTTCTCGACTTTAAAACTGGAATTGATGCGGTTTGCGACAAAAGATTGGATTCGATTCGGCCTCTATTTGCTTGCGACCTATCTGTTCGGACTCATTGCGGCTTACATCGGTTGGTCGATGTAATAACACAACACCCCTTCGTCGAAGGGGTGTTGTGTTTATTCTGCGTGTTGCAGCTTTTCTGTGCATGAAGCACATGTCGTTTCGTATGATTCGCACTGTTCGTCCATATGGTTCCCGCATTCCTGACATGTCTTATCCGGTAATTTTTGATAAAACTCGACAGATGATTCGAGTCGGCTCGCCCATTCATTCATATGAAAATGCCTCCTTCGGTAAATTGTCTGACAGTTTAGGTTGTTGTCATGATTGTATTATAACAGAAGCGTATAAGTCAACTATAATATATAACAGATATATCGATGAATTTTTGCTACACTATATACACATAAAAGACGAGGTGAGAAATATGAAAGTGCCCCAATGTGAGACGATTGGGATCCAATCAGAAGACGTACCGACGCTACAAACTGCCTTGGCACAATTGGATGCCCCGCGTGTCAGTCGGTTGTTTAAAGCGTTCGCTGACCCGACTCGTTTGAAAGTACTGTATGTCCTGACGCTCGAACATGAACTTTGCGTTTGTGATGTTGCCGCCGTCATCGGTCATTCAAATGCGACCGCATCCCATCATTTACGGACGTTACTCGAACAAGGACTCGTGAAATATCGAAAAGAGGGAAAAGTCGTGTATTATTCATTAGACGACGAACATGTCAGACAGCTTGTTGAAATTGCGCTGGCCCATAGCGAAGAACAGAAAGATGTTTGAATCCAATGACCGATCCTTTTAGGATTCGGTCATTTTTTCCTATTGTCATGAATTTCATTTCGCGATACGATATATTCAAATGAACGTTTGAATGTTAGGGGGAACGAGATGAGAAATCGAGACGTGTTACCTGTGTCTGGAATCACTTGCACGAACTGTGCTGCGAAAATCGAGCGGGATATCACGAAACGCGAAGAAGTGGCATCTTGTCAAATTGATTTCGCGACGAGTCGAATGGTGATTGAATGGATTGATGTCTCTGAACGCAAAGCGATGCTCGAGTCAATCGAGCAGACGATGAAACGAATCGAACCGGGTGCGAAGTTTATCAAAACAGAGGAAGATCAAACCGAACAACGAGATACGGTCCTTTGGCGATTCCTTGCGGCTGCCCTCATATTTTCGATTGCCCTTTGGATGGATTCCATTCCAGGCTACATCGTAGCGTATGGGCTGGCTGGATATGATGTCGTTTATGGTGCCATCCGAAATGTATGGCACAGGGAATGGTTTGACGAAAAATTCTTAATGACCATCGCGACCATCGGGGCATTCGCGATTGCCGAATATCCGGAAGCCGTTGCAGTCATGTTGTTTTATCAACTTGGAGAATATGTGCAAGGGCGTGCGGTGCGCGCTTCGCGGAAGTCGATACAATCTTTGTTAAACATGAGACCAACACTCGCTCGCGTACTAGTTGGTGAGGAAGAAGTCGAGCGATTGCCAGAAGATGTAGCGGTCGGTTCACACCTGATTGTTCGTGCCGGAGAACTCGTTCCGATGGATGGGATTGTATTCAGTGGTGCGAGTTCACTCGATACAGCTTCATTGACAGGTGAGGCGGTTCCTCGTCAAGTGAGAGCGGGTGAAGAGGTGTTGGCGGGGATGATCAATTTGGAGGGACGACTCGTCATCCGAACGACGAAGCTCGCCGCTGAATCGAGCCTTCAAAAGATGATTGCCCTCGTAGAAGAGGCGAACGGGAAAAAGGCGAAGACAGAACAGATGATTACCCGATTGGCGAAAGTCTATACACCTTTCGTTGTCGTCATGGCGACACTCGTCGCATTTGTCCCACCGCTATTTGTCGGAGACTTGTCAGAGTGGGTTTACCGTGCGCTCATTTTCCTCGTCATCAGTTGTCCGTGTGCGCTCGTCATTTCGATTCCCTTAGGTTATTTCGGTGGGATTGGAGCGGGCTCTAAACAAGGTGTTCTTGTAAAAGGTGGAGAATATTTAGACACGTTAACAGAAGTGGACACGATCGTCTTTGATAAGACAGGAACGTTGACGACAGGGCGATTTGAAGTGACGAACGTTGTGACAACGGAAGGGGTGCACGCTGAAGAATTGTTGCACCTTGCCGCTCGCGTCGAACAAGCATCGAATCATCCGCTCGCGCGAGCCATCGTCAATCGAGTCGGAGACGTTCAGCCGTTCGAATCGATTCAAGAAGAGCCCGGATATGGTCTCCATGCCCATGATGGCGATGATCACATTTACGTGGGTAGTGCTCGGTATATGAGGTATTTAGGTCAAACGATTGAGGATACATCGATTGGGACAAGTGTTCACGTGACGAAAAACAATCGTTGGCTAGGGCGAATCGAATTAATGGATACGGTGAAGCCGGATGCGTATCCTGCAATCCAAGCGTTGAAGGAAGCCGGATACCGGACGGTGATGTTATCGGGAGACCGCCGTGAAGTCGCTACAGCAATCGGCGAACGACTCGGACTAGATGAGGTGCGAGGCGAATTGCTTCCGCACGAAAAAGTAGAAGCGATTGAACAGATGACCGCCTCCCAAAAAGTTGCATTTGTCGGAGATGGAATGAACGATGCGGCAGCGTTGGCACGGGCCGATGTCGGACTTGTTATGGGGGGAGTCGGAAGTGATACAGCGGTCACGGCAGCGGATGTTGTCTTGATGCATGACGACCCGAACGATGTGGTCCGAGCCATCAAGCTCGGGAAGCAGACAAAACGTGTCGTCTGGCAAAATATCTTCTTTGCGTTCGGGACGAAAGCGCTTGTTTTGGTTTTAGGATTATTCGGAATTGCGACCATGTGGGAGGCTGTCTTCGCAGACGTCGGTGTGGCACTGCTTGCCATTGCGAATGCGACAAGATTATTACGAATGACTTCATGATGACGAAAGGAGTGTTTCAGCATTAGTCTGAGACACTCCTTTTCCTACTCAATCGTTTCCTGTTGGGGGTTTGATACGTGCTAACAAGAAGGTGAGGATGACGATGATGGCAATCAATAAAAACGTGATGGTAAACAGTACTTGAGTTAAGAATGAGACTTGATTTTCTGCTGCAATCAGCTCTTTCTGGATATCTTTATACTGCATCTGTTTAAGCGACCGTAAATCTTCTAGGATAGTCTGTCGCAGTTGCGTCATCGTCTCGGCTACTGCTGTTGCTTTAACAAGGTCACCTTCTTCATAGATGACGAGTACACGGTCGGCTTCTTTTTCCCATATGGCATCTCGCTCGAGTAAATCGAGGACGGAACTCGGTGTGTCCGGGTCATCGATGACGGACTGTTTCAATGCCCTAGCTTGCCGAGACATGTTATAGTACATCTCTAAAAAATGTCGATCTTCGTAGGCGAGTAAACCACGGATCGCGTTTGCGCGTTCAATATTATAATACATAATATCTTCAATCGCCTCGTAAGAGCCGAGTTGTTCATCTTGTATGATTCCTAGCCGCTCATTCGTCTCTCTCAATTGGAAAATAAAAATGCCGATGATTGAGATGGATAGCACGGATAGGCTAATCCATAGTAAAATCCACTTTCGTTGTGACATCGTGACCCTCCTTTCTACTCCATCGTACATGATTTTGAAAAAATCGACAGAAAATATTTTTTTGAAAAAGGAAAAAACGGGTAAATGTATAATCAATTAGTGTAAGAACTCTATAAAACAGAAGACCATTAGACACATAAGGAGAGTCAATATGTCAGAGAATTCATCGTTACACAAGTTGTACCAGGTGTTACAAGATCAGCGTACGAATCTTACTTACGAGATTCCGAGTCTATGGAATCGCATGCGTTTTCCTTCTGAACCGATTCGTGACGGGGTTGAGCGTGTGAATCCGTATGATTTTTTAGTAGAAACAATAGAGAAAGCGATTCTTCCATATGCGGTAGAAAATCGAGAATATCATACGTCCGTCGCAAGTGCAGACGGCCATTTACAGACGGGTGGCGATTGGATTAAGCGTGCCTCTGTCTATTCGATGCAAGTTCGTACATCAACTTCCTGGGATCATGATGGATCGGGTTATGTGGAGATGCAGAACTCACTAGGGATGAAAGACACAGGCACATTTGTGAAAACGCTTGCGCTCATTCCGCATCTCCTTTATATGGGGATTGATACCTTATTCCTGTTACCGATTTCTCAGCATAGCCATAAAAACAAGAAAGGTGAATTCGGCTCTCCTTATGCCGTTCAAGATTTCTTTGCCATTGATGAAGAGTTAAAAGAAACATTGACTGGCGATGCGATGACTGTCGAAGAAGAGTTTTCTGCATTTGTGGAAGCTTGTCACATGGTAGGGATTCGTGTCGTCATCGATGTCATCCCTCGGACATGTGCGCGAGACAACCGACTCATTCTTGAAAATCCGGAGTGGTTCTACTGGATTCCGCTGGCCGAAGTCGATTATTATCATCCACCATCTGTGCCGGGGATTGGAGAGAATGTAAAACCAGAATTTGCTTTCTTACCAATGGTGTACAACTCAGAAGATGTCTGGCAACACTTGAGACGGTTCTCGATGGCTCCGAACTTACTTGATGCTGACAAATGGGAACGGGTACGTGCTTTCTTGATCGAACATCCACAAGAAAACGTCCTCGCAACGATTGAACGAGAGTTCGGATTGACGACAGCGCCTGCCTTTTCAGACTGTATCAACGATCCACAACCACCTTGGTCGGACGTGACTTACTTCCGTCTCTTCTTAGACCATCCGCTTGCGGCGGCACCTTATGTGAACGATGCGAATATCGCTCCTTATATTCTGTTTGATTCAATCAAGTCAAATCAATTCCGAGGAAATGTCATCAACGAACCACTCTGGGAGATGCTCGCTGATATCATTCCACACTATCAACGCGAATATGGCATTGATGGCGCACGAATTGATATGGGACATGCACTTCCTGTCGATTTGGCACAGCGCATTCTAGCAAAACCACGTTCACTCGATTCGAACTTTAGCTTTATTGCGGAAGAATTGATTGAAGCAGGAGCTTGGGCGGCGAAAGATGCCGGTTATAACATGATCATCGGATATGGTTTTTATAAAGAACCTCGATTCGACACGCATGAAACCCATCAATTCTTATACGACTCACGCTTTTTACCACTTCCAGTATTCGCAGCAGGGGAAACAGCGGATACACGTCGACTGGCGACGCGAGAAGGGGGACGACAAGCAAGTCGGTTGTTGACAGTCTTGAACGGTTTTATGCCGAATGGCGTCCCGATGACAAACTCTGGACTTGAATTATATGAAACGCAGCCGATGAATACCGGACTCGATTGCCGTCCTGAAGAAGCGTATCAACTCTTCCCGACCGACCCGTATTTCGGAAAACTCGCATTCTTTGATGCGTATCAGTTCCATTGGGATCATCCGGAGCGAGATGAGATGATTGAAGTGATGCATCAAGTGGCAGAGATTCGTCGCCGTTGGCTTGATGTACTCGTTGATCCGAACCATTTTGAACCACTTATTTTAGACGAGCCATTTGCACCGTTTATCGGGTTCGCGTGGTTACGTCCGGAGACGAACGATACGTTGCTCGTTGTAGCGAACACAAATATGTGGGAGTCGTTACGAGGCGTGGTTTCCCTTGATGGTGTACGTCGCCGAAATTGGAACGCTAGTCGTTTTGCGGAGATGGTCTATTCACCAACTTCGTGGCCATATGCGGAACATGCGTTTGATGAACAATGGAATCTCCATGTCGATTTAAAACCTGGTGAAGTCAAAGTATATGAGATGAAATGAAAAAACGCCTTGAACCGATACATCATTCGGTTCAGGGCGTTGCGTGTTTCATGTAATAAATGACGAACTCATCAAGTGGCATCGGCTTTGCATAGCGATAGCCTTGCATGGAGTCACATCCAATTTTACGAAGGAATGTCTCTTGATATTCAGTTTCTACACCTTCGGCGACGAGTGCCATACCGAGTTGTCGTGCCATGGCGACGATGGTCGCCGTGACCATCTGATATTCACGATTCTCTTCAAGTTGCATCGTGAATTCACGAGGGATTTTCAATTCATCGATTGGGTAACGAACGAGATAGGCCAGCGAACTATAACCTGTCCCAAAATCGTCAATCGAAAGTTTGATACCGAGCGACTTTAATTCTAGGATTCGATTCAAGACGCGATCGGAATGATGAGCGGCGACCGTTTCGGTTAATTCAAAATTGAGTCGGGACGGATCAATTGGGAATCGCTCGAACAACGTATTCAAATAATCAATTAAATGCTCATCAAACAATTGCCGAACGGATAAGTTGACCGAAAGCTTCGGCAAATGAATATCTCCTTGTTCGAATACGTGAATCAGTTGGAACGTCTCATGAATCATCCAGCGACCTAAATCGTGGATATGACCGGTTTCTTCAGCAATCGGAATGAATTGACTCGGGGGAATGAACGTCCCGTTATGTTGCCAACGCATGAGCGCCTCCGCTCCAATCACTGCCTTCGTAGACGCATCGACTTGAGGTTGGAGGAAAAGTGAAATCTCTCCTTTTTCAAGTGCGGTATCAAGTCCTTCCATCAATACTTTCCGTTCTTCCTTGTCTTCCCGCAATTCTGGTTCGAACATGACGGTTTCGTCACGACCTTTGTCTTTTGCGCGATACATGGCGAGATCGGCGTTCGAGAGCAGGTGTTTCAATTTCTTACCATGCTCCGGGAAGCGGACGATTCCAATCGAGGCATGCACTTCAACCAGTGTCCCAGCCATATAATAAGGTGGGCGATAGACGAGACGCCGTAAGCGTTCTGTCAACATTTCATCGTCACCGTGCTCGGCGACGACAATAAATTCATCACCACCGAGACGTCCGGCATATTCGTTTGGAAGGAGTGCGGTCCGCAGTCGTTTTCCGATATGCTGCAGAAGTTCGTCTCCCATATGATGGCCAAACTGGTCGTTAATTTCTTTGAAGCCGTCTAAGTCAGAGAACATGAGCGTGAACGTGCGACCTTCTTCGATCAAACGTTCAATTTGCTCTTGTAGCGCGTAGCGGTTGTGAAGCCCTGTCAGACTATCGAATTTGGCTTGGTATAAAATTTGTTCTTGCTGCTCGATCATTTGCGTGATGTCTTTCGCGATAGCGTAAATACCTTCGACTTCCCCGTCGATGATCATCGGAACATTGACGAGTTGCCAAACACGTGTCTCGCCTTCTTCGGTCATAATCCGTACATCAATCGTTCTCGGTCGACCGTTTGATAACTCTTGAAGAATAATCGTATACGGAGCACGGTCTTTCGATTCGATGATGTCGAGGATGTTTGACCCAAGTAACTTGTCCGTCGTCAATCCAAGAATCGAACTTCCTGCCTCATTGACCGACAACACTTCGCCGTGCAAATCGAATAAGAAAATTGGTTCTGAATGATAGGCGAAGAGCGAGCGGTATTGCTGTTCACGAATCTCGAGTTCATGCGCCTTAGTCGACACGGCCACTTCTAAATCTGTATTGACGGAATGAAGACGATGACTAATAAGCGCGTTCTGTTTTGAGACGACGAACTGGCGAATGAGCAAGAGGAGCACGGCATTCGCAATCATCGAATCCGTTACAGACGTACCGAGAAGGCGGTCTGAAGCGAGTGAAAATAGCATGACGACGACGCTGTACAGAATGTAATCAAAAATGGAATCGTAAGCAAGGGCGTCTTCCGATATATCCTCGATCCAATAACTGATGGAAATCATAAGGATGCTACTGACTTGGACGAGATGGACCAATTCATGTGTGATGCCTGAAAACACAAAGAGCGTGTTCGCGATTGAGGCGACCGTGAAGCTTAAAATTCCGACGAGTACAAGGATCCGGAATTGCTGTCCAGCCGAGACGACGCGATTTAAATACAAGAAGGATAGCATCATGTACAGGCTAATCAGGAGCATCTGCTCTTCAAAGCCACTCAACTGAGATACGAGTGACACGTCTTGTGTGGAATAAAACCAGATATGTAGTGCACCAATCACAAAGAAACTAAATAAGGCGAACAAGTCAAACGTACGTAATTTCAACGTGCGAATCTCAATGGATTGAGTAATGACAATCAGAGCCATGATTAAGTAAAAGAAATTTTGTAAAAACAAGAGGTATTGAGTATTCGCACCTGTCGAATCATAGTGCATTAGTAAATAAAGTGCGAAGCACACATTTCCCGCAGTAATCAAAAGATGAATAAATCTTCTCATCCCTCTATGTTTAAAAATTGCTACTCCACTAAATAAGATGGCTGCTCCTGAAATGACGAGATAATAGATGAGCAACGTGCTGTTTCGCAGATCATGAGGGGTCAAAAATAACAATAAAAGTCCGGTCAAAAACGTTCCGATGAGAATCGCCGGAACGTATTGGCGCAACGAGTGAACTGACAACTCATGCACCTCCTTCTTTATATATAGGGGTCTCTTATTTATTATCGGAACAGGTGACCGAAGATTACACAAAAAAATCGACAACAATACGAGATTGTTGTCGAACAGGTAAATATTAGAGTGTATACGAGTGTTCTTTGAAATTCCCTACGATGGAATCGATTTCTGATACGGTGACAAATGCCTCAGAGTCAATCTCGGAAACAATCTGACGAAGTCGAGGGATTTCATTGTTCTGGACGACGACGTACAGCATTTTTTTCGAATCGTTCGAATATCCGCCTGTCGCTTCCATGATGGTGACGCCACGTTTTAAGTTCTGCTTAATGACCAAGTTGATTTCATCCGCCTTCTGACAAATGATGAAACATTGCTTTTGAGCGGAGAAGAACTTGTGAATCGTGAGTAACGTGCGTGACCGGACAAAGCTTAACACAAGGGCATACATGACCGCTTTAATGTCAAAGACGATGAAGACCATTACATAAACGATGATATCTTGTGTCAAAAAGATTTTAGGTAACGACAAGTTTCGGTTGTTCATATAAATGACTTTCCCTAAAATATCGAGACCGCCGGTAGAAGCGCCTGCGAATAAGAGGAGAGCAAGTCCTAGACCCGAGACGATTCCGCTAAATACGGAAGCGACGAGCGGATCGTCAAGTGGAGTCGGCGGAATAAGGACAGGTAAACTATCGATTAAGATAGAAGAGAGCACGACAACAATTCCCGTCATCAAAATAAAGCGACGTCCCAAGTATTTTAACCCTAAGATGAAGAGTGGGATATTGAGCACGAGCTGAGTCATCCCAATTGGCGTTCCGAATAGTTCGTTCGTAATCAACGTGATTCCGACGATTCCCCCTGAACCGATTTCATTAGGTTTGAGCAGTAAACTGACAAAGACAGACTGAAGGATTGTCCCGGCAATGATGAACAGTACCGTTTCAAGGGCAACCCGTTTTCGAGATTTAGCATACATAGATAATGGCTAGGCCTTACGCCTCCTTTTGGTAAGTCTTCTGCTAGCGTACTGCTACTCGTTCATCATTTCAAGTCACAATTCGTTATGGAATCGGTCGATATCACTCGCTAATTGTTCATGTACATAATCGATCACCTGAGCATCATCGAATAGGCCAAGTGGTACATCATCTGGAATCGCATCGAACGGTGAGACGAAGTATAGAATTGCCGCGACGAGCTCTTCTTGTTTGTCAGGTTGCATTTCAAATTGATCATTGTATAGCGCGCGCAACATATTCAGCATTTGTTTCATCTGGAAGTAGAGCGTCAGTTCTTCTTCGCGCTCGATATTGCTGATCTCATTGGATGCCACGTCTACGGTCACTTTTGCGAGGGCGCGTTCACCTTGGACGAGTAAGTCACCGAGTTGTTCGCGGTCGTGGATGTCTTCTTTCGCTTGTTTCAAAAAGTGTGTGTAGGTTGATTTCCAATCTGCCATAGTAAATTCCTCCTTCATTCTTCATCTACTAATATGCCCGTTTTTGCGCATTGGTTGCAACTTTTCCTGAAATTTAAGAAAATAAAGATAACTGAAAAGGAGGAACGATACATATGTCTATGATTTCTATGCCGACAGAGGCAGATTTCGCACGCTATGCAGAGCTAGCTGTGAAAAAAGGTGTAAACATTCAACCGGGGCAACAGCTAGAGGTACGTGCCGATATTAGCCAGGCACCACTTGTCCGTCATGTGGTGAAAGCTGCGTATGCGGCAGGGGCGAAACAAGTATTCGTCAATTGGAGTGATGAGGAGACATCGAAGATTCGTTATTTCGATGCACCAGCAGACTCGTTCAAAGAGTTTCCGGACTGGTTAAAAGCTCGCTTTGAGCAATTGGCTGAAGAGAAGACGGCATTCTTGTCCATCGTCAGTGACGACCCGGATGCCTTGAACGGCGTCGAATCGTCACGTATCTCAGATGCGAACCGTGCAGCCGGACAAGCACTTGCGAAATGGCGTCAATATGTGATGAGTGACAACGTGAGTTGGTCGATCGTCGCGGGTGCGTCAGAAGCGTGGGCTGAAAAAGTATTCCCGGGGCGTGAAGATGCAGTCGCAGCTTTATGGCAAGCAATTTTCGCGGCAACACGTATGGATCAAGAAGATGTGGTCGCGGCATGGGATACACATGACCAATCACTCCGTAGCCGTGCGACGTTGCTGACAGAGAAAAAGTATGCGAAGTTGCACTACCAAGCACCAGGCACTGAACTTACAATCGGACTTCCGAAAAAGCACGTCTTCCTTGGCGGTGGCGGTCCGAACGTCGATGGAATCGACTTTATCGCGAACATGCCGACAGAAGAAGTGTTCACGCTCGCAGATAAAGATTCTGTGGAAGGTCACGTGTCGAGCACGAAACCACTCAGCTACAGCGGAAACTTGATTGACGAGTTCACGCTTTGGTTTGAAGGTGGGAAAGTCGTCAAGGCAGAAGCGAAAAAAGGACAAGCGGCTCTTGATGAGTTGTTGAACATGGATGAGGGAGCACGCCGCATCGGTGAAGTGGCGCTCGTTCCAGATGATTCGCCAATCTCAAACTCAGGTCTTCTCTTCTACAACACGTTGTTTGACGAGAATGCATCATGCCACTTGGCATTAGGTCGTGCTTACTCGACGTGTCTCGAGGGTGGTCCTTCGATGTCGCAAGAGGAACTCGCGGCGAACGGCGCGAATGACTCGATGACACACGTTGACTTCATGATTGGGTCAGCTGAAATGAATATCGATGGTGAACGGGAAGACGGCACGCGCGAAGCAATCATGCGTGACGGCAACTGGGTCATTTAAACGAAAGAGCGAATTCCGTAAAAAGAATTCGCTCTTTTCATGTGACGTCGTACAAATAACGAAGGGCGTGAGGCAAACGGCGGCGCCAGGCTGATTCGTGATGAATCGCATCCGGTTCCACTTCATATCGGAATGCGATACCTTTTTTAGCGATGGCTTCAATCAGTTTTGCATTTGTGAACAAGTAATCTTTCGCTGTGATCGGTCCGCTCTCTTCATTCGTTCCGATGTCCATATACAGTTTTCCAGAGATATCGGCTTGCTGGATAGCCTGGATCAATGGATCCAGATTCGCCCATGCAGCGGTGGAGAGGGATCCCACTCTTTTGATGGAAGGATAGGTTGCCATCATATATAAAGAGATGACACCTCCCATCGAGCTCCCCATGACGCCGACATCTTCTGGATCTGTCGCATACTCTTTGTCGATTCGTGGTTTTAAGTCGTTCATAAGCCAATCTGTATACAAACGACCTTGACCACCAAGGGTTGGGCGCGTTTTCGCAAGTTCCGGTCCGATACGGCGATATAACATCTCATCTTCTTCATATGAATACTCGTCATAACGATCTAACCAGTTCGGAGCACTTGCAATGGCGACGACCATAAGTGGAAGCTGGAGTGTATCGATGCAGCGGTCAATTTCCCATCCTTCTCCATATGTAGCCGTGCTTCCTGAGAATACATTTTGCCCATCATGCATATAAAGGACAGGAAGTGGGGTGTTGGCATCGACCCAGTCTGGTCGAAACACGCGGACAATCCGTTTTTGACCACGGACCTTCCCCGTCGGAATCGATACGTTCAATTGATCAATCATTCTTCATCACCTCTTTCACCTTATATTGTGGGGAATCATGAGCGGAAAAACAAACACAAATCTTGACTACCTACCGTTCGTTAGGTAAAGTGAGGAGGAAGGAGAGTGAGACTCGTGAATACAAAAGAGAAAATTATGCAATCCGCTCGGACACGGTTTGCCCGTGAAGGATATGAAGGATTATCACTTGCGGCGGTTGCCGAAGACGTTGGCATCCGAAAGGCTTCTTTGTATGCTCACATCGATGGGAAAGAACAATTGTTTAAGCAAGTCGTGACCGATATGGCGAATCGTTACGAAGAAGCATGGCGACAGACATGTGAGGATACCGAGGACCGACCACCTTTAGAACGGATTGAGTCGATCGTTCGTACGCTCACGTCATTCTTTAGCGATCACGAGACGTGGATGTTGACGAAACGGATGCTCCTCGTACCACCCCCAGAATTTCGGGACTATATTGAAGAAGTCATCGGAAAGGTAGAGACGGAGTTAAAGCGGTTTGAAAAAGAACAGTTTCGTCTCGCGATGGAGCGTGGAGACTTACCATCGCAACCACTCGATGAGCTCTATGCTGCGTACTATTGCTTTCTAGATGGTGCCTTATTGTCTCTATTTACATTTGAAAATGAGCGGGAGATGCGACAACAAGCCGCTTTCCGAATCTTCAAGAAAGGTGTGGGTTGGAATGGATAAGGAAAAAGTCGCCTGGATTTCTCTTTTGTTCGCAGGATTACTTGAAATCATTTGGGCAACGACGATGAAATTGTCTGAAGGGTTTACCGTTCTTGGTCCGACGTTATGGACGATTGTACTCTTGGTTGTCAGTTTCGGCTTACTCGCCAAAGCATTCCGGGTTTTACCTGCAGGTACAGGGTATGCCGTCTTCACGGGAATCGGTGCGGTTGGAACGGTGATTGTCGGTGCTCTTCTTTTTGACGAGGCGCTCAGCGGCTGGAAACTTTTACTTGTGACGACGTTGATCATCGGAATCATCGGGTTGAAACAAGTGACAGGAGGAGAAGAAGCATGAGTTGGGTATATTTGATCGGTGCAGGGATTGCTGAGATGACAGCCGTTTTCTTTATGGGGAAATCAAAAGGGTATCAAATTTTAAAATGGTCAATCTTATCGATTTTGTCGTTCGCGCTCAGTTTTTATTGGCTCTCGAAGTCGCTTGAAGACATTCCGTTAAGCTTGGCTTACTCCATCTGGGTCGGAATCGGAGCCGCAGGTGGCGTCATTCTAGGCATGCTCTATTTAAATGAGTCCAAAAGCCGCTGGCGTATCTTTTATCTGATGATGATTATCGGCAGTGTGGTCGGATTAAAAGTTGTATCGTAAAGGATTGAAACAAGCTGAAAACGGGAATTGAATAATTCAGATTATGAGATGGAAGAAAGGGGCGGAAAACGATGCATCTTGTTGAGTTGCAGTCCGAACGTTTGCGGTTTGAGCCGTACACGATCTCTGATTTCTATTTTGTTAAGTCGCTTCTCCAAGATCCTCGGGTGATGCGCTTCATCAGTCCGGATGGGAGACCGTATACAGACGAACAAACAATCGAATGGTTCGAACGTCAATTGGCCCGCTATGAAACGGGACGCCAGACGGGACTATTGAAGCTGATGACGTTCGAAAGTGATGAACCGATTGGTCATGCAGGTACGTTGCTTCATGAGTTAGACGGTAAACTCGAGCTAGAAGTCGGTTATTGGTTGTCACCGAAGCATTGGCATATGGGTTACGGACGTGAGGCGGCCGCGCGATTGATGCAGTATGCCTTCACTGAAGGAGAGAAGGAAATCATTTCACTCATTCATCCAGAAAACGTTCCGTCTCAGCGTGTGGCTAAAGCGAACGGTCTTCATTGGGACCGTGACACCTTATATCAGAACATGCTCGTCTCCGTTTATGCGGGTAATTTGGAACGCCTCTGCCGGCATATTGATCGCCAGCAGATGACTCGTTAAAAAAGTCTGTAAAAAAATAAAAAAAGTTGTTGCCAACTTAATAGTTTCTTGATATATTAATAGTGTCCTTAAGAGAGGACACGACCTGATTCTGTAGCTCAGCTGGGAGAGCGCTACCTTGACAGGGTAGAGGTCGCTGGTTCGAGCCCAGTCAGAATCACTTGGGTGCCAAACCCTCGAGAAACCCACCGGAACATGGGTTTCCGCGAAGCCACTTCTTGCGAGAAGTGGCTCTTTTTTGTATATTGACACGGCACGAAAGCAATTGGTATATTCCTTTCAATACATAAAGAAACGGGGAATGCGACATGGTGCTAACGGGAACCCTCGTCAATGCCGGATTAATCGTCATCGGGTCATTGTTAGGTCTCTTATTTCACCGCATTCCAGAGCGTATGAAAGAGACGGTGACGGCAGCAATCGGGCTTGCGGTCATCTTGCTCGGCATTCAAATGGGGATGAAAAGTGAAAACTTCTTGATTGTCATCGGAAGTCTTGTCGTTGGGTCTGCGCTCGGGGAATGGTGGAAGTTAGATGAAGTATTGAATGAAATCGGCTATCGTCTTGAACGGCGTCTCGGAAGTCAATCGAGTGTAGCGGAAGGGTTCGTTACAGCAACGCTCATCTTTGTCATCGGTGCGATGGCAATCATTGGGGCGCTCGATAGTGGGTTACGTGGCGATCATGACGTCCTGTATACGAAAGGATTGATTGATGGATTTACAGCCCTCGTGTTGAGTTCGACGCTTGGCATCGGTGTGATGTTTTCAGCAGTACCTGTACTCATCTATCAAGGCGGAATCGCACTACTCGCCATTCAAATCATGAAATTCATTCCAGAGTCGCTTATGGACAGCTTTATTTTAGAGATGACCGCGACCGGTGGGGTAATGATTGTGGCGATTGGCTTGAACTTGGTTGGTATTACAAAAATACGAGTGGCTAACTTATTGCCTGGCATTCTTGTGGTCGCGATGATTGTCACGACGATCCATATGCTATAAGAAAAAAGACTGAATTCGATTCAGTCTTTTTTCGTGGTTGAATGCAAAGCTGAAGGCTCTTTTTGTAAAGCTTCCGCAATGATTTTATCCCAATCGGCTGCGTCGCATGCCGTTGTACAGGTCGGTTCAATTTCACATGTTGCACATTTCCCGCCTTTTGCTTTACGTGTGTAGCGGTAAAGCGAAAATGCGGCATATCCAAAAACAATGAATCCGATGAGTAGGTCAAAGAATGACATGATCTTCCTCCTTACGCAAATCCGAATAAGCGACCAACTTGATAAATGATCAGTGACACGACATAGGCAACGCCAAGACCATATAAACTGGCGAACCACGTCAACTTAGCACTACCAACTTCTCGCCGGATGACCGCGACTGTCGCCAAACAAGGGACATACAGCAAAACGAATGCCATGAAGCTATAGGCGCTGAGCGGGGTAAAGATGGGCAATAGCGACTCCGATAAATCTGATTCGCCGACCGCATAGATGATTGCCATTGTAGACACGACAACTTCTTTTGCCAAGAATCCGGTAATGAGCGAGGCGCCTGCTTGCCAAGTCCCAAATCCGAGAGGGATGAGTACTGTCGCAATCAATCCACCAATCATGGCCAAGAAGCTCTCGTTCATCGGTACATCAAAGCCATTTGGACCTGAATAGGCAAGTAGCCAGATGAACACAGAACCACCAAAAATAAATGTACCCGCTTTTCGAACGAATCCTTTGGCTTTTTGCCAAGTGCTACGCCACAACGTTAGTCCTTGAGGGACACGATATGGGGGTTGTTCGACGATGAATAAGCTTGTCTGATCTTCAGCGGCTAGTGCCTTCGTAAAGATTTTTGCGGCAATCAAGGCAAGGAAAATTCCAAGCATGTAAAGCGAGAGAACGACGAGCGCTTGATGAGTGGCAAAGAAACTTGCCGCAAACACAGCGTAAATCGGAAGTCGGGCCGAACAAGACATGAACGGTGAGATGAAGATGGTAACAAGACGTTCTCGTTCCTCTTCCACCGTTCGGGCAGCCATGATTCCAGGGACGTTACATCCGAACCCGATAATCATCGGGATGAAGCTTTTTCCGTTCAGCCCTACGAGTTGCATGAAACGGTCCATCACGATGGCGACCCGAGCCATATATCCCGAGTCTTCCAAAAATGAAATGAAGAAAAAGAGTACAAAGATTTGCGGGACGAAAACCAATACGCCCCCGACACCTGCAATGACGCCGTCTACGAGAAGGGCTTGAATGAATGGAGAAGCGCCTACAGCCTCTAACATCCAAACCGTTCCTGATGTGATCGGACCAGACAATAGTCCGTCTAACGCATCGGAGAGCGGTGCACCAATCCAGTTGAATGTCACATGAAACAGCGCATACAGGACCCCGAAGAAGATGGGCAAACCTAAAATGGGATGTGTCACAACGGCATCGATACGATCGGTCATCGTCACGTCCTGTGCATTTTGATTTTCAATGACTTGGTGTCGAATCTGTTTCGCCCAATCGCGACGACGCTCAGTGATATGTGCGTGTGCAAAACGTCCGAGAGTGGCTTCGAGATGCTTACGAACGGTGACGACATCCGGGAAAGACGTCTCTAAATGGTCAACGATGATTCGATTCCCAGCCAAGTATTGAATCGCAATCCAACGATCTGTTCTCGAAAGGCCCGTTAAACGAAGGATTTGTGTAATCGCTTCTTCTGTTTCAAGACCATAGTTCAACTCGAACGGTTGACGTTTTTCCATTTGGATCGATGAGAGCAAGACATCACATCCATCTCCCGTTCGTGCCGTAATGGGGAAGACATCTACTTGAAGGAGTGCTTTTAATTTGTCGAGATCAACATGCATCCCACGGCTTTCCGCTACGTCAACCATGTTTAAGCCGATTTGAAGCGGACGTCCCATCTCTAAAAGTTGTAGCGTGAGTTGTAAGTTTCGTTCTAGCTGCGAGGCATCGACGATGTTAATCATCCCGTCAAACGGTTCGTGAAGTAAGAAACGAGAAACAATGGCCTCATCTGCTGAGAGCGGGTCTAGGTCGTATACACCAGGCAAGTCGATGAGCTGTCCAACTTTCCCGTGCAACTGACCAACTTTTTGTTCGATTGTGACGCCTGCCCAGTTCCCGACGTGGGCGAACGAGCCTGTCAATCGATTAAATAATGAAGTTTTTCCTGTATTTGGGTTGCCAATCAATGCGATTCGTTGATTCATGGCACAATCACTCCGATTTTTTCGGCATCTGATCTTCGGATGGCGATAGTTTGTTGATGATCTACTTGTTCAATCGTGAGCGGTCCTGAAAAAATAGCTTTTCGTTTTACTCGTACCGAACACCCTTCATAAAATCCAAGTGAAATCATTCGGCGGCGCAAGCGATCATCAATTTTTGTCAAATCAGATAGAATGACGGTTTGATTCAACGTGATATGACGTAATCGATTCATAATACCCTTCCTATCTTTTGATAACGATTCTCATTCGCTATCGTATCACGTTCACAGGAAAAGTGAAATATTGTTCATGTAAAAAGTTATATTTGATAATGAATAAGGTCGAGTGAACATAAAAAAGCGTAAACGAATATCGTTTACGCCTCTTCAATCGTTTCATGCTCTTCTTTAGCGCTCTCACGTAAGGCTGAAGCCATCACGTCGGCAAGGTTACGCTCACGCAGTACACCGACACCTCGGTCTGTCGGTCCACCGGGAGCAGCCACGTCAGCAATCAGTTCATTCGTTGCGCGTGTCTCGTGTGAAAGTAACTCAGCTGAGCCTTTCATTGCTTGGGCGACAATTTGACGAGCCGTCGCTTCATCGTATCCGACATCGGTTAAGACCGGTGTCATCGCACCGACAATCTCATAAAAGAAGGCCGGGCTACAACCCGCGGCTGCCATGAATGCAGACATCGTCTTCGCATCCGTGATGGCCGTTCGACCGACACGCTCAAAGAGGGCAGTCGCTTTTGCGCGATCGGCATCATCTGTTTCAGGACCGAACCATAAGCCTGTCATCCCGCTCCGGTATGCGACAGGCGTGTTCGGCATGGCGCACACGGCTGGTAAGCCTGAAGCTTCTTCTAACTGACTCGGTTCGATGTGTGCCGCGACAGATACGAGAAGTGGGTTTTTCCACTCTTTCGATTCCACGTACGGAATGACACCATCCGGTTGCATCGCTAATACGACGATCTCATAGTCGTTGACGTTTTCTTCTTCGACGATGTGAACACCGAGCTCACCTTGCAGTGTGAGCAATCGCTCCCGGTCACTTCGGTTCGTCATCGTGATGTTTGTCGGTTCGATCCCAGAGTCAATCCATCCTCGAACGAGTGCCTCACTCATAGATCCTGCGCCGACCATTAGTAATTGTTTCATCATTCGTCACCTCTTCTTTTCGATTCGGTCAATAGTTATGTTGACTATCATAACAAACTTGCTCTTGAATATCGCCCAACTTGCTCATTTGTAAGGAGATGGAAAAGGATTTGATACATAAAACGATGCACATGACAAACGTTTCAAATCGCGCTATGATGGCACTAATTCAAAAGAGTGAGGCGAAATCGTGTGAAACGTGTACTAGTAAAAGGGATTCAAGGTTATCAACGCTTTATTTCACCATTAAAGCCGCCGACATGCCGATTTTATCCGAGCTGTTCGCATTACGGGATTGAAGCAATTGAAAAACACGGGGCCGTCAAAGGGAGTTATTTAACCGCTCGCCGACTGATCCGTTGCCAACCGTTTCACCCAGGTGGGCTCGATTATGTACCGGATACATTTGATTGGAAAGCGCCTTTGCAACGAGAGAAGCCTGAGTCGCAGCGAGACGATTAAATTCGTCTCGCTGTTTTTGTACAGATGTACGTTTTGAACAGTTGTTTTAGCACAATACTTTTGCATTGTTCTAAGTATTCTGAAAAAATAGGGATGTACACTATTTTTCGGGGAAAGGGGATACTTTGTATGGGGCAATCATTTAGTGAATGGGTGAGTACGGCATCCAATTTTGTATGGGGACCACCGCTTTTAATTTTGCTTGTGGGGACAGGCATTTACTTGACGGTGCGTCTAGGTGGGATTCAAATCACCAAATTACCGTATGCGTTGAAATTGGCGTTTTCGAAAAACCAGGATCAATCTTCTAAAGGGGATATCAGTCACTTTCAGGCGCTCATGACCGCGCTTGCGGCGACCGTCGGTACGGGGAATATCGTCGGGGTGTCGACAGCGGTTGTGTTAGGAGGGCCGGGAGCCATCGTCTGGATGTGGGTATCCGGATTCTTTGGGATGGCAACGAAGTATGCGGAAGCTGTTCTGGCTGTAAAGTATCGGGTCACGGATGAACGCGGTCAGATGGCTGGTGGACCGATGTATTATCTGGAACGAGGATTGAATCAACGCTGGTTAGCAGTAGCATTTGCGGCATTTGCCTCGATTGCGGCTTTCGGGATTGGTAATGGGGTCCAAACGAACTCTGTCGCGCTCGCGCTCAAAACGACATTTGATGTACCACTCTACATATCAGGAATTCTCATCATGATTTTTACAGGGGCAGTCATTCTTGGAGGCGTGCGTTCGATCGGAAAAGTAGTCAGCTATTTTGTTCCTGTCATGATCGCCTTTTATTTAGGTAGTGGTCTATTGATCATGATCATGAACTACTCGCTTATTCCAGATGCATTCGCGCTGATCTTTAGCAGTACGTTCAGTGCAGAGGCTATCGGTGGAGGCGCGATTGGGGCAGCTATTCGTTACGGGGTCGCACGTGGTGTGTTCTCGAACGAGGCGGGTCTTGGTTCCGCTCCGATTGCTGCAGCGGCAGCGAAAACAGATATGCCTGGTCGTCAAGCGCTCGTCTCGATGACACAAGTCTTCTTGGACACGCTTGTCGTCTGTTCGGTGACAGGGTTGACACTCGTCATGGGTGGTCAAATCGGGACAGGACTAGAAGGGGTGGAATTGACTTCGGCCACATTCGAACTGTTCCTCGGTCCGGCAGGTGGCTACATTGTCACGATCGGTCTCGTCCTATTCGCTTACTCGACCGTTCTCGGTTGGTCGTATTACGGCGAACGGTCCATCCATTACTTGTTTGGGCAAAAGTCGATTCTTCCATATCGGATTGCTTTCGTGCTCGTCGCCGGTCTCGGTGCCATGACGACCAATTTGAATTTGGTATGGGCGCTATCCGACGTCTTCAACGGTTTGATGGCCATTCCGAACTTGATTGGTCTCTTGTTCTTGTCGGGCGTTGTCATTGCCGAAACGAAACGATTCAATCAACAGCTTGAAATTGAGAATCGAAAAGTATCTTAAACGCATCGACGCCATCCTCATGAATCAGAGGGTGGCGTCTTTTGTTTTGCTTCCAATTCATCAAGTCGTGCTTTTTGTAAGTGGTCAAATACTTTTGTGATGAAACCGACCATAATGCCGACCCCCGTTAACACATATCCGATTGTGAAAATTTTGCCGATATCTGTCTGAGGGGCGAAGTCACCATATCCGATGGTCGTCAATGTGATGACGCTGAAGTAAAGTGCGTCCAACCAACGCATCGCCTCGAACCGTGTGTAAAACAGCGTACCGGACAGAACAGTGAGAAAGGCGAGGCTAAATAACACTTGAAACTCGGGGTCGCGGAGACCGCGCCAAATTCCGCGGACAATCCGGCGTAATGTCAGTAAGAACGGTAGCATGTCACTCGCTCCTTTCGATATTAGGTTTGTTCGCTAACAACGGGGGAACATCCTTTATAGTTCGAAAAAAGAGAAAGGGTGAGTAGGATGGGGAAAGTCATTCCAAAGCAAGAAGGGCTCGACCATAGTGTCGATTTTCTACGGGAAGGATATTTGTTTGTGGCGAATCGACGTAAAAGTTTTCAGTCGAATATTTTTGAAACGCGTTTGCTCGGAGAACGCGTGATTTGTCTCGGAGGAGAGGACGCTGCTGCCTTGTTCTATGATGCGGACAAATTTACACGTCAGGATGCCGCGCCGAAACGTCTTCTCAAAACCCTATTCGGGGAAGATGGGGTGCAAACATTGAATGGGACGGCACATACACACCGAAAGCGAATGTTCATGTCATTGATGACGAAGGAAAACATCGATCGTCTGCTTCGATTGACGGACCGTGAATGGAAAAGAATCCGGCATGCTGGAGAAGAAATCGTTTTATATGACGAGGCACAACAGGTATTGATGAAAGCCGTCTGTGAGTGGGCGGGAGTTCCGCTTGCACTAGACGAAGTAGCGAAGCGGACCGATGAGATGAGATTGTTATTTGAATCGGGTACTTCGTTAGGTCCAACTTATTTGCAAGGGCGGAAGGCAAGAAGTTCGGCCGAGGCGTGGATTCGACAGATGGTCAAAGAAGTACGGTCAAATCGATTATTACCGAATAAACAGACGGCACTTTATGAGTTCGCGTGGCATCGAGATGAATCTGGTGAGTTGTTGCCTGAAGAAGTAGTGGCTGTCGAAGTGTTAAACATTTTGCGACCGACTGTTGCCATCTCGGTCTACGTTCTTTTTACGGTTCTAGCGCTTTATCAATTCCCTAAAGAAAGAGAACAAGTAAAGCAAGGACAGGTGTCGAAAACGGCCTTTGTCCAAGAAGTGAGACGTTTCTATCCGTTCTTTCCTGTTGCGGCAGCTCGAGTCAAAACCGATTTTGAATGGGACGGATATACGTTTACGGAAGGAACGCTGACGCTCCTTGATCTTTACGGAACGAACCACGACTCCTCGATTTGGGTAGAACCTGATCAATTTAATCCCGCTCGCTTTATGGACTGGAAGGAGAGTCCGTTCAATTTTATCCCGCAAGGAGGAGGAGACGTGGATTTTGGACATCGTTGTGCAGGGGAGCATGTGACGATTGCGATTCTAGAACAAGTCATTGAGTTGTTTACGGAGGAGTTCTCGTATACCGTTCCTCCTCAAGACTTGAGTTATAGTTTCGTTGATATGCCGAGTCTACCAAAAAGTAAACTGCGTTTGACTGATGTAAAATGAATCGAATAAGCAAACGCCTACTCTTGATGGAGTAGGCGTTTAGTATGGAGTGCGGTTTATTTCGTTTGTAAATTGAGACGCTTTGAAATCGGACGGATTGGGACGGACGGGTCAATCATTCGGTTATCCCGTTTCGGTTCATCCGTGCATTCAATCTGCCAATCGGCGTCATGAAGCTCTTTTAGTCCGACGGCAATGTCATAAAGCGAATAGTTCGCATTCCCGTTTAGCTGATAGATGCCGGGTCCACGTTTCGTCAAGATTTCGAATAAAGCTTCCGCTGTATCCGGTAAAAATGAGCAAGATGGATACCAATGCTCACTCGCTTCTATGACCCCTCGTTGTTTCATCTCGTTCGTAAAATAGTCCATCATATTGTTCGATCCGGCTTCATCCCCAATCTGCCATCCAAGACGAACAATCTGAGCACCCGGGTTGACACGAGCGATGGCTCGTTCGCAATCACGTTTATACTTTCCGTAGTCATCTTCAGCATCTGGCGCCGTGTCCGGTGAAATCGGTCCAGTCACATCATCTGAAAAAATCGACACTGTACTCGTGAACAAGAACGGAATCTTCATCTCCCCACATAAACGAGCGAGCGTCTCGGCCCATTCAACCGGTCCCATACCGATATGTAAAAAATAGTCCGGGCGGATGCTTTCAATGAATTCTCGCATCTCCTGCTCGTCTGTCGTGGACACTTGCTCACGATTCCATGCAATCCCCTCAATGCCATGACGCTGTAACGCTTCGGCAACAACCGGTGCTACCGTGCCGTTCATTCCAGTAATGATTGCTTTCATTTCATTTCGCCCCTTTCTCTCTATATCATGCCACAAAACGGGCGTGGACAAACAATCGATGTGTTTGCCTATGCTAGACTAGGTGATGGAGGGATCAATGATGAATATTCGACAAGCAACGAAGCAAGATTGTACACAAATCGCACCGCTCATGTATCAGGCGATTCATGACATCGCGTATACGTTGACGGGGTCAACGAATACCGATGAAGTATTAGAGCGATTGGCGATGTGGGTGGAAAAACCGAAGAATCGTTTAAGCCACGAAAATATATGGGTCGCCGATGTAGAAGGGGAAGTGGCGGGAATGATCATTTCGTATCGAGGGGACGAGGCGGAAGCATTAGATCGCCCGATTCGGGAATGGTTGACGGCGCATGGGAGCAAAGTGGAATTAGATGTTGAGACGGAAGGGTTCGTTCAATACATCGATTCACTCGCTGTACTAGAGGCGTATGGTGGTCGTGGCATCGGGACGAAGTTGATTGAACAGATCTGTACTGTCGCGGCAGAACGTGGTGTCCCGGCCGTCACCTTGAACGTGGATCAAGACAATCAAGCGGCTCATCGGTTGTATACGCGACTCGGATTCCAAAAAGAAAAGGAAATGATGATTTCGGGATCTCGTTTTGACTATATGAAAAAAGAGACACGCTCGACTCCTTTCTCGGTCTAAAAGCGGATGCGCAAACGCTCGTTCTCGACTATACTAAGTGCTTGAGGAAAGATATATGTAAAGGAGATACATTATGGAGTGGAAGAATATTTGGCGGGGAATGGCCATGGGAACGAGTGATTTGATTCCTGGTGTAAGCGGCGGTACCATCGCAGTTATTTTAGGCATCTATGATCAATTGATTGAAGCAATCAGCGGTGTATTCAGCCGATATTGGAAAAAGTATATTGGTTTCTTAATCCCACTAGCGATTGGGATGGGAACAGCCATCATCGCCTTAAGTCGAATTATCGAGTATTTGTTGCTCGAATATTATGCGCCGACACAATTCTTCTTTATCGGATTGATTTTAGGGATCATTCCGTTACTTTTTGTAGAGTTTAAGTCACGTGCATCGATTCGTCCCATTCATGTGATTGCCATGATTGTAGCAACGGTACTCGTAGCGAGCATGGCGTTTCTCAATCCGGTTGATTCGTCTATCATTACGGACGTTACCTTTGGAACAGCGCTCCTCTTGTTCTTGTCTGGGTGGTTAGGAAGTATGGCGATGTTACTTCCTGGAATCAGCGGATCGTTCGTATTGTTGCTGATTGGGGTATATCCGACAGTGATCAGCGCCATCTCGAACTTCAATTTGCTCATTATCGGAATTGTTGGGGCAGGCGTTGCGGTCGGCTTTATTGTCAGTAGTAAAGTGATTCGCTATTTGTTGGCGAATTTCCCAGGAATGACGTTTTCGGTCATTATCGGATTGGTAGTTGGTTCGCTCGCCGTCGTATTTCCGGGAGTGCCGGCCACTGCTCTCATGTGGACGCTCAGTGTCATCGCGTTCATTGCAGGAATCGTCGTCGTTCGATTGCTCAGTCGCTACTCTGTTTAAACAAGCAAGGAGTCCGGGAACACCGGACTCCTTTTTAATAGATAAACGGAAATAATCGTTTGCGTGACTTTGACCATGATACATACGATTGACCGAAGTGACGGGTCAGCATCCCCTCCTCAATCCGAATCCGATATAGTAACGCAAGAGCCGTAAGACCGGTACCGATCAAAGCGACTGCCCAATGAAGAAAATACAATGAGAAGCCTAACGTAATGAATAATAATCCTGTGTATAAGGGATGGCGTAAGAAACGATAGGGGCCAGAGCTGACGAGCTCGTCTTGAGGACGAACGACAACGTGTCGGGTGAATTGATGACGAAGGTGGAAAATTCCCCAATACCGTAATGATACACCCGCTATGTAAAACGAAAGAGCAAGTATGCGTTGAGCCATTGATGGACGCGCCTCAACAAAGATTGAATAGATGATAGACAAAGAGAACATGACAATCATCGTCGACGCTACGAAATAAAAGCTTTTTCGCTCGACGGAACCGTCCGTTGCCTCTTTTCGATTATGAAATTTCCATGTCTCCACAAGCCAAAAACAGGACACGATGATCAATGCAAGATCCATCCACTCCATAGCGCACATCCTTCCCTTTGATTCATCTTTCCTTACCCGACCTTTGATGAAGAAAAACCAATGGAGGATAGTGTTGGGAAAAAGTTTGTAAAAGACAGAGAAACGGGTTATCATCTAATGAGAATGATTATCATTTTTAAGGTAAGTAAATCATCTACATAGAAGGGTAGGATACGACGATGGGCGAGGAACAATTCGACGTGACGATTATCGGTGGGGGTCCGGCAGGGTTATATGCTGCTTTTTATAGTGGATTAAGAGGCATGAAAACAAAAATAATCGAATTTCAACCTCAACTAGGTGGAAAGCTGCACGTTTATCCAGAAAAAATGGTGTGGGATGTAGGGGGGCTCCTTCCGACGACGGGAGCAAATCTGATCGATCAACTCGTCCAACAAGGCCTCACCTTTTCGCCGACGGTCATCCTAGGGGAGAAAGTGGAGTCGATTTCAAAACGCCAGGATGGATTATTCGGGATCGACACGTCGAATGGTCATCACGTATCCAAAACGGTGATCGTCGCGACCGGGAGCGGCATCTTGAAACCACACAAGGTCGAAATCAGCGGAGCAGAGCGATTTGAATTGTCAAACCTTCATTATACGGTCAAGTCACTGGAGCGGTTTAAAGGGAAGCGGGTCTTGATTTCAGGTGGTGGAAATAGTGCCGTCGATTGGGCCAATGCACTCGAGCCGATTGCGGAGCAAGTCATTTTGGTTTATCGAAAAGAAGAGCTCGGAGGTCATGAAGCGCAAGTCGACAAGATTAAAGAAAGCCGAGTCGATTGTTGCCCCCAGTCAAAAGTCACGGACTTGATTTCTCATGATGGGCAATCGATTCAGCAAGTGCTGTTAACACAGATTGACACGGGAGAAACAAGTGTGGTCGATGTCGATGAGGTCGTCATCAATCACGGGTATGAACAAGATGCGGAACTCCTTCGGAACAGTGAATTGAACGTCGAAATGGTCAATGGATTTTATGTGAAAGGGAACGCGGGGAGTGAGTCATCCGTTCCGGGATTATATGCTGCAGGTGATATTCTGACGCATGAAGGAAAGGTCCATTTGATTGCAGGGGCATTCCAAGATGCGGCGAATGCGGTGAATCGGGCCAAAACGTATATTGACCCGAATGCGACCGCTACGGCAATGGTCTCTTCTCATAACGAACGTCTAAAAGAAAAGAACCGTCAAATCATAGAAAATACTTTGTTGAAGCAGTAAGAGCGACGTCTCTTACTGCTTTTGCGTAGGATAATCACAAAGCTCGGTGATGACACCACCTGAATGACGTGGGTCCATATAGATCAAACGGCGACCTTTTGCGGTCGTACGTAGTGTATCTTCTAAAAAAGTGATGCCATTTTGTTTGTGTGTAGCGATAGCGATGTCTAAATCTTCTACACGATATGCGATATGATGGACGCCTTTTCCTCGTGCTTTCATGAAACGCGCGATCGGACTCGTATTACTTGTTGGGCGCAACAATTCGATGACATCTTCGCCGATGTGAATGACAGCTAGCTCGGTTTCCACCCCAATGGCTGTATTCGTATAACGGTCAATCAGTTCTCCACCAAGCACAGTTGTATAAAATGTGATCGCTTCGTCTAAATCACGGACGGCGATTCCAGTATGATCGATTTGCATAAACATTCCTCCTCAACCTTCAGTTTGCCTAAAGTTGAACAAAATGTCACTTCACAACGTTTCGACCATATCCGATATAATAAGAGAGGGAGGGACAGCGAAATGAACGGAAAAATCACAATGGGATTGGTGGGCATGTTCGCCCTAGTATCATTTGTGTTTGGACTCTCGCTTGCGACGTTTGTCGATTATCGCATCAATGAAGAGCAAGTTGTGCTCGAACGGTTAACCACCCATAAACAGATTGGTCCGACGGAGTTGCTGTCTACCGAGGTCGATTTTCATTTGAATGGATCAAATTATGCGATTCGTTTCAAGGATGAGCCGAACATCACGTATTGGTTCAATGTCGTCGATCGTCAAATCAAATTTGATCGGATTGAATCGCTCGATTTGAGAGACACGGGACTGCGGACAGAACTGTTTAAGGAAATGCCGCCTTTGGCGATGGAATCGACAACTGCTGCAGAATAAAAGACGTTGAATGAACAACTTTTTCCCGCGAGAATGAGTTGATGCAATCGACGTCTTTTTTATTGATCAATAGAGTGAAGTCGGTAGCACTTGTTGTGTAAGCATATATATCCCGCCTGACGACACTTGAGCACCTTGCTTTCGAAGTGCAAAATTCAAGTCAGATTGCAGGTTGGTCGTAGAAATACGAGCCTCGTCGATATATCTGAACGCATCGTAAAACTTTTGTTGAAGAAAGGAAAGGGCATCCCGCAACATAGACTCGTCACAATCTAATTGAATTTCTTGGACGCACACGTGATACATATGTAGTCGTACTTTCATGATTCCGATTGGTTGGTGACACCAGTTTAATGTGTAGAACAGTGTTTGTTGCCGAGTTGCATGTGCGAATTGTTCATCCGTCATCGGGATGGCGCCCGGCAAGACATGACAATGCGCATTACGAAAAGTGAGCCAATTCGCTCTTCGTGAATAGTCTATCAATTCGAGGGTCCAGTACGTATGCGATGCTTTCTCACAAGGAATGAATGGCAAGTGATACGTATTCGTTTGATGGAATACTTGAAACCCAGTTGCCTCATATATTTGAAGCTTATCTTGATTATGATAGTCCTCTTCCTGAAGATAGTATGTAATTGGGTGTGTGGTTTCACGACTTCGTTCATACATGATTCGGTCAAGCAACCCGCGAAACACATGACGATCGTGATATGTCGCCTTTGAGAGTTGAATGATTTGAAACGCTTTTAAATGCTCGTCATTCGCAACAAAAGCAGCTAATGGATTATTTTTGTTTAAAGCGATGTACACGTGCTGATGAGGAGGTAAGGAAAGGAGCGGGGGTGTCTTTGATAAGGGGTATAACGACTGAATGGAGATGCGTTCCTGCATAGCTAATTGCCTACATTCTACAAAGCGTAGCGCTCGTTTCAAGGAGAATCCTTCTTTCTGAATGAGTTAATAAGTACAATTAAATTGTAAGCGCTATCTTACTTAAAGTTGTATGGCATTCTCATGAAACCTGATTGATGAAAATAATCAACAACTTTCATAAAAACATGAAATTAAATAGATTGTAAGCATCCGATTCAGAAAAACTGATTAGTTACGCTGATAGATCTGTGAGTTTCGTCAAATGTCAGACGTGACGTGTGGCGAAGACATGATATACTTAATCACAATGAAACCAATCAATTAGGAGTTTATGATGAAATATATTTATCAACTGATTCTCGTATCTATGTTGTTCATGATTGCTGCTCCGACTACGGTTATGGCCGAAACTGAACCAGTAGTGATTCATGAGAACATCATTGTCGAAGAAGAGGTAGAGATTCACGAAGGATTTCAATCACCCAATGAGATGGTGTATGTCTTCGTATTAATCGTGTTATTATCTGTCGTTGGTTTAGGGATCATGAACACGATCGAATAACGTGAAAACGTTCACAAAAATGCAATAAGTCATTTGGTAACGGTTACAATCGTTACTTTATACTTATATGTGTAGGAAGAAAGTTCTGCACCAACTTTCTGTCCTCCTTTTCAAATGAACACCCCTCGTTCATATCATGTATTGGAGTCAACCGATGTCATCGATTGACTCCCTTTTTTTGTCTGATCTAAAATCGAATACGTTTTTCTTTTGCTAATCGTTTTAATCGTTTTGTTTCATCCGTATGGCCATGGCTCTCTAAGAAATCGACGTAGACACGGAACGGTTCGGAACGATGTGAAAAAAAAGGGATATACTCTGAAAATAGCTTCTGTTCGGCTTCTTGTAAGTTACCTTCGGCGACGAGGAGACGGAGCTCTAACATTTTAAGAGCTTGATAGTTTTCAAGTGCGGTATCTTCTGTCTGGGATTTTTCTAACATCCGCTCACACAGTTTGAGAATGCGTGCGTGAAGAATCTTTCTCGTGTTGGCTTGGCTGTGTTCAATCGGCAAGGTTGATAGTAAATCGATTCGTGTGGAATCCACGTCTTTTGGCACGTGGAGGGCAGTATATAAAGCGCGGTCAATCCAGACGGTATCAATCGGTGCGTCTAGTTGGTAGTAGTGGATGAGTTTTTGGAGCATCGTGACTTGTGAGATTTTCAATAGGCGAAACGGGTCGCTCGTTGAAAAGAGAGGTTCTTCTCCGGCTGACGTTGACAGAAGATAAAACATCTCTTCATACATCGTGCGTGCCTCAGTATATTCTTCGGCATAGTGGGCTAAATCACGAATGATCTTTTTGGCGTGGATATACCAATTTTTTTGATCACGGTCGGACATGACTTGATTGGGACGAATATATAAATGTTCATATGCTGAATCGACAAAACGTTCAGCTAACGTAATCGTTTGTGAGAGCGAATGACGCTCTTCCGAATGTTTTTTTTCTTTATAGCGTGTGAACTGGCTGATCATAAAATCAAAGTCTTGATCATCAATCACATCTTTTGGAGTATGACGATACATCTCGACCAATAAATCACGTAGAGTCGCCTCACCATATTGCTCCAACAACATGCGTAATTTTCCGATGCGCATCAGCTCTCCTCCTTTCATTCATACTTGTTGTATGCATCTCTGATTTGGGCAAACACCAATTAATATTCCTTTCCCGGATTTCATCTGAAACAATCATATGGTCTCATGCTTAAGACGGATTTTCCTTAGAAACGTTGTCAGATCAATGCGGGTTCGGGATAATAGAGAAAAATTGATAAAGTTGAGGATTGAAAATATGAAAGATGATCAACGTTTATCGCGTGTAGAACGTAGAAAGCGCGAACTCGAACAACAAGAACTCGAAGCGTCTCGTTTGAATGGTGAACGATCTTCAGATGAGCCATCGAATATAGAAGAGCCATCGAATATAAATGAAGCATGGCGACAGAATCGACAAGGGGAAGGGGCTCCTGTTCAATCGGAGCACCCGTTCTTGAACGAGAAATCAACGGATTCATCGAAGCCGAACTACGGAACATCAAAAAAGCGGAAGAAGCGTATGCCGCGGATTCCGTCATTCTCAAAATCGAAACGAAAGACTTCTCAATCAAAGTCGAATCATGCGACGCAACAATCGAAACCGGCAAAATCTCCGAAACAAGAAGTCGATCATTCGTCCAAACCATCAAATAAACGAAAGCGTAAATGGAAAGGGAAAGTGGCCCTTCTTCTCATTTTCCTGTTGCTTGTCGGAGGGTATGTGGCGACTTCCCCGTTCACGTTCCTCATTATGGGAAGTGACGCACGGGTGGGGGAATCCCTCTCGGGGTCCCGCACAGATTCTCTACAATTGATGGAATTTGTCCCTCGTTCACGTACTGTTCAAAACGTGTCGATTCCACGCGATACGTATACGGCCATTCCATGTGAGCCAGACCGGGATGGCGATAAAATCACCCATGCTTTCGCTTATGGTGGTGCAACGTGTACGGTAGGTGCTGTTGAAGGACTGACCGATGCGTCGGTTGATGGACAAGTCGTGATCACATTTGAGTCGTTCATGGAATTGATCGATTTGATTGGTGGTGTCAATGTGACGGCAACACACTCGTTTAGTGAGAAAGGGTTCAACCAGACGTATGAGTATACAGAAGGTGTCTCTTACGCAATGGATGGAGACATGGCACTTGCCTATGCGAGACACCGTAAGTCGGATACGGACGGTGCCCGTTCGAATCGTCAAACCGAAGTTATGACAGCCGTCGCAGAAAAATTGGCTAATCCTTCGGGCTGGACGAAGATTCCGGCAACGTATCGTTTCATGAAAGAGGAAATGGGTCTTGAGATGAATGTCTTACAAATGGCATCTGTCGGTCTGACGATGATCTCGAACCCGGACGTGAATAAGATGCAAGTTGAAGGGCAAGATGCCTATATCAACAACGTCTATTACTACGAACCGTTAGAAGAGAGTGTGCAATCCATTCGGGATGCCCTTGATTTATCGATGTGGGGAACGGTCAGATAATTTTAAGAAAAGGGTTTGATTCTGACTTGAAAGAGGAATTTTAAACAAATGAACTACTCTTTTGAGGAGGGAAATTTGAATGAAAGTATTAGTCATTGGAGCAACAGGAAAGATCGGGAAACGTGTATTGAAAAGTCTAGCGAAGACCCATCAAGTGACCGCTTTAATTCGTTATCCTGAACTACAAGCAGAGTACGAGAAAATGGGTGCGCGCGTATTGACGGTTGATGTCGAGAAAGAACTTGAGAAAAAGGTTCATGAGGCGACAAGTGGACAAGATGCAGTCATCATTGCGGCGACTGCTGGCGCAGACGGATCGAGTACCGAAATTGAACTGCTCGACCGAAACGTCGCGATGAACGCGATTGATGCTGCTAAAAAAGAACGAGTACGTCACGTCGTCTTGCTCAGTGCATATGGCGCGGACCAACCGAATGCCGCACCAAAGGAACTCTTTAACTTTCTGTCAGCCAACAATGCCGCCGACGAATACATCGAACATAGCGGTTTGAACTATACGATCATTTGCCCAGTGACCATTGTCGATGAACCGAGTAAAGGTTCCATCGAAGCATCTGAAGACTTGAACGATGCGGACGGTGCGACGATTTCCGAGACAGATGTCGCGACTGTCATCTCTGCATCTCTTGACAACCGTGGACTATACGGTCGCCGAATCGAAATCAAGTCGGGTAGTACGCCGATTAATGAAGCGCTTGATTTTGAAGGCCGTGGAGAAGTGGCAAACGGAGGTAGAACGACGTTGCGCCGACCACAACGATCATAACGAGTTGAGGAGAAGATGATATGGAACGAAAATTGTATAAAGATCAGAATAATAAAATGATTGCCGGGGTTTGTTCAGGGCTTGGGAACTATTTAGGAGTGGACGTCACGATCATGCGTGTTCTGTTTGTGGCAATGGCGCTCTTAGGTGGTCCAGGGCTTCTGATTTATATCGTTCTGGCCATCATCATGAAAAAGCCGCCATCAGAATATGAGGCGGAACAAGAAGATCGTTTTTAATGAAAACAAGCAATCCGACAGTCATGTCGGATTGTTTTTATTTTTCGATGTATAAGGTGTAGCTTGCTTCGAACGTCTCGTTTGGGGCAAGGAGCTGAATCCCTTCTTTGTGTAGAAAATCTTTTCGGTGTCCTTTATAATCTGCGTGACCGAACCACGGTTCAAGACAAACGAATGGAGCATCCTTATGGGGTGGTGACCAAATGCCAAAGTGAGTAAATGAAGGGCTTTCCATCACGATTGCCGTTCCTGACGGTTGATGACGTAGCGCGGCGTACTCCACATTTTCGAAAATCAATGCATCGTCGTCAAATAGAGAACGGGTAAGCGGAATGTATTGCCGTTCGCCTAGTGGTTGATAGGCTCCTGTCAAATAAGGTCCTTCTAATAGATAGCGGTCAAGTGTACGTACTTCTCCGAAGTCGATGGTATAGTCCTCGAACGCACCATCCTTGAAAGGGATGTTGAATGCGGGATGACCACCGATACTGAACGGTAACATGGTTTCACCCGGGTTATGGACACGATAGGTGACAATGACTTCTTCTCCTACAAGTTGATACGATATGTTCAGAGTAAACGGGAAAGGGTAATGTTGACGTGATTCAGGAGTATCTCTCAAGGTGAAACGAACGGAAGTTTCAGTCGATGATTCGATGTCGAAAATTGCGTCACGAGCAAAGCCGTGTTGACTCATCGTATACGTATTGCCTTCATATACATATTGATCATCCAATAATCGCCCGACAATCGGGAAAAGAATAGGGGCTTGCCGTCCCCAATACGTCGGATCACCTTGCCATAGATACTCTTTTCCGGAGACTTTCCAACTGGTCATTTCTGCACCTTGTGCTTTTAACGTAATCTGAACTTTTTCGTTTTGAAGTTGCACAATACATACGCTCCTTTGCGGTTTATGATAAGTTAAGTGTAGAAATCTTAAGTAAAACAAACAAGGGGTAAATGATGCGCTTACAAAGAATCGTAATCGGAACGCTCATCCTTCTACTGATTGCTGGGCTCGCCTATAAAGGCTACGAAGAATATATGATGACACAAAACAAAAGCGAAGCGGTTCCCATCGTTCAAAATGAATCGGTATTAGGAGGGCTCGAAGTGGGGCAACAAGCTCCGGAATTCACCTTGAATACGCTAGAGGGGGAGAGTCTGACCCTTTCACAGTTCCAAGGACAGCCGGTAGTCATTAATTTTTGGGCTTCTTGGTGCCCGCCTTGTCGAGATGAGTTCCCTGAACTGGTTTCGTTTGAAGAAGCGACAGGCATTCCGGTTCTCGGTGTGAATGTCACCAAAAATGAACGACGAGGAAAAGCGGACGTCGAGGCTTTTTTACAGGAGTACCCGGTTGATTTTCCAATCTTGTTAGATGAAGAAGCGGTCGTAGAGCAACAGTATCGTGTCGTCGCTCTACCGACAACGTACGTGTTAGATGAACAAGGGGTCATTGTTGCGAAGCGGACAGGTCCCGTCGACGAAGCGTGGATTCAGCAACAAATCGAAAAGACGTCAATGTGATATTTCAAAAAAGCTGAACGATCTGCCCTCGCAAAAAGGGCAGATCGTTCAGCTTTTATAGTGTTGCTTGATCAATGCATCAAAATTTGGGGTCATATCTTCTTCAAGATAATAATGATGATTGTCTCGAATGATTGTATCACCAACACGTGCTTCGGAAGGTAGGAATCGTCTAGGAATGAAACTTGAGCCGTTATTCCATCTCAATACGGCATATTTTCCCTCGATTCGCACCAATGTACCGTACTTAATCATGCCTCTTCCTCCTCGACGAGCAGCTTCTGTCTCTTTTTATCCTTACATCATGTATTCCCACATTCCACAAAAGCTACACATTTTTACGAGTGTCTGTCTAATCGGACAAGGGAAGTTATTCCAAGAAACGCAAAAGGATAAATTTGATAAATGTGAAGGAAGTTTGAAGAAAACGCTTTCTTTTTTTAAAATGGTCTTCTATAATGAAAGCACGGGGTGATTATGACGAAACTGTGAACAATGGGGGGATGGTCATGTTTTCTTCTGCAATGATTGGGTTACTCGCTCTGACGGGAGTAACGATCTATGGGGTTGACCGTATGTTCACGGTCCGCTCAGAACGCGTCACAAAGAAATAGGTCTACATAGGGGGAAATCGCAACGTCTTGGGGAGACGTTGCGATTTTTTTAATAGTCTTGTTGACGAGACCGGCGATCGGTCTCTTTTTGTTCCACCATTTTTCGATTACGTTCATGGACACGATCGAAAAAAGAATGTTCTGGCCACATAGGAGACCAGTGGCGCTCTTCGGGAAGTTCTAAGATGTATTCTTCTGCCGCACTCAAACGTTCAATCATCTGACTACGATTGTCACATAGGTCACCATGTCCAGGCACGAACCATTGAACTTCATATTCATAAATGAGGGTTTGCAACGTTTGTAATGTTTCGAGATATGCGGTCGGATCATGCTCGATAAAAGGTGGCTCGATATTCGAACCGTAATCTCCGCATACGAGTAGGTGCATCGGCTCGATTAGAACAGATAGGTGAGTTGCATCATGGCCAGGTGTCGGGATGAACGTAACGGGTAACGATCCAAGTAGAAGTGTCTGATTCGGTTGGACCACGATATCGATTTCAGGTTTTTGAATCGGGCGATTGATGTAGTGCTGTTCATAGAACTCACGAATCTCATCGAGTTGATCGGATGAGTCCGCATCTACAAACGCCTGTGAGGCAATCGTTGTCGCATCCTTAAAACCATAAGCCCCGATAATGTGGTCGAAATGATGATGGGTGAAGATGACGTAAAGAGGGCGATTATCTCGTTTTAGCTCGATATCCCGACGAATCGTGGCGATTTCTTCAGGAAGCCATGTGGGGTCAATCAAAAGAATGGCGTCTGGTGTATCGATCAAGGTCGATGTCGTTCGCATTAATGCACTTTCGTAAATCGTGAATGATTGAAGTTTCGCTTGAATCAAAAGAGTTCCTCCTCATCTGATTAGAGTCATTCACTCTTTTCCCCAAAACAATCGAAGGAACAACAAAAAAGCAGAAAGTCAGAAGACTTTCTGCTTTTGCAAGGTCTCAACCGTGCATTGTATGTGTGCGAGAACCTCTCGCGTATATGTCGATATTGGAGCGGGTGAAGAGAATCGAACTCTCGTCATCAGCTTGGAAGGCTGAGGTTTTACCATTAAACTACACCCGCATGAAGAAAAAAATATGGAGCGGGTGAAGGGAATCGAACCCTCGTCATCAGCTTGGAAGGCTGAGGTTTTACCATTAAACTACACCCGCGTTACGTCTTAACGTTACTTTGATATAATAGCATATCAGATTCTATTTGCAAACCCTTTTTTAAAAAACTTTTTAGGTTGCAGAATCCTATCCACAACGAAGATAATAGAAAAAAGGGGAGAAAATCAAATATGAGTGAACGAAAATCATATTTACAACTGATGGGCGAAGGATTTCGAATGTTGAAACAGTCCAAACAAACGGATCAAACAGTGTCTCTTCGAAGCTGGACGTTCTCAATTCATCATGACAACGAATGGTATGTCGTGTTACGTTCGAATCGGGTCAAGTGGGTCGGATTGCCGAGTCATACATTTGATATTGCTCTTGATTCGATTCAAATTGGGAATCTTCGAATCATACGTCACCCTGAATCGAACGAAGTACGTTTGACAATCGATGAAGAATGGGGATTGGAAAATAAGGTTGTTTGTGACAACCTAGAATGGGAAACATTCGTCGATGCGCTCAAACAAGTGAAGGGGGAGTAAGTGTGAGTGGAGAGAGGTTGTATCGAATGGAAGCGGAAGCACGAGGCAGTGCTTGGCGGGCACGGGTTCTGACAGGGATTCAGCGATTTCGATTTTACAAAGGCGAATTGCTCGCACCATCGAACCGGCCGTATGTCGTATTGAGCATTTCGCAAGATGAAGGGTCTTTACCTGATCTGATTGAAACCGATATGGGCATCCTCTTGATTCATGAGCGAGTCAGTCCAATCTTTATGAATGTCTGTCCATATGACGTTCAGCTCGTCCGTGTCGAGCTTCATACAAGTACAGGGAAGACAGATCGGTACTGCGCGCTTAATGTGCTCCGACGCTTTGAAATCGAATACCTCGAACACTCGAACGAATTTCGCCCGTTGAGTACGGATCGATTCTATTTCCTATCCAATCAGACGGTTCGAATGAATTTATTTGGACATATGATTGCCCAAGATGTAAATAGCCAACGTCTTTATGTGACCGAACGACTAAAATATGCACTACAAGCAAAAATGGTCACAGGACTGGCATTTAAGCAAGTAAAGGAGAAAACAGCATGAAAGAGTATGAAATTGATGGGTGGTTCCGCCTGACGTATCCGGAACATTACGAATACAGTGAAGAAGAAGACTACGTGAGCTTCTATTCAACAGAAGAGGATGCGCAAGGAACGCTTCAAATCTCCATCTATGAGTCTGAGGATTCACAAGAACCAAGAGAAGCTGTCTTACGCGAGTTAAACACCTTTTTAGGAGAATTCCCGATCGACGTAAAAATTGCGCCAAGCGTAACTGACGAGACGGGTGACATGACGACGGCTTATGCAAGCGGGATCGAAGACGGGATGCATCTAGATGTGTGGTCGTTGACGGACGGAAAACGCCTTTTATTCATGACGTACGTTGCCGATCAAGTGACGAATGAAAAAATGGAGATTGAATCCATCATCGACTCAGTCGAATGGACATAAAATGAGACACGACGCCAAGTTAGAGGCGCGTGTCTCATTTTTCATGTCTACTTATCTTATTTGTTTCATCCACATGAGTATGTCTGACCATACTTGTTCCCGGTCCGCTTCACGCAAAATTTCATGTCGGGCATCGTCATATGTCGCCACGGACAGTTCGACGTCCGCATTGCGGTATTTTTCGATAATCCCGTTCAATCCTTCCCCGTCATGAATCACAGGGTCGTCCAACCCGGCGACGAGCAACATCGGGAGAGACTTCGGATGTTCATGAATGCGTGCGACGGTCGTGACATCAAGTGAGGCACGGGTCACTTCATGTAAAAAGCCAAGTGAGGGAAGACCTCCACAATTCGAATCATCGATATACGAATCAACTTCCTCAGGGACGCTTGATAGCCAGTCACTATCCGTTCGAGCAGGTAAAAACTTAAGGTTATAGCGCCCGAACAAAAGGCGTTCAAAGAAGCGTGATTGATGCGTGGCACCTTTACGTTTCATGACGGAAGCAATTAAACGATGCCCGACTTCACCTGCCACCCCAGGATGTGGAGGCGGAGCAACGACGATCACTCCAGCCAAGGCATGTCCCATGATTTGACCAAGTCGACGAACGAGCAGAGAACCGAAACTGTGACCTAACACATAAGTGGGGCGATCATCCTCGTAACGGTTAATTAGATATTGAGCATCCTCGACAAGTTGCGGAAAGCCATCGCCTGGAGAGAGGTGTCCATAAGTCTGTTGTTCGTGGGCGCTTGAGCCAGCCCCTCGTAAGTCGCATATGAACACATCGTATCCATTTTCTGTTAGAAAATGAGCGAACTCAATATATCTTTCATGGTGTTCAAGCATTCCATGAAAGATGAATATTTTTCCAATAGACTGCTCTGCTCGAATTTCCATTACTTCTGTCTGATATCCGTCTGGATACGTCAACTCCGAAAGAACCATGTGTCATCCTCCTATTAGAAAAGTCCGATTGCTTTTCCAGATTCATCAATGCCCATATTGAGGGCAGCCGGATGTTTCGGTAAGCCCGGCATCGTTAAAACGTTACCTGTGAGAGCAACGAGGAAACCTGCTCCTACTGATGGTTTTAATTCGCGTACCGTAATGGTGAATCCTTGTTGATAACCGAATTTGGAAGGGTCGTCCGATAGAGAAAACGGTGTCTTCGCCATACAAATCGGTAGGTCTGCCCAACCTTTCTGTTCAATCTCAAGCATTTGTTTTTTAGCTTTTGCTGTGAACGTGACATCGGCCGCTCCATATACTTCCCGGGCAATCGTTTTAATCTTTTGTTCAATCGAATCGGTCAATTCGTAAAGTGGTGATAGTTTACTTTCGTTTGACTCAACCGCATCAATGACAGCTTCAGCGAGTTGTTGCCCACCGAGTCCGCCGTTCGCCCATACTTCGCTCAGTGAAGCACGAATCTCATGTGCTGTGCACCAATCAAGTACCGCTGCGATCTCTTCTTCGGTATCTGAATTGAAACGATTTAAGGCAACGACGGTCGGAAGACCGAGTTTTTTCATCGTGTCGATATGTTTCGCAAGCAGTTTCATCCCTTTACCGACTGCACCGACATTCTCAATATGGAGCTGGTCTTTCGCCACGCCGCCATGCATCTTCAAAGCACGAACGGTCGCAACGAGTACAACTGCATCTGGATTTAACTCCCCGACACGAGACTTGATATGACAGAACTTTTCAGCTCCGAGATCGGCTCCAAACCCGGCTTCTGTCACAACGTATTCTCCTAGTTTTAATGCGGTTTTTGTCGCAATGAGCGAGTTGCAGCCGTGGGCGATATTCGCAAACGGCCCCCCATGGACGAGGGCAGGGGTTTGTTCAATCGTCTGAACTAAGTTTGGTTTGAACGCTTCTTTCAACAGCAATGTCGCAGCCCCAGCAGCGCCGATTTGTTCAGCAGTAATCGGTTCTTGTTGGTGATCATAAGCAACGACGATTCGCTTAATCCGATCTTCAAGGTCTTTCAAAGAGTCTGCGAGACAAAGGATCGCCATAATTTCAGAGGCGACAGTAATATCGAATCCTTCTTCACGTGGTACGCCATGAGCAGGACCGCCGAGACCGACAGTGACGTGACGAAGGGCGCGGTCGTTCAAATCGAGCACGCGCTTCCAAACAATTCGACGAACATCGATGCCAAGGTCGTTTCCTTGATGAAGATGATTGTCAATCATGGCGCTGATCGTATTATGAGCTGACGTGATGGCATGCATGTCTCCTGTGAAGTGGAGGTTGATGTCTTCCATCGGAAGGACCTGACTGAAACCACCGCCAGCCGCTCCGCCTTTTAAGCCCATTGTCGGTCCGAGTGAAGGTTCACGGAGACAGACGATTGCCTGTTTATTCAATTGATTTAAGGCCTGGCCGAGTCCGACCGTTACCGTCGACTTTCCTTCTCCTGCTGGCGTTGGATTGATGGCTGTAACAAGCACAAGTTTTCCATCTTTTTTTGTATTCAGACGATCGAGGACATCGTAAGAAAGTTTGGCTTTATATTTTCCATAAAGATCAAGATCGTCTTCCTGAAGTCCAATTTTTGCTGCAATCTCTTTAATGGGCAATGTTTTAGCTTGTTGCGCGATGGTTAGATCGGATAATGGTTTGGTTGTTGTCATAGGGAAGTACCTCCGTTTTCGAACGATGTTTATTTATATGTCGGTTAATATTCGGTTTTAACGTTTTTGAGTACGAAAGGAATCGATTGATATCCAACCCGTTCGTAATATCATTGATTTTATCATAACTCATCAGATCGTGAAATTCATTCATTCCGTTCAATATTTTCCACCCTTTCCGTCAAATGTATCCGTTTTCATAAAAGATTCTTCACGATACATTGATAGTGGAGGCGATACACATGACTGAAACTTCGAAACGGATGAAACGAAGACGAAATTGGAAGAAACCAGCGAGTTTTGTAGCATTTGTCGGACCTGCTTTTTTAGCGTTCGTCGCGATCGTGCTCATTCCGTTCTTCAATGGGATTTACTATAGTTTTACGGATTGGAACGGTGTGACCGGAGAATTGAATTTTGTCGGATTTGATAATTATCAGCGATTGTTCCTTGAAGACGAGCAGTTCCGCGCTTCATTTTGGATAACGACCAAATATACAATCATCTCTGTCTTACTGACGAACATCGTTGGATTCTCGTTGGCATTGCTGTTGACGATGAACATTAAAACACGAAATTTCTTGCGTACAATCTTCTTCATGCCGAATTTGATCGGTGGATTGATTCTCGGATTCATTTGGCAGTTCATTTATGTAAAAGGCTTTGCCTCAATTGGAGCGTTGACGGGTTGGAGTTTGTTTGAACTACCGTGGCTCGGGGATGCGCAAACAGCATTCTGGGGAATCGTCATTGTCGCCATTTGGCAAGGAGGCGGTTATGTCATGGTCATCTACATTGCGGCGCTACAAAATGTACCGACGGATTTGATGGAGGCGGCTCGGATTGACGGAGCCAACCGTTTCAAAATGCTTCGTCACATCACGTTGCCGATGATTATGCCGTCCATCACCATCTGTTTATTCTTGACGATTTCTTGGTCGTTCAAAGTGTTTGATACGAACTTATCACTCACAAACGGCGGACCGTTCAAATCAACAGAAATGCTGGCGCTAAATATTTATACGGAATCTTTTGTGAATAATAACTATGGTCTTGGGTCAGCGAAAGCGGTCATCTTCTTCTTGGTCGTGGCTGCGATTACGGTGACACAAGTGTACGTGACGAAGAAACGGGAGGTAGAAGCATGACGACTGAGAAATTGGAACATGTCGAGAGAAACATAGAGAAAACACCGAAGCGCGTTCCGCAACGTCCACTTCGCCCGGGAACATATTCTTGGAATCTTGGAATCATTGAGCTTGTCGCCATCTTGCTTGGACTTCTCTATTTGGTCCCGTTCTATTACGTTGTTGCCAATTCGTTTAAATCGATGGCTGAAATCTTTACGAACACATCGGCGTTGCCGAATGAGTGGTTGACGTCAAACTATACGGAAGCATGGGAAGCGATGAATTATGGACGTGTGTTTTTAAACTCGCTGTTCATTACAGTCGGGGCGAATGCAATCATCGTCATCTTCACATCGATGGCAGCATGGAAACTTGTTCGGACAAAGCATTGGATTTCTACGATGATTTTCTTCTTATTCGTGGCAGCGATGGTCATTCCGTTCCAATCGATCATGATCCCGCTTGTGAAAGTCTCAAGCATTCTCGGGTTACTCAACAGTCATTGGGGACTGATGGTCATGTATCTCGGATTCGGTTCTGGAATCTCCGTGTTCCTATACCACGGATTCATGAAATCGATTCCCGAAGAGATTGAAGAAGCCGCAATCATCGATGGTTGTTCAACATGGGGCGTCTTTTGGCGCATCGTCTTCCCATTACTCAAGCCGATCACGGTGACAATCGTCATCTTGAATAGCCTATGGATTTGGAACGACTTCTTATTGCCATCACTTGTTCTCCGTGATGTGGAGTTGCGGACCATCCCGCTCGCGACGTTCTATTTCTTTGGGCAGTACACGAAGCAATGGGATTTGGCGTTAGCTGGTTTAGTGTTAGGAATCGTTCCACTTTTAGTCTTTTTCTTCGGTATGCAAAAACATATCATCAAAGGGATTACAAGTGGCTCGATTAAATAACCCTCCCAAGGGAATCCTCCGTTCGCTACACGGAGGATTAATTTTTTTTGAAAAAAGTCGTTGACATTAGTCTGAATATTTATAATAATGAACTCAATTCAATTGTGAACGACGTCGAAAGGACGAGTACACGAAGGTAGTGAGTCAAGCGATCCGGGGGTGGTGTGAGCCCGGTCTTAACCCTTCGTCGAAAAACTTCCTGGAGTCGCTACCCGAACGCTTTGCCAGTAGACGTAGCCGGACCGCTCCCCGTTATCGGAGTTACGAGATGATTGTCTCGAAAAAGTGAGTAGATTCGTCTACTAATTTGGGTGGCACCGCGGAACCGAAGTCTTCCGTCCCATATTCAATGGGAATGGAGGGCTTTTTTTCATGGCTTCATTTTCAAATATTCCACAATTGGAGGAAACGGAAAATGACAACAGCAACAAGCACGATGAAGGAAAGACAGCAGACAATCGCAACAGTTAAGGCACTCTTCGAGGAGAAAGTCTCACGTGAACTCGGACTCACGCAAGTGCAGGCACCACTATTCGTTGAGTCAGCAAGTGGTGTCAACGACCATTTAAACGGCGTGGAGCGCATCATTCAGTTCGATACGATGTATCCAGGACATGAACTTGAAATCGTTCAATCGCTTGCGAAATGGAAACGTGAGGCACTCGGACGTTATGGATTCGGAGTCGGAGAGGGGTTATACACGCAAATGCGCGCCATTCGCCGTGATGAAGAACTCGATGCGACACACTCTCTCTTCGTTGATCAGTGGGACTGGGAGCGAGTCATCGCTCGGGAAGAGCGGACGATGGAATATTTAAAAGCAACGGTCGAGTCAATCTATGCGGCACTCCGTGAAACAGAATCGGAAGTGGAAACAACGTATGGCATTGAAGCGATTCTTCCGGAAGCCATCCATTTCATCACGAGTCAGGAGTTGGAGGATGCGTATCCGACGATGACGCCAAAAGAACGTGAAACGGCAATCTGTAAAGAGTACGGTGCCGTCTTCATTTCACAAATCGGAGATCTTCTCGCTTCAGGCATGAAACATGATGGGCGAGCGGCGGACTATGATGATTGGTCACTCAACGGAGACATTCTCGTATGGCATCCTGAACTCGAATCAGCTTTTGAACTGTCGTCGATGGGTATTCGTGTCGACGAAGTGGCACTTGATGCGCAACTGAAGAAAGCGGATGCGGAAGAGAAACGTGCGTACCCGTTCCATCAAGGGGTACTCGAAGGAACGCTCCCACTCACAATCGGAGGTGGAATCGGGCAATCGCGTATTGCGATGTATCTCTTACGCGCTCGTCATATCGGCGAAGTGCAAACATCGGTCTGGCCGCAAGAAGTCATTCAGTCGTGCAAAGAAGCCGGCATCAGCTTGTTGTAGTATAATAAGAAGAAACACGGAACAGGACTCGGTAAAAGAGTCCTGTTTTTCTGTGCAACATTTTCCACCCTATTCGTCAATTTTGACACCTACATTGTGGAAGCGTTTTCATTTAAAGTTGAATTTGTAAAGAATGGATGAGATTAAGGGAGGAAATGAGATGAAACGGAAGTGGAAATTGTCGACAGCGGTCATGACGGCAGGGATGGTCTTATCACTCGCGGCTTGTGGTGGCGGATCGCTCACGGATGAAGGTTCTTCTGAAGGGAATGCAGATAGTGGTGACAAGAAAGACGTCACGTTAAATGTCTTCCAGTTCAAAGCGGAGATCGCCAAAGATCTTGAAGCGATGGCGAAAGAGTATGAAGAAGAGACTGGCGTCAAAGTGACCGTTCAAACGGTCGGTGGCGGTGCGGACTATGGTGCGGCCCTCAAGTCTCAATTCGCTTCGGGCAATGAACCGGACATCTTTAATAACGGTGGCTTCACAGAAGCACAGACGTGGAAAGACAAGCTCGAAGACTTGTCGAGCGAGAAATGGGTCGGTGATTTGACGGAAGTCGCCAAAGAGCCGATGACGATGGATGGTAAACTTTACGGAATGCCGATGAACCTCGAAGGATACGGTTTTATTTATAACAAGGCATTGTTTGAAAAAGCTGGCATTGATGAGTTACCAAAAACACTTTCTGAATTGACTGCAGCAGCAGAAAAATTAGAGAAGGCGGGCATCACACCATTCTCTGTCGGTTATGCAGAGTTTTGGATTTTAGGCATTCATCTCTTAAATATTCCGATGGCGCAGCAAGATGATCCGGATGCGTTCATTCAAGCACTGAACGAAAATAAAGCGAAGTTTGAAGACAACGAACAGTTCCAAGAGTTTTTAAAGCTGTTTGATTTGACGATCAAATACGGGAATAAGAATCCATTGACGACAGACTATAATACACAAGTCACACAGTTCGCCCAAGGAGAGACAGCGATGCTCCAACAAGGAAACTGGGCACAACAGATGATTCTCGATGTGAATCCGGATATGGAAATGGGCTTTGTTCCAATCCCGATCAATGACGATGCCGAGAAAATGGACCGTCTTCCGGTTGGTGTCCCGAACAACTGGGTCGTCAACAAGAACTCGCAGTATAAAGAAGAAGCAAAAGATTTCTTAGAGTGGATGGCGACATCTGATACTGGGAAAGACTATATGGTCAACAAATTCAAGTTCATCCCTGCATTCAAGTCGATTGAAGCGAACGACCTCGGACCGCTCGCAGATGACATTCTCGCATATTCGAATGAAGGAAAGACCATCTCGTGGAACTGGTTCAAGTATCCGGATGGTGCGGTGAATGAATACGGTGCCCTCATGCAGGCATATGTCGGTGGACAAAAAACAGGTGAAGAGATGCTTCAAGACTTCACGAAAGTATGGCAAGACAAAGTGAAATAAGCGACGCACAGACGGTGAAACGACCCCTTCACCGTCTGTGTTTTTTTTATGAAGAAACTGTCACAAGAATCCCATATAAACTACACACATACCTACGGGGGTTTCAGTAGAATAAGTGATGTAAGCGGTTGAGAGAAGGAGGGGGCATGAAACGATTACTAGTAGGGATTCTATTTATGTGTTGGGTGCCGCATGTGAATGCGGAAGAAACGCTGACTCCATTGACCGAACCAATCGTCATCGAATCAAACGAAGTATTTGATGGGGCCGGAAAAACATATACGAGTTGTGGACATCCGGCGTTCATTCTTCGAGGAACGGGGGCTCTTCTTGAACGTGTATCGGTTCAACAGTGCGAGAGTGATCGTGTACCCGCCGTTCAAGTATCGGGTCTCGGGCACCAACTAATCGATGTGTCCATCGAATCCTCGGGCACTGGACTATTGATTGAGAATGGTTACGGCGTACGTGTCATTCGAACATCAATTCAAGGAAACGGACAGGCAGATGGCATTGTACTTCTCAATAGCGAAGCGTCAGAGCTCAGAGGAGTCGTCGCGAAAGAGGTGCGAGACGGGATATACATAGAAAACGGATCTCAGCACACGATTGTGCGACCAGTCGTCTCGCATTCACGCTATGGTATTCACTTGATGTTTCCGACTGACGTTATGATTTCTGTACCTGAACTACATCATAACCTGACGGGTGCGATGATTATGGGTACGAATCGAGTCACTTTTCAAAATGGAAATGTGCATGATCAAGTCGGTGGAACGGCGACGGGACTGATGTTATATGAAGCCATCGATACAACAATTGAGAAGACGAGTATTTATGGGAATCATATCGGTTTATATGCGGAGCAGTCGACTGGGACGACACTCGAACAGAATGCAATTAATGGAAATGACATCGGCTTTCAATTGAAGCAAGCAAGAGGGATGATGATTCTTCAAAATAATCTATTGGGGAATCGAGAACCCGTAACGATGGTCGAGTCATCTGAAAACATCGTGCAAGGAAATGTGTGGGGTGACATGACCCTTGACCTGAATGGCGACGGCTATAGTGAGGTTCCATTTCGCACAGACCCCTATTTATTCTTATTGACAGATTCATACGAAGCATTCGAATTATTATACGGGTCACCCGGTCTTCTTTTACTAAAAAGTATACTAAGGAGCCCGGAAGACGTATCGTTGACAGATGTTTCACCACAAACTTATTCAGCGATGTGGAAATGGAACGGTTCGGTCTGGAATGTAGGAAGTATTTTATTGCTCATTATCATTTGGAGATTTGGGAGGAAACGACATGAAATCGTATAAACAAGTAGCAGGACTATTATCAGTAGCAGGATTATCGTTGGCACTTGGTGCATGTTCAAGTGCATCGGCAGAACCGTTTGAAATCAAATGGGGCGAAACGGAATGCGAAGTGTGTAAGATGAAAATCATGGATGAGCAGTTCGCAGCGGAAGCAATCATGGAGAATGAAAAAGGATATGCGTTCGATGATATTGGATGCTTGATGCGTGATTGGTATCCAGAACAAAAAGAAGACGATATCGCTGCCATGTATGTGAAAGATTTCAATACAAAAGATTGGGTCGAATTAGACGAAGCGATGTTTGTTTACGACAAAGAGTCGAAAACACCGATGGCTTACAATATTCTATCGTTCGCAAAAGAGGCGGACGCGGAAGCGTATATGGAAGAGAACGGCGGCGAGATGATGGACTTCGATCAATTGAAAGATCATACATGGGAACGTGGCGAGATGAACATGATGATGGATGGCGAAGGCTCGATGGACGGAATGGATCAAGATAGTGAGATGGACATGGAGATGGATACGGAAGAAGAAGGACAGTAACCGATGTCTTTATGGAGGATGGAATGGGCACGCAGCCTTCGAAAGCGAGAGAACTATGCTTTTCTCCTGACGTGGATTCTCACGCTCGTTCTACTCGGAGGACTTGGACAAGCACTACCGATTGCTGCCGACTATACGAACATCAGTGCAACGCTGATCACGGTGCTCGGTCTATTGCTTCCGCTTTTCATCTTACTGACTACAGCGATTCATTGGGGACAAGAACAAGAATCGAAACGACTAAGTTTGCTTTCGACATTTACCTATCCAAAGTGGAAATTTATTTTCATCCGCTTCAGTTCGTTTTTGATCACACAAGTAATCGTTCTATTACTGGCATTCTTCATCGCATCACTCGTCGTCGATCAATCGTTTACAACATGGGTCATCCTATTTGCCTACGCGACCGGATTAATAATGTATGCGACGGCACTCGGTACGTTAATCGGACTATTCGGTCGTACGAGAATCCGGGCGATGTTACTCGCCTTTTTAACGTGGGTCGTCCTCGTACTATTGTGGCCGACGATTCTCGTGACGATGATTTCTTTGCTTCCATACGGTATTCAGGTGAATGGAATGATCCTTGCGCTGTTTGTGAATGGATTTGATTTGATGCGCATTTGGGCCAGTACAACAGTGTCATCTCCGGATGTGTTTGGAGAGGTGTATCTCAACTGGTTAAATTGGATAAATCGCCCGATTGGATCCATCGTCGTCTGGGCTACCTTGATGACGATGAGTAGTGTCTTGTTGTGGCTTGCTTCGAAAGTGGCTTGGAGGAAAACATCATGATTCACTGTATAGACGTAGGAAAAAAATATGGCGATACGTGGTCGCTCCATCCGATTCGTGAAGAGATTACCTCAGGGCGAATTATTGCTTTATGCGGGAGCAATGGGGCGGGGAAGTCGACGCTTATAAATCTGATGAACGGAACAATCGAACCAAGTACCGGTGTCATTCAGTTGAATGGCTATACGACAACGCAACGAACGAAATACAATGAGAGCTTTGGCTATATGCCGGACGATTTCTCCTTTGATGGCACATGGACGGTTGAAGAGACGTTCGCCTACTACGCCATTTTGCAAGGCGCCCGTCCGACTGCTGAAGTTCTCAAACGGGTCGGGTTATATGAACATAAGCGCAAGAAAATCGCCGAATTATCGAAAGGGATGCGCCAACGTCTCCTCTTGGCACAAGCGCTCGTCAATGAGGCGGCTATCCTGTTATTAGATGAACCGACGAACGGTCTAGACCCGATCTGGATGCGAATGCTTCAAGATTTACTACGTGAAGAGGCGGAGCGAGGGACGACCATCGTATTTTCAACTCATCAACTAGATGTTGCAGCTATGTTGTCAGATGAAGTCTGGATGATGAGAGCGGGTTCTATTTGTGGGAAGGTGCATGTTCATGAAGAACAAGCCGCGTATGAACGTCTAAGAGAATTCTTTTTCGAATCAGAAGATGACACTTGTCAAATGGACGTGGCTCGCACAAAATAATAGACAGTTGAAGTGGTGCTCGGAACCTTCCGACGCCACTATTTTTTTGGGGAGATGGAACGGATGAGAAAAAATGTGACGGTTGCCCTCTTATTGGCAACCTTTTTAGCGGCGATTGAAGGGACGGTCGTATCAGTTGCGACGCCTGTCATCGCCAGTGAGTTGAACGGGGCGACGCTCGTCAGTTGGGTATTTGCTGCCTTCTTACTATTTACAGCAGTATCGACACCGATATATGGGAAAGTGGCGGATTTATTCGGGCGGAAGCGTGTCCTCTTGTTTGGCATCGGGTTGTTCACGCTATCCTCACTCTTATGTGGGTTAGCCACGTCGATGGAACAGCTGATCGTTTTTCGGGCGCTACAGGGTCTAGGTGCCGGTGCCGTCCTTCCGATTTCGATGACGATTATCGGAGACCTATATAAATATGAGGAACGCGGAAAGATTCAAGGGATTTTAAGTGCCGTATGGGGTGTGTCGGGAGTACTCGGTCCGGTCATCGGAGGCTTTTTAGTCGAAACGTTGTCATGGCGCTACGTCTTTTTATTGAACGTACCATTTGCGTTACTCTCGTTTATCATGATCATTATTTTCTATAAAGAGAAAGTCGCTGAGACGACTGAACGGATTGACTTGAAAGGCGCACTTTTGTTCGCAGGTGGGACGACAGCATTCCTGTATGCCCTAATCACATTCAGTGAAACGAATGAATGGACGACGACCATTGTTGCCAGTGGGGTATTCAGTATCATCTTACTAGTTGGCTTCTTCGTATCTGAACGAAAAGCAAAATCTCCGTTATTGCCGTTTGAATTACTCAAGCAACCAACGATTGCTGCCATCAACGGTTCAGTCTTTTTTGCGGCGTGGGTGCTCGTCTCCATGTCTGCTTACATTCCAATCTGGGCACAAGCTGTATTAGGGAAATCAGCGACAGAGGCTGGATTCATGTTGATGCCACTATCGGTCGCGTGGACATTCACGTCGATTATCGGGGGGCGTACACTCGGAGTGGCTTCTCCGAGACGACGCGCCTTGATCGGGATGGGATTGCTTATCATCGGGACGCTAACCTTAACACTGTTATCCCAGTCGAGTTCAGACGTATGGGTGTATGGGGCAGTGGCGCTAATCGGTGTCGGATTCGGGATGTCTCAACCGATGTTTATCGTCGTCTTACAAACTGTCGTCTCCTATCAACAGCGTGGAACAGCAACGGCGACCAACTCATTTTTAAGTACGGTTGGCCAAACACTTGGTGTAGCGGTGTTCGGAGCGGTCTTTAACTTTGTTGTACTTAACGACTTTAAAGAGAACAGCGCGTTATCTCAAGTTTCATTAGAAGACTTCTTCAATCAGAGCGTCACGGAGACGTTGAACGCTTCGGTTCGACTTCAAGGGGAACAGATCATTGCGACCGGATTGAACAGCATCTTTATCGGAGCGATGGTCGCCGCGATCATCGCGTTCGTTATCGCGTCCCGCTTGCCGGCTCGCCCACCGGAACCTTCACAGCGCTCGTAAAACAAGGGTATGATGAAGGAAAGGGAGGCGAACCGACATGAAACGTCAAATTGGGATTGTGACATTGTTGTTTCTGATGGGGTGTGCGCCAGAACAAACGAACGAAGGAGCAGAACCACCTACTTCAGAAGAGACACGAAGTGAGTCAGTGACTGACAGTGAAACGAGTACGACGGAAGAGTCGAATCTTGAGATTGGAGAAGTGACCGCCATTGCCGAGAACTTGTTGATTCCGTGGTCACTCGCTCGAACAGAGGAGGGATGGCTCGTATCCGAACGCGGTGGTACCATCACCGTGATTGACAGTTCGGGTCGCGCAACCCGACAAGACGTGAACTTCAAGGAAAGTGTATTCGAGATTGGTGAAGGAGGGCTCCTTGGTCTTGCGTTAAGCAAAGATTTTGAATCGAGCGGAATCCTTTACGCGTATCATACGTATGGATCGTCGGGAAGAAACGTTCAAAATCGTGTGGTCGAGTTGACATGGGATGGAGAACGCTTTGAGGAAACGAATGTCTTACTTGACGAGATTCCAGGTGCACGTTTTCATAACGGAGGTCGCCTATTGCTGGACGGTGAGCATCTTTGGGTGACGACGGGAGATGCGCTCGTACCTGAACTTGCACAAGATGAATCATCATTAGCCGGAAAGATTCTACGAATCCCATTATCGGGTGAAGGTGAACCGACCGACTGGATCTATTCGCTCGGTCACCGCAATCCTCAAGGATTGAGTCAAATTGATGAAGTTCTTTATGCGAGCGAACACGGGGCGAGCGGACATGACGAGGTCAACGTGATAGAAGAAGGAAACAATTATGGATGGCCGATCATTGAGGCGAATCAGGAACAAGAAGGCCTTGTCACACCGTGGTTTGAAGTAGGCGAGACCTCTTGGGCACCTTCTGGTATCGCGACAGATGAACAGTACGTCTATATGGCGACGCTTCGGAACGAGCGGCTTGTTGCCATCGACCGGGAAACGAAACAAGTGACGACGATTGTCGAAGATGTAGGTCGGATTCGTGATGTGTGGTTAGAAGATAACACCTTGTATTTTATTTCGAACAATACGGACGGACGAGGCAACCCACAGCCTCAAGACGATCAACTTTATCAAGTAACGATTCGCTAGAAACTGACGACTTTGTCAGTTTCTATTTTTTTCATTGTTTCTTCTGGAAGTAACGGTATAATTAAACATGTATTTTGGAAAAAGAAGGAGAAAATAGATGAATCATTCAAACTTGGTACATAAACGAGAAAAACTATACTTCTCACTATTAGTTGCAGCAAGCGTGCTCATGTTAATCCTCGGGATCGTGCTGACAGTAGCCTCATTCGGTCTCTTTTTATGGATCATCGGTACAATCGTATCGCTCTCGCTCTTTACTCACTGGATTCAAATCGGGTACATTCGGACGAACGGTGTCAAAGTGACGGCTCGTCAGTTTACAGAACTTCATGAGATGGTCCAACGCGTCGGGGCAGATATGGGCATCCGCTTGTTGCCAGATGTGTATATTTTACAAGCGGGTGGTGTATTAAACGCTTTTGCCACACGTTTCTTCCAGAAGAACATGGTCATTCTGTATTCGGATGTCGTGGAATTAACACGGACGGGACAGACGAAAGAAGTGGAGTTTGTCATCGCACACGAACTGGCACACATTCGTCGTAACCATGTCCAAAAGCAGTGGGTCGTCTTGCTCGGTAGTATCATTCCTTTCTTAGGTTCTGCCTATTCACGTGCTTGTGAATATACGTGTGACCGGATGGCTGCTCATTACATTCAAGACTTCGGGGCGGCGAAGCGTGCGTTAACGGTTCTTGCAATCGGGGGACCGCTCGCGAAAGAAGTGAATGAGTTCGACTATTTGTACGAAGCAAGTCGAGAGAACGGTTTTATCGCGAAGTATAGTGAGTTGTTGTCGACGCATCCAACGTTACCGAAGCGAATCGCATCGATTGCAACAGCTGCAGGTGAAGAAAACATTCCGGTCTTCAAGACGGCTGGATATGTGAAAGCATCTATCATTTCGATGATTCTATTGACGGTTATCGGAAACGGGGCACTTATCGCATTTCTCTTCATTAACGATGATTTGACGGAGATTGTATCTGCGGCGATGAGTGAGGACCTTGCAGATGATTGGGCGTTGGAATGGGAAGAACCAATCCAAGAATTGACGTATAATAATGCGAGCTATGAAGAGATCGAAGCAGAATTACAAAATGGTGCTGACGTGAATATTCAAGACGAGTATGGCGAAACGCCACTTCACAACTTGTTCTACAATGATGAGGTTGATAAAGAAACAGTTCAACTCTTGCTAGACAACGGAGCTGACGTCACGCTCCAAAATGATAGCGGGATGACACCGATTGATACGGCACGTGATTGGGGACATAGTTCTGAACTCATTGAATTAATGGAAGCATATGAATAAAAGACATTTCCTCGTTTCAAAAGAGACGAGGGAATTTTTTTGTGGTTTTTTGCAAACGTTTGCATAACGCATGATATACTGTTTGGGTAGGAGGGATATCGGTGAATAGCATACGGACAAAGTTAACGGGGATGATTGCGTTGACCATCATTGTACCGGTCATTTTAGCGACGATTGTTTCATTTTGGTACGTGCAAGACCGGGAGCGTGAACGTGGTCTTGAGATGACCGAATGGTCGCTCGAGCGGGGGACACGTCAGATGGAACGCTATATCTCTGATTTGAGTCGATTGCCAACGAGTTTATACGCTGATCGTGACGTGTTAGACATTTTGGAATATGGACCGGGACTTTCGTTAAGAGAAACGGAGATTGAAGTGCGGCGCGCGCTCCTCGCGATGTACCTGTCCCGAGAAGACGTGGCGCAAATTCAGCTGTTAATGCTCGAAGATATGGATTCGTTTGCGGCTTATAAAATGAAAGTGTCACCACGGTCGAAAAAAGAGCCGAGCGCCGTCCAACAACAGCTCTTGGATAACCCGAAAAGTCGTGTCTTATTAGAAGCATCCCATCCACTTGTTGCCTATCATGATTTCGGACCGATCATGACACAAGAAGACGTCGTGACGCTTCATTTCAGGCTCGACAAGATTGAAACGGATGAACCACTTGCTATTCTTTCGCTCGATATCCCTGAAAATTTATTCATCGGACAGTTGGCTTCTTTACAAAATAGTCCGGATGAGAGTTTATGGTTCGTCGGTGAAGACAACCGTGTGTTTGCCCATCTCGGTGAGGGAGAAATTCCGTCTTCATTTCAGCCAAGATCCATCTCGACCGATGGAAAACACCATCAAATCACGAAAACATTCGAGTTTGACCATCAACAGTTTTATGTCGGTAAATCGATTCCAGATGAACTCTTGACCGAACCGGCTTCACGAACGTCATTCATCATCTTGCTTGTCGGGATGGTCTCGCTCATTTTGGCACTGATCGGAGCGACCTATGCTTCGATGAAATTGACGACACCAATCAAGACGTTGACCTCAAACATTTGGCGAATCGAGCAAGGGGACATGACCGTCTCATTTGATTCCCTCGGAAATGATGAGTTCGGCGTACTCGGAAGACAGTTCAAGCGAATGATTGAACGGATCGATGATTTAATTCAACGAGAGTATAAGCTCGCCTTAGAGAATCGGACGAACGAGCTTCGTACGCTTCAGGCGCAAACCAATCCGCATTTCTTATTTAATACGTTACAGTCAATCGGAACATTGGCATTGAAGGGAGATGGCAAGACGGTCTATCGATTGATCACGCAACTGTCTTCGATGATGCGGTATACGATGCATCCAGAAGAGTCGATGGTGACACTGAAACGAGAGATCGAGCATTTGAATTCATACATTCGTCTTCAAGACGTACGATTTCCAAATCAGTTTCAAGTGACCGTTTCAGTTCCTGAAGACCTCCATGAACTGATTGTTCCAAAAATGATTTTGCAGCCGTTGGCAGAGAACTTTTTCAAGCATGGGTTCGAGCGGGACGGCTCTGCTTTAGCGAATCGATTTGATGTGACGGCCTGGATGGACGGCACGTCACTCGTGATTCGTTGTGAGAACAGTGGTCGTTCGCTGACGACCGAGGAATGGGAACGAGTCATGTCACGGATTGAACAAAGTGATTCGACATTTTATGACACGGAAGGCACAGGATTACGAAACATTCGCGATCGACTCATGTTAAACTATAATCGGGAGGCAGAATTTATGTTGGCTACACCTGAAACAGGCGGTTTTCGAATTATGATGCGTTTCCCGGCTTCTTCTGAGGGGGTGGCGTCATGACGAAAGTGTTGATTGTAGATGATGAATCTCCGGTAAGGGAAGCGGTGAAATTACTCGGTGAATGGGAACGGTTCGGTGTGACGACGGTTCTTGAAGCAACGGATGGGCGTGAAGCACAGGCGCTCATCGAACAAGAACGTCCAGCGCTCATCTTATCCGATATTCAAATGCCCCATTGTGATGGGATCGAGCTGATGGAGTGGGTACACGACCATGCTTCATTTTCTAAACTTGTGGTGCTGACAGGATACGATGAATATTCGTATATGCGACGGGCCATCCAGTATGGGAGCTTTGATTATTTGTTAAAACCAATCGACCCGGATGTATTGAATGATACGTTGGCACGCGCGTTAGGGGACGTGGTGGATCGATCGAGTGAAGACCCGATTTCTCAGATTGGAACGTTCATTGAACAGCATTTTTCGGAAGAACTGAGTTTGCAAGGGATGAGCGAACGATTTTACTTAAGTCGAGAGTACATCTCGCGACGTTTTAAACAACAATATGGCGTGAACTTGTCCGAATATGTATTGACGATTCGGATGAACGAAGCGAAGCGCCTGTTAGAGACGAGTAGACAGCGTATCTATGAAGTCGCCCAAGCAGTCGGCTTTTCGGACGATAAATATTTCCGGAAGGTCTTTAAAAAACAAGTCGGTGTTACTCCGAACGAATTTCGGGAAAAGGTTCAACGACAAGCTTAAAGGAGGAATTCAAACATGAGTGTACACATTGGAGCTCAAGAAGGACAAATTGCAGAAACGGTATTACTTCCAGGGGATCCGCTTCGCGCCAAGTATATTGCGGAGACGTTTTTAGAAGACGTCGAATTATATAATGAAGTTCGTGGTATGTATGGTTTCACAGGTACGTACAAAGGAAAACGCATCTCGGTCCAAGGAACAGGGATGGGTGTGCCTTCGATGTCGATTTACGTGAACGAACTCATCATGTCGTACGGTGCAAAAAACTTGATCCGTGTCGGAACTGCCGGCGGAATTCAAGAAGACGTCAAAGTGCGTGATGTCGTCATCGCCATGAGCGCATCAAGTGAGATGGGGCAAAACCGTGTCCGCTTCAACGGAATGGACTATGCACCAACAGCGACGTTCGACCTCCTACATCGTGCGTATATGAATGCAGAGAAAGCCGGCATCCCGGTCAAAGTGGGACAAATCTTCACAGCGGATCAATTCTATCAAGATGACTTCCACCACTTCAAGAAGTGGGCGGACTTCGGTTGCCTCGCAATCGAGATGGAAGCAGCGGGTCTTTACACACTTGCGGCGAAACATAAAGTAAACGCGTTGACAATCCTCACGATCTCTGACCACTTGTTGACAGGTGAAGAGACGACTTCAGAAGAGCGTCAGACGACGTTTGATGAAATGATTCGTGTCGCTCTCGATACAGCGGTTGAAGTGACGAACTAAACAGTTTTCCCTACAGTCTTTGGCTGTAGGGATTTTTTGTGTCCAAACCCATTCATCCCTATGAAACGGTTGGAGCTCCAGCTAGACTAAGGATAAGATACCGAGAAAGAGGAAATGTCTAATGAAAACTCCATCACGTTTTATATTATATGCAATTGTATTTTTTGCGTTTTTTGATCTGTTCGCCCAACTCCCAATCATGAGCACATTTGCGTTATCCGTTGGGGCATCTTCATTTATCGCTGGTTTTTCCATCGCGATTTATTCGTTGACGAACACGTTTGGAAATGTGCTGTCCGGTATATGGACTGACAAGAATGGTCCATATCGCGTATTGGTTCTCGGCTTGTTTCTGACGAGCATAAGTTTACTCGCTTACCAATTCGTCGACTCGCCATCCATATTACTGCTTGTCCGGTGTGTCCACGGCTTTATGGCTGGACTGATCGTCCCGGCTGCGTTTACCTTGTCTGCGAACATCACAGCAATGAATCGTCAAGGGAAGAAAGTCGCCATCACCGGTAGTTTCGTCGGATTAGCGGCCATTATCGGTCCTGCGTTCAGTGGAATTGTCGCCAGTATCACATCACCACCGACCGTCTTTTTATTTGTTTCTTTATTCGGCTGGGTGATTCTGTTCGTGACAATCGTAACGATGCGACGGAATCAAACGGTGGATTCGAAGAAAGATACCCATACAGCACCGATAAAACCAGACCCGAAAGTGATTCGAGCCTATTGGGGGGCATTCTTCCTCATGTTTTCCCAAGGGGCACTTGCGTTTTTGTTACCGGTTCATGTGCAAGAGCTTGGCTATGATTCACGATTGAGTGGGACGTTGCTCAGTATGTTCGGCGTGGTCGCCGTCTTATTCTTTTTATTACCGACGAACCGATTGTTCGATCGATTTTCACCGACCAAATTGACGGCACTTGGGGTGGCGATTATTGGGACGTGCCAGATGTTAATTGGACAAGCAGGTGTACAAGCGAGCCTTTATGGGGTACTTGCCTTATATGGTGTCGGGTTTGCGATTCTTTTCCCGGCCATCAACACATTGCTGATTCAATCAACTTCTCCTCAAAATCGAGGAAAAGCATACGGGGCGTTCTATGCCTTTTTCTCTCTCGGTACGGTAGCGGGATCTTCTTTTTTAAGCGCTCTGCCACTTTCAGTCGTCGAGCAGTTCACACTGACTGGTTTGATTTTATGGGGGGCGAGCCTCCTTTTTCTTGTCAGTGTGGTAAAGGGAAGACGGATATTTTGACACGATAAAAGTAATGTATTACTCTATGGTTAAATGTTTAAACATTTAAACGGTTAGTGTAACTTGCATCGATGAAAGCGTTTTTTTGATTGACTTTTCACTTGATGATAAAATGAAATCAATGTGATGAATCATAAGGAGGAAAGTTCATGCTGGCACCGATTGAACAATTGACGATTGACGAGCTTGTCCAAAAACAACGTCGTTTCTTTAAAACACAGGCGACGAAATCAATGGCATTCCGTTTAAGTATGCTGACGTTTTTAAAGGAATCGATCAAGCATCATGAAACGGACTTGCTAGAAGCCCTTAAAGAGGACTTGAACAAATCGGAGATGGATGCGTATACGACAGAAATCGGATTCATTTATGACGAGATTTCTCGGACGACACGCGAATTAAAACGATGGATGCGTCCGAAGCGTGTGCGTGGAACTGCCATCCATCTTGGAATGAAGAGTGAAATTCAATATGAGCCATACGGTACGGTATTGATCATCGCTCCGTGGAATTATCCGTTCCAACTAGCGGTCGCACCACTCATTGGTGCCATTGCCGCGGGAAACACAGCGGTCGTCAAACCTTCAGAACTGACACCGAACGTCGCGCGTGTCCTGACACAAGTGCTAGAACGTGCTTTCACCGATCGATATATAGCCAGTGTCGAAGGGGATAAAGACACAGCTCAAGAGCTCTTGAATCAAAAATGGGACTACATTTTCTTTACAGGTTCGACACAAGTCGGTCGCATCGTAAATAAGGCGGCAGCAGAACATTTAACACCCGTCACACTCGAACTCGGAGGGAAATCACCTGTCATCGTTCACGGAGATGCGAATGTCTCCATCGCGGCAAAACGTGTTTCATGGGGGAAATGGATGAACGCCGGGCAAACGTGTGTCGCGCCAGACTACGTGCTCGTACATGAATCGCAGCAAGAAGCATTTTTAGAGGCAATCAAACAAGAGGCGTTTGCGATGTTCGGGAACGGTGTCGGTACGAAACGATACACGCGCATCGTCAACGAATCGCATTTCGACCGTTTGTCTCACTATTTAACAGAAGGCGAACTTGCTTTTGGCGGGGAAACGAACCGGGATGAGCTAAAAATCGCACCGACCGTCATGACGAATCTCGAAGAAGATGCCGATGTGATGAAAGACGAGATTTTTGGTCCGATTTTACCGGTCATTCCGTATCGTCAGCTAGATGAAGTGATCGAGTTCATCTCTGACCGACCGCATCCACTCGCGCTCTATCTCTTTACGGAATCGAAAGATGTGGAAAGAACGATCATGAAGCACCTTTCCTTTGGAGGAGGATGTGTGAACGATGTCATCATGCATTTGACGAACCCGAATCTCCCGTTTGGTGGAGTAGGCGAGAGCGGTATGGGGGCCTATCACGGACGTACGAGCTTTGAGACGTTTAGTCACGCGAAGTCTATTTTGAAAAACACGACAAAATTTGATTTACCAGTTCGGTATCCGAACTTCAAACCGGCCGAACAATTGATTCGATTGATTCAACGATAAAGCTATAGAGAGACTCGGTACAAATGCCGGGTCTCTCTTTTTTTGAAAAAGATTGTTTGAAATGTCACATACTTTTCTGATACTCCCTGTCACACTCCTGTATAATAAAGTCATAATTGGAACGTACGAATGAAACGTGGAGGGAGCACCGACCTATGTCAATGCAATGTGGAACGACCCAACCGAACAGTTTTGTATTCTCAGATGAAACGAAACAATTGCTACTGGAAATGATGACGATTCAACATCATCCGAAAGCGAGTATCGTATGTTGGGAAGGTGAAAAGTGTGATAAGTTCTTTTACTTGAAGAGTGGTTCTGTCAAATTCACAAAAATCACGAAAAAAGGAAATCCACTCGTCATGTTCATGTATGGTTCGGATGACTTCTTTGGTGAGTTTGACATCGTCGAAACTTTCCCTAGCTCATACAGTATCGAGACGACTGAGGAAAGTACCATCGGGACCATTTCAAAACGTGAATTGGAATCACTCATGCAACGTGACATCCGCTTTGCCGGAGAAATTTTGCGATGGACATCGATGATGCGCAAACACTCAGAGATGAAAGTACGCGACTTATTGTTGTACGGAAAGCCAGGCGCACTGGCCTCGACACTACTCCGTATGGCAGCTATGCACGGTGTGGAGGAAGAGGATACAATCGTCATTCCTCGCCATCCGTCAGACGGAGAACTCGGACAATTGATCGGAGCGCCACGCGAGACGGTGAACCGCTTGATCAGTCAATGGCGAAAAGAAGGAGTCATCAGTACGACGACCAAATCAATCGTCATCCATGATGTTGATTTTTTGAAAGAGCTTTGTCATTGCGAGGGTTGTCCAGCAGGAATATGTCGTTTATGAACCGCCTCATGTGAAGGCGGTTTTTTTTGTGACCTATTTTTATGGAAATGTGAATTTTGTGTGTTGAAACTACGCAAAATTGATGTGATTGTCACTTTTTGAGTGACAAAAGTCACATATTATCCCTTAGGTGATTGCATACAATAAAGGTGGAAAAACAAGCGAAAGGGGTCTTACACGTGGAACATAAAGATGGGCAAGAGCCGAACCTAAAAGGGACGTTTACAGCAGTCATGATCGTGGCGGGTGTCATCATCACCATGTGGTCATCAGTCTTTTACTTATTCGTCACACGATAAACATGTAGGGAGGAGGGTCTCATTATGCATATTCATAAACTAGAAAAATATTGGCTTACATTCGGTATTATCCTACTCGCGGTCTTCTTGACGGTTCTCGGGGTATCGGCATTCGCAGCAGGGAATCAGCCAGCGTCGGATGCGGATTTGATTGACCCGGCAAAAGTAAATCAGACGGCTCCATTCGACAAACCAGGACTTCATCAAATTGGTGAAAATGAATACGAACTCGTCATGATCGCACAAGCGTTTACGTTCACACCAGGGAATGTTGAAATTCCAAAAGGCGCAAAAGTAACATTCCTTGTGACGTCACCTGATGTCGTACACGGATTCCAGTTGACAGGTACTCCGGTCAACATGATGGTCGTCCCTGGACATATCAACTCATTGACGTACACGTTCGAGGAAGCTGGCGAGTTTTTGATTCTTTGTAACGAATATTGTGGGACAGGGCATCACATGATGTCGACTAAAATCAAGGTGGTGGAGTAAATGAACGACGTATCATCTAAACTGAAACAATGGGAGATGGAGCGAGGGGTTCCTGTTCCAAGTATCGGAGCGAAAGAGGCGCGTCTTGCCTACGGACACGTTCTCGTATCGGTACTCGCCATCTTGATTGGAGCGCTAGCCGGATTGACACAGACGTTGATTCGGACGGGTGTCATTCCTGAAATCTTTGGATATTATCAATTACTAACGGCTCACGGGATTATGCTCGGGATCGTCTTCACGACGATGTTCATTATCGGTCTCTTGTATGCGTTGCTTGCGAAGTCGTTCGGTCGGTTTGAATCATTCCCGACGCGTGTCGCGTGGCTCGGTTTTTGGACGATGATCATCGGTGCTGTCATGGTAACGGTCATGATTTTGGCCAATAAAGGAACGGTCTTATATACGTTCTATGCACCGCTCATGGCAGATCCGCTCTTCTATGTCGGACTCGTCCTGTTCGTAGTCGGAACGTGGTTGTCGTCATTCGCGATGTTCCGTATGTATGCGGACTACAAACGCGACAACCCAGGCGTTCATCCGCCGCTCCCGGCTTATATGAGTATTATGACGATGCTTCTATGGGACATTGCGACACTCGGTGTCGCAGCAACGATTCTGTTCCAACTCCTTCCTCTCTCGTTAGGATGGACAGATACAGTCGGAATTGAGTTATCTCGTACATTGTTCTGGTACTTCGGTCACCCGCTCGTTTATTTCTGGCTCATGCCGGCATATATTGTATGGTACACAGTCGTGCCGAAAGTCATCGGTGGGAAGATCTTCTCGGATGCGTTGGCACGGATGGCGTTCTTGTTGTTCTTGCTCTTCTCATTCCCGGTCGGCTTCCACCATCAGTTGACAGAACCGGGGATTGAACCGTTTTGGAAGTTCGTTCAAGTTATCTTGACGTTCTTGGTCGTCATCCCATCGTTCATGACAGCATTCTCGCTCTTTGCGACGTTCGAACTTCGTGGACGTGCGCTCGGTGCGAAAGGATTGTTCGGATGGGTGAAGAAAATGCCGTATGGCGATGTTCGTTTCCTTGCACCATTCGTCGGAATGTTATTCTTCATTCCAGCCGGTGCAGGTGGAATCATCAACGCGTCTCACCAATTGAACGCGATGGTCCACAATACACTTTGGGTCACAGGTCACTTCCATATTACAGTCGGGACGGCTGTCGCCTTGACGTTCTTCGGAACGGCATACTGGCTCGTACCAGTACTTCGTGGTCGCACGTTGACGAAGGCGATGAACAAGCTTGGATTGATTCAAGCAGGGACGTGGGCGTTCGGTATGGCCATCATGTCATATGCGATGCACATTTCAGGATTGAATGGTAACCCACGTCGTACGGGTCCAGCAACTTACTTCTCGGATGCGTTGACGCGTGAATGGATTCCGTACCACGTCATGATGGCGATCGGAGGAACGATTTTATTCATCTCGGTTCTGATCTTCGTTTACTCGATGTTCAACTTGTCATTCCTCGCTCCAAAAGGCGAAGAGGAATTCCCGCTCGCTGAGACAGAAGAGGCGGCGATGGATACACCGCGCTATTTCGAAAACTGGAAATTGTGGATTACGGTAACGTTCGTCTTGATTGCATTTGCATACACGGTTCCAATTTGGCACTTGATTGAAAGCGCGCCTCCAGGAGCGCGTGGTTGGGTACTCTGGTAAACTAAAGTCAGCTCATTCGTGAGCTGACTTTTTGTGTGGGGAGGAACGATATGAACGTATTAGAAGTCATCCATGCAGCGCGTTCGATGCATTCAGCCAATCGCCCGTTTGTCGTAGCAATTGATGGGTTGAGCGGAGCGGGCAAGACGACGCTCGTCTCACGTTTGAGTGAAGAGCCGACTATACTTGTTCTTCACATTGATGACTATATTGTCGAACGAGACAGACGCTATGAGACCGGACAGCCTGAACCGACCGAATATTACGCACTCCAATGGGACGTGTCGCGTCTTGAGTGTGAACTGTTCCGTCCTTTAACAGAAGGAGTTACGAAGTTAATATTACCGCGATATGATCATGAACGAGATGTCATCGTTGAAGAAGTGATCGATGTGTCATCTGCTCATACCGTTGTCGTGGAAGGGATTTTTCTACAACGACCGGAATGGCGACCATATTACGATTACGTGATTTATCTCGATTGTCCCCGCGAGGTTCGGTATGAACGGGTATTGAATCGAGATACATATCTCGGCGTCCCGGAGGAACGGCTTGCGAAATACAAGCGGCGCTATTGGCCAGGGGAAGATCTTTATCTCCAACTCGTCGACCCGAAAAAAGGAGCAGATATTGTGCTCTGACTGAACGTTTCAACATCTGATGCATGCGTCAGGTGTTTTTAATTTGGAGAAAATTTGAAAAAATGATTGACGTCAAAGTGTATTATGCTAATAATACAGTTAGAAAGTGTATTAACCATGTCATACACTTAGAAAGGTGATGAACATGCAATTCAATACGAGGGCACCGGTTTACCTACAAGTCGTCGACTACTTCAAGAAGAAGATGGCGCTCGGTGAACTGAAAGCCGGGGATGAGATGCCATCTCGGCGTGAGCTTGCGAACGATTTAAAAATTAATCCGAACACGGTTCAAAAAGCGTTCAAGGAAATGGAGGACCAACAATTGATTACGACCGAACGAAATCGACCGAGTCGCGTGACGACAGATCGAACGGTATTGGCACAAATCCGCTCTGAAATCGTAGATGACGCGGTCGCCGTATTTGTAGAATCGATTCAAGAACTTGATGTCTCGGTAGACGAACTTGTTGAAAAAATCAAACGACAGTACAAGGAGGGGATGTACGATGATCGAAGTGTTGGGAGTTAAAAAACGTTATCGGCGGAAACAAGTCATTGAAGACGTGTCGTTCACAGCGAATAAAGGTGAAATCACGTGTCTCATCGGCTTGAACGGTACGGGGAAGTCGACGTTGTTGAAAGGCATCATGGGATTGACACCTTTCGACAAAGGTTCGGTATTGATCGATGGGAAACCGATTGATTTGAATCGTGTCGCCTTCGTCGCCGATCATGCGATGTTCCCGATTCACTTTACAATCGAACAATGTGAGGCGTTCATGAAAGATTTTTATCCGACATTTGATTCGGCATTATTTGCCCGTCTCGTCGATGATTTCAAGTTGTTTCCGGAAGATAAGTTGAGCGAGTTATCGAAAGGGACGCTCGCGAAAGCGAACCTCGCACTCGGGATTGCGCAAGACCCGGATTATTTATTGCTTGATGAACCGTTCTCAGGAATCGATGTCTTCTCAAAAGAACAGATTGTCGAACTATTTTCGAGCGAGGTCATGGAGAATCGTGGCGTGCTCATTACGACACACGAGATTGAAGATATCGAGTACTTGATCGACAAGGCCGTCATGTTGAATAACGGAAGAATCGTCCGTGAGTTTGATGTGGAAGATGTCCGTTTCATTCATGGGAAGTCCATCGTCGATGTGATGAGAGAGGAGTACGGGGCATGAATCTATTGAAATTGATTGGATGGGAACTCGAACGCGTTAAAAAGATGTATGTATTGTTGTTAGGTTTATTGATTACGATTCAATTAGGTTGGCTAGGCGCATTTTTATGGAAATATACAGTGATGAATGAAGAATATAGACGTCAAGGTAGTAGTGTAATGGTAGTTTTTCATTCTTATCTCATTAGCACGCCATATATTTTATCTCTCGGGATTGGTATGGTTGCAATGCTGATATACAGTGGATGGATTTGGTATCGAGAATTTTGGGGGCGCGGAACATTCATGATGCGTTTATTAACGTTGCCGATGAAGCGAACTCAACTGTTTATCTCAAAATTCATAACGGTCATGATACTGATCTTAGGTTTGATTGCCGTTCAATGGTTCACGCTCATCATCGAATATCAGATTTTCACGACTTGGTTAGACGTGCAGATGATTATAAAAAATGATACTTTTGCCAACATTCGTCAGTTGGATGTGTTTTCTATTCTATATCCATCAACAATTGTGAATTTTATCATTCATCTGTTGATGATTGCTTTTGTCGTACTGACAATCTTCACGTTTGTGTTAATAGAGAGGAGTTTGTGGCAACGTACGATTTGGTCACCGCTTACTTCCATATTACTAATCATTGGAATCATCACTGTTCCAGGTAGTATCTTTTACATCAGTGAACAATATTTATTGTTGGATGAATTAGTACTCACACTGGTCGCTGGCTTCATCTTCAGTATAGTTTTATTTTTAATAATAGGGCGTCGATACTTACAAAAAAATTAAGCGTTTGAGGTGAAGTGATATGAGACGTATGCTAAATATTGTTGCCTTAGGAGCAGTCATTATTGCGGGAATTGGTACATATGCGGTCAATGGTGAACAAAATCCGGACGATTGGAAGTTGCAAGTCGACTCAAACGAGGCTGCGTGGAAGAATCGAACAGTACGAGTGAGCTATACAGGTACGAATCAAGCATTGAAGGACGTAGAGCTTTCAGTTGAAGGAAACCAATATGTTTATGGAAGTTACATTGACGAAGTCTTTCGATATCGAGAAGATGTTGGAAAACAATATCGTTCATTTGCCCGTGCTGTGAAACAACTCGGTTATGACCTACGAATAAAAACAGAAGATGGTTACGTAGCAGTTGGACAAGAAGGTCTAGACACGCTTGTTTTATTGAAATCGAAAGACGGTGAAACCGTTGAACGAACGGAGTTTACTGACGTGCAGTTCCTTTTAGAGAGTGGATGGAGCGGGTTGTTTGTTTATAAAGATGCTGTGCATTTAGTGTACAACGAAAACTATGAGCTGACTAATCAACATATTGCCGTATTGAATCAAGAAACAAAAACGATTGAAACGAAAAAAATTGAACGTAATGGTGTACTTATTGAAAATGTGATTACTGATGCAATGGGAGTCGAATTTACAGTTGAAGAGCAAATGACGATTGGAACAGACAATCGATATATCCCAATTGAAGCGACACGATTAGAGACAGTTGAAGCAGAGGATGGCGAAACGTATTCAGAATCGTTTTCTCTATCTGGGTTATATGTTTATGATGTCAAAGAAAATCGAGTTGTCTCACTAGATAGTGAACAAGATGTGGTTGCATCGACTGTGTTTGGTCATACGTATCAGTCGATTCTAGCTGACGGTACGGAAACGAGTATCAATTTAAAAACATTGGCTGAAACTTCACGTCAAGTTATTCAAGGGAAAATTGGGATGGCAAGTTATCACAATGCATTGCTCTATCATGTATACTCGACACAATCCGGGGCTGAGATAAATGTCTTTGATGAAAGCACGCTTGTCTCAAAAGGGACTGTAACAGGGGCAGACGTAGCTAAATCTGTACAGTATTATGTTTACTAAAAAGAGGCAGCACGCGCTGCCTCTTTTTACGTGGATGGTTTCGGAATAATGACGCCTTCTTCTAAATCAAGCAACAAGTCAATCAATTCCGCACAGAACTCCGGAAACTGCTCCAAAAAGGCACCGGGACCGACTTCATCCGTAAAGTCGATATATAGGTCGGCCACGTTTCCAGACATTTTCGCAGGTAAGGCGAGGAACGCCGAACCGAAGCGCCAGCTGCCTCGGATGTCGAGTAACTTTCCGAGGACGAGATCGCCGGTCTCGCGTTCTTCCGGTAACTGAACAGCGTACGTCTCTTTTGACTCCCAGTCTTTTAACTGACCGTTTTCCGTCACTTCAAAGATGCTGCAGCGCGGGACGGCTAGTCCACGGAGTGCGTGATAAAGAGCAGGTGACATGTCGCCCTTATGGTCAGCCAAGTAGCGACCATGAGGCGTCATGCCGTCTTCGTCCGTTTCAAAGAAGACGGCCCAATCAATGAAGAGGTCACGGAAGAGCTCGGCATCTTTCAAATGCCATGTCCCTTCCGATGCGATTTCTTGAATATAGTTCGTCCATTGTGTGCTTCGCGCAAGAGCGGCTTGCTCATATAACTTTTTCAGTTCGGCAAGCAATTCGGACTCTTCGACGAGCAAAGGGAAGGGAATTACTTTCCGGTCTTTTTTCATCGGCGCGGTCCTCGCTTGTTCGCAGGGCGTTTGACGACAGGAGGCTTCTCCTCAATTCGTTTCTCGATTACATCACCACGATAAATCTCGAGTTCTTTCAATTCGACACCGAGTTGACGCGCGAATGATTTCAAGTGTGGTAAATCGTCCGTCGTCACGAGAGAAAGGACGGTCCCGCCTGCGTTACCACGAGCCGTACGGCCTGAACGGTGGATAAAGTCATCGATGGATTCTGGTAAATCGAAATGGACGACGTGCGTCACATCTTCGATATCGAGACCACGCGCTGCGAGACCCGTCGTGATGAGGAGCGGGTATTCGCCTTTACGGAATTCACGGAGTGTCTCGACGCGTTCGCGCTTTCCTTTCAAGCTGTCGAGCATGCGGTAGTTCACTTTCAACTTTTCAAGCTCCCCACGAAGTGGTGGCAAGAACGAGCGGTTATTGATGAACGCAAGTGCTTTCACGCCATCGACGTGTGAAAGACGGCGTAACAGTTCTGGTTTGTAGCGACGCGTCGTCAACAAGTAACCGTATGTCACTTGATCGCTGACAGCACGTTCGATTTTGATATGTGCCGGCTCGTTCATGAACGGTGCCGACCATTCTTTGAGTGAATCGGTGAGTGTTGCCGAGACGAGTGCAAGTTGACGCTCATGCGCAGTATGCTTGATGATGCGTTCTGCCGCTTCTGTCAATCCGCTATCGATGATTTGGTCGGCTTCATCGAGAATGACGGTATGCGTCTCATGGAGCTTCAGCTTTTTCTTGTCAATCAATTCGACGAGACGTCCCGGTGTCCCGACGATTAAATGCGGCTTTTTCTTGATTCGATCGATTTGACGTTTCAATTCGACACCGCCAATGAACGAGCCGATGCGAACATCGCCTTTTTCGGTGAAACGTTGTGCGACCTGTTGGATCTGCATGACAAGTTCACGAGTTGGAGCGACAATGACAACTTGGATTCGGTCGTTCGATGGATCAATCTTTTCAATCGCTGGGAGCAGGTAAGCGAGCGTTTTACCCGTTCCGGTCGGTGCCTCGATTGTCACGTCTTTTCCATCTAATAGTAGGGGAAACGCCTCTTTTTGGACCGGCATTGGCTCGTTAAAGCCCATCCGTTCCCACGTCTCGTTAATAAAAGGTTTTGTAAAATTCATAATAGGTCTCCTTATCTTTAGGCAAAAACAAAGGAAGCGAAAGCGCTCCCTCGTCAAATATAGCGAACATGCTCCTGACCATCTTCCATTGAAGAACGTAACGTCTGTGTATACGTTTGACCGTCTTCGATGAGTTGGATGTGAGCATCCGCGCCTTCTGCTGTCAATTCAACTTTCTCAATCGTGAATCCTTGATAAACGCGATACTGTAACTCGGACGTCATTTTCTCGAACGGTTTCAGTTCCGGATGTGTCGTGATGACATGGATTGGACGCGACAAAAGTCCGGCGAGTAATTGGTCGCGATAATCGATAAAATCTTCGTTCTCGATGTCATCGTCAAAGCGAATCCAAAACCCTCCATCTTCAAATTCTGTGATAAATCCATCACGCTTTTCACCAGCTTCGTCGACCTTTAGTGAGATGCGATCGCCGACTTGAAAGGCGTGGCTTGGTGTTAATGGTTCGTACGTCATGAGTAGAACCCCTTCCTCTTATACAATGTTCTGCCTTCATTGTGTCTGATACGACACAAAAATTCAAGTTCTAACCGAGTGATGTGAGATTTATCACCCCGAAAACTGTATAGTTCGTCACAGAACCATCAAATTAGTACAGATCATAGTTCAACCCTAATTAAATGGGGTTCAGCTGTTTCAAACTATATAATTAATCGAATATAACAGTTTGTAAAACGCTTTCAAAAACGGCTATTTCATCACGTTCATAAGATTGTTACAAGTTTCACAAGACTGTAAAACATATTGTTCACGTTTTCACGTACACTCACAGTATAGATAACACGCAGTTACTTTCGAGAATGAGGAGTGAATCAACATGGCAACCGAAATCAAATCCGCATGGTCAGGTTTTATCCCTGGTCAGTGGACGAATGAAGTCAATGTCAGTGAGTTTATCCGTTTGAACCGTCATGAATACACAGGGAACGATACGTTTTTAGCAGGTCCGACAGAAGCGACAAACGTTCTTTGGAATCGTGTGATGGAACTGACAAAAGAAGAGCGTGAACGCGGAGGCGTTTGGGACGTTGATCAACATACACCATCGACAATCGTGTCGCATGGACCAGGTTACTTAAACAAAGAGTTAGAGAAAGTCGTTGGCGTTCAGACGGATGAGCCGTTCAAACGTTCGATTCACCCAAATGGCGGGATTCGCATGGTGGATGCCGCACTCGAATCATATGGTTTCGAACCAGATGAAGAAATCACAAAAATTTATTCAGAGATCCGTAAAACACATAACCAAGGTGTCTTCGATGCCTACACGCCTGAAATGCGGGCGGCTCGTAAATCAGGAATCATCACAGGTCTTCCGGATGCGTACGGTCGTGGACGCATCATCGGTGACTATCGCCGCGTCGCGCTCTACGGAATTGATTTCTTGATGGCAGAACGCAAAAAAGACTTGGCGAAACGGGGTGGATTCTTATCTGAATCAGACATCCGTGACCGGGAAGAACTATCGGAACAACTTCGTGCGCTTCAAGAACTCAAGCAACTTGGGGCAGCTTATGGATTTGACCTCGGTCGCCCTGCTGAAAACACGCAAGAAGCGTATCAATGGGTGTACTTGGCATACCTTGCTGCGATTAAAGAACAAAACGGTGCCGCGATGTCACTCGGACGCGTCTCGACATTCCTCGATGTGTACGCTGAACGTGACCTTGAAGCTGGTCGTTTAACAGAATCGGACGTTCAGGAAATCGTCGATCACTTCATCATGAAGCTTCGAATCGTCAAATTCTTACGGACACCAGACTACAATGAATTGTTCTCAGGTGACCCGACTTGGGTGACAGAATCAATCGGTGGGATGAGTGAAGATGGTCGCTCGAACGTTACGAAGAGCTCGTTCCGATTCTTACATTCACTCACAAACCTCGGTCCTGCTCCAGAACCAAACTTGACGGTCCTTTGGTCAACGAAACTTCCAGAAGGATTCAAACAATACTGTGCGAAAATGTCGATTGAAACGTCAGCGATTCAATATGAGAATGATGATTTGATGATGCCACAATTCGGTGATGACTACGGCATCGCATGTTGTGTGTCACCGATGAAGATCGGGAAACAAATGCAATTCTTCGGTGCGCGTGCCAACATGGCGAAAGCCCTTCTTTATAGCATGAACGGCGGACGTGATGAGAAGAGCGGCGCTCAAATTGCTCCAGCTTGGGAAATGAATACAGAAGATGTGCTCACGTACGAAAAAGTATATGCCGACTTTGACCGTACACTCGATTGGTTGGCAGAGCTATACGTCAATACGCTCAACGTCATTCACTTCATGCATGACAAATATGCGTATGAACGTATCGAAATGGCGCTTCACGATCCAGAAATCTTACGGACGATGGCTTGTGGGATCGCGGGTCTCTCCGTAACGGCAGATAGTCTTTCAGCAATCAAATATGCAAGCGTCAAACCGGTTCGTAACGAAGAAGGAATCATCGTCGATTTCGAAACGGAAGGCGACTTCCCGAAATTCGGTAACAATGACGACCGTGTCGACACGATTGCCGCAGAACTCGTCGAATCGTTCATGGAAAAAGTACGGAAACATAAAACATACCGTGACGCACTTCATACGCAATCGGTCCTCACCATCACATCAAACGTGGTGTACGGTAAGAAAACAGGGAATACGCCAGACGGTCGCCGTGCTGGTGAACCATTCGCTCCAGGTGCCAACCCGATGCATGGACGGGATACAAAAGGTGCGGCTGCATCGCTCTCATCTGTTGCGAAACTTCCGTTTGAACACGCACAAGACGGGATCTCGTATACGTTCTCAATCGTACCGAAAGCACTCGGAAAAGAAGAAATCGCACGTGAACTCAACTTGGCGGCACTTCTCGATGGGTATATGAGTGGAGAGCACAAAGGACATCATTTGAACGTCAACGTCTTCAACCGCGAGACGCTTCTCGACGCAATGGAACATCCGGAAGAGTATCCACAACTCACAATCCGCGTATCTGGATATGCGGTCAACTTCATCAAGTTGACACGTGAGCAACAGATTGATGTCATCAACCGTACGTTCCACGGTTCGTTGTAAGTAAAGGCTTAGCGGCCTTCCACGGAGGGCCGCTCATTCGTTAGGAGGTCATTTCGATGACAATGGGATATGTACATTCGGTCGAATCATTCGGAACAGTTGACGGCCCAGGGATTCGCTTCATCGTCTTTTTACAAGGTTGTGCCTTGCGTTGTTTATACTGCCATAATGCGGATACGTGGGATTTCAAAAAGAATAATCACCGCTCGGCTGAAGACGTCATTCAAGAGGCGCTCAGTTACCGTCCGTTCATGGAAGCATCGAACGGCGGCATCACCATCTCGGGTGGTGACCCACTCGCGCAACCTGAATTTTTAGAGGCACTGCTGCGTGAAGCAAAAAAGCATGGGCTCCATACGACACTCGATACGTCCGGTGCGCTCCGTCCTCCTAACTTGGATGCGATTTTAGATCACACCGATCTCGTCTTACTCGATATCAAGCATATCGACGACGACATGTGTAAAAAATTGACGGGACGTAGCAATGCTAACACGCTCGCGCTTGCTGAACACCTTTCCGAGCGCGGAACGAAAATGTGGATTCGCCACGTCCTCGTACCTGGGTGGACGCTTGAAGAAGGGGCGCTTCGTCGCACCGCAGCGTTCATTCAAAAACTAGACCATGTCGAGAAAGTCGAGATTCTGCCTTATCATGAGATGGGCGTCTATAAATGGGAGGCGCTCGGACTCGATTATCCGCTCAAAGGAACAAAACCTCCGACGTCTGATGAAGTCGAATGGGCGGAAGGAATCTTACAGGGAACTGTATAAAACAAGCGCAGACCGATGTGGTCTGCGCTTGTTTGACGTTATACTCGCTTTTTCTTCTTTTCTAAGACGCGGGCGTGCTCTGCTTGCTTCTTCTCCATGTAGAGAAGCTCACGCCCGAGTTTGACGTAGCTGGCATAGCGTTTCGCATCTAACGTACCGTTCGTTAGCGCCTCTTGGACGGCGCAACCCGGTTCTTTCTGATGTGAGCAGTCGCGGAAGCGGCATGTCTCGGCAAGCGCTTCGATATCACGGAACGTCTCATCGAGATGCTCGCTTCCTTCCCATAGTCCGAATTCTCGCATCCCTGGTGTGTCGATGACGTATAAGTCATCGATTCGGAACAGTTCGCGGTGTGTCGTCGTATGTTTCCCGCGCTCGTCCTGCGCCCGGACGGCTTGCGTGACGGCAAGTGTCTCGTGGGCTAGGGCGTTTGTCAGCGTAGATTTTCCGACGCCAGACGAACCGACGAAGGCGATTGTGCTTTCGCTCGGTAACGCGTGACGAAGTTCAGCCACACCTTTTCCCGTCACAGCACTGACAGGAAATACTTGAATTCCAGGTGCGTTTCGCTCAATGTCTTCGAGCAGTGTGTCGACCGATTCGACTTGGTCGGTCTTCGTCAGGACGATGATCGGGATTGCACCTGTGTCCCACGCAGCTAGCGTATAGCGTTCTAGACGACGGATGTTGAAGTCGTGTCCACATGCCATCGTAATCAAGACGTAGTCGACGTTCGCGCAGATCAGTTGTTCACGTGTCTCGTTGCCGGCGGCCGCTCGTGAAAGAACGGTCCGACGCTCAAGGAGATGGTGAATCGTACCTTGACCATGCTCGCGAACTTGAATCGTAACATAATCGCCGATGACCGGGTAATCCCGTTCGCTCGTCGCCTCATGTCGAAATTTTCCGGAAACCCCGCACATATAGGCGTTTTCTCCGATTGATACCGTATAAAGATGTTGGAACTGTGCCGTGACACGTCCCGTTTCAGTTTGTTGAAACAAATTAGAATCCTCCTTTTAATCATGGAGGACGACAGCCCTCCGATTCGCTGACATTTGGTGACGTGCATGCATCATGTTGCTCATAAAACATCATCCTTTCATTGTTCGATAGCATCAGTGTACCACAGTTATTGGAAACGGTAACATCTCAGTCTAAAGACCGAGGCGAAACAAGCCTTCCGCTCGTCGACCTATACAAAATAACGTATTATGATAAGAGTGTACTTAACAAGGAGGGATGACAGATGAATCACCAAGTGAAAAAGGTGTTGTTCATCGTAGCCGCGATCGCTCTAGTGCTTGTGTTGATCGGTGCTTTACCGAATATGATTTTATTCGGATTAGGAGCGCTCTTGACGCTTTGGGCTGGAGTCCGTTTTCAGGCTGTGACACACATCGGTGCTAAAGTTGGTTTCGGAATCCTTGCCGTCATCGGGATTGGGACGATGCTCTCAAACATCTGGGCACTCGTCGGAATCATTGTCGCGTGGTTGTTGTTTAAAGGGTATATGATGTATAAAGGTGAGAAACGTGACCCGGAAGTCGAAATTTTAAATGCCGACGGAACGCGTGCTAGCCGTAGCAGCTTCCAACAGTTCGATCAAGTGTGGCAAAAATTTGTTAATCGTCGTTAAGATTTCATAAGGAGGATTCACCATGAAGACACCGTTTGATCAGTTTCGTGAACTAGCGAATGAATTGACGAAAGAGATTTCGAAAGAAGTGAAGAAGTATCAAGATAAAGAGATGCCACGTTCGAGTGGAGAAGCGGAATTGAACCGTCATATCCGTGGAGCGGAGAAGGAAGCGCTATCGGTTGAGCGTCTCGTCGAACGTCAACGCACACTGCTTGCAGAACTTGCTGAAAAGCGTGATGATGCCAAAAAGATGGCAGATAAACGATATGAACAGACAGAACTGGCGAAGCAGGCTGGTGAAGAGAAGTTGGCAGAACGTGCAGCTCTTGAGTCAAAACACTACGGAGAACAGTATCGTTACTTCGAAGGGTTGATCGATGAAGGAGAGCGTGAATTGGATGCGCTGGAGCGTCGTGCACTCGAGATGAAACTCAAGCTCGATGAAATGCAAAACAAACGATATGAGTTTGCGATGCGTGAAAACTTAGATCTTCTAAAAGGGGCACTCGACCAAATCTTCGGTCAAAACACGTCGCAGTCTCATCCGTTTACTGAGGAAGAGAAGAAAGAACAACCTGCTGAAGAGAAGAAAGATACGCAAGAAGATGAAGACGATTTTGAAGCAAAACTAAAAGAACTGGAACGTCGCTTTAAACAAGAGTGAGGTGACGGTTCGGCGGTGACCTGAATCAGGTCATCGCTTTCTTTGCTTCATACATATGAACAGAAAGGGGGAATGGACATGGAACGTTGGAACACACGTCAAATCATTGGATTCATGATTATTTTATTTTCAGTTGGACTCTTTATCGACATTGTGACGGGTGGGAATAGCGTCTTATTCAGCATGATCCTCCCATTGCTTCTTCTTTATATTGGACGACGCTTCAGTCGTCGAGGCAAGCAGTCGGCCAGCTATATCTTTTACGCCATCGGAGGCATTCTCTTGATTGGCTTGATCTTCTCATCAGCCGCGTTTGGGTTTGTGCTCTCGGGTCTGTTATTGCTATTCGGGTACCGACTCTATAAGAATCGACCGGTCGAATCAAAAATTCGGACACCGCTTCGTCAGGAACAAGCCTTCTCGTTCGGTATGAAGGAATCGGGACACTATGTGTTACGCGATACGAATGAGTTCTTTTTGCTACGTGATGTTGAGATGGATCTCTCACAAGCCATCATTCCTGAAGGGGAGACGTTCTTGCTCCTGAACGGCCTTGCGGGAGACATCCGCATCCTCATTCCAGCGGGTTATGATTATTCGATTGATGCGTCGATTGGATTTGGGAAAGTCCAAGTCGATGATTCGAACTATTCACCGGTTTTTAACCGTCGCTTCTATACGGCGTCTGATGATTATGTCCAGGCTACGCGGAAAGTTCGGATTCATATCGTGCTCATGAGCGGAAGTGTTGAGGTGATGACGGTATGAAAAAGGATTCTTATCCACGAACGGTCGTCTGGCATCAATTGTTCAGTAGCCTCTTGACGGCTTTCTTGATTACAGTAGCGTTTCTCATAGGTGACTCGACTTCATTGAGCGACTTATTTTCGCGTGAAGAAGGGTTGCCTTTCGGTGTGTCCATTTTGGTGATTGCCGTTTTGATTGGCAGTATCTTTGGAGTCGCATCATACTTTTACTTACGTCGAGACTTTCGAGAAGTCGCCAATGCCCTTTGGAAACTGGAGAACCAAAAAGAAATCACGTTCCGACCGTTGTCGCCTTACCGAGACACGCTCGAACGAATCGTCCGCGTCTCAAAACAACGTCAAGAGATGATCGAGATGGCGAAGCGAGTCGGTGAGCGTCCAGTCAGTGTGGAAGAGGCGCGTAGTGAAGCGGTCGTCGAAGAAAGACGTCGCGTCGCACGAGAACTTCATGATTCGGTGAGTCAACAGCTCTATGCCATTTCGATGATGACGACAGCGGTCAAACAGACGATGCAGACGAAACCGGAATTAGCGAGTAAACAAATGGAGCAAGTGGAGCTCATGGCTCAAACGGCACAGGCAGAGATGCGGTCGTTACTCCTACAACTACGACCGGTGGAATTAGAGGGCATGACGTTAAAAACCGGAATCGAACGCCTATTAGAAGAACTGTCGCGTAAACAGTCGACTGAACTCGTCTGGCGTCTAGAAGAAGTGAAGCTATCACGGCACACCGAAAATGAACTGTTCCGCATCGTCCAAGAGGCAATCAGTAACACGTTGCGACATGCGAAGGCGACTCGCCTAGAAATTGAGATGCGAACCGTGCAACAGACGGTTATCTTAAAGATCAACGATGACGGAATCGGATTTAACGTGGACGATACACAAGTCGCCTCATATGGATTACAATCGATAAGAGAGCGCACGGCGGAAGTCGGTGGGACGTTACGATTGGTCAGTGTGCCGAATGTCGGAACACAAATCGAAGTACGTGTGAAACAACAAGTGGAGGGGTAATGATGATTCGAGTTGTATTAATTGATGATCATGAAATGGTCCGAGCGGGCGTGTCTGCCTTTTTATCGACACAACCGGACATTGAAGTCGTCGGTGAGGCATCGGACGGCGCGACGGGAGCGGAGCTTGCGATTGCGGAAAAACCGGACGTCGTCCTCATGGACTTAGTCATGGAACCGGTGGACGGGGTTGAATCGACGAAACGAATCAAAGCGAGCTGGAAAGAGGCTAAGATTCTAGTCGTGACGAGTTTCTTGGATGACGAGAAAGTATACCCGGTCATTGAAGCCGGCGCGATGAGCTATGTCCTCAAGACGGCAAACGCCAATGAAATTGCCGACGCGATTCGTCAGACGGCTGCCGGCAATCCCGTCATGGCTGCCCAAGTGACAGGAAAGATGCTCGAACGTCTACGTCACCCGGAGATGACCCTCCATGAGAGCTTGACTGCACGTGAACGAGAAATTTTGCAACTCATGGCAGAAGGGAAATCGAATCAAGTCATTGCGGACGAATTGTTCATTTCACTGAAAACGGTAAAGACGCACGTCTCGAACATCTTGACGAAACTTGACGTCTATGACCGAACACAAGCGGTCGTGTATGCGTTTCAACATAATCTGGTGAGTAAAGGATGAATCGGCTCCCGGTAATTGAAACGGAACGTCTTCGACTGCGCCCCCTTCAAATGGAGGATATTCCCCACGTATTCGCCATTTTTTCAAATGAACGCGTGCTCCAGCATTATGGGATGGAGCCGCATCAAACACTTGAAGAGACGGAGCAGATGCTTACCCACATGCTCGCTCAAATTGAAACGGGAGCCATCATCCGTTTTGCGATTGAGCATCGTGAATCAAACGCGTTAATTGGGACAATTGGGTTTCACAATCGGGCGCCATCACACCGACGCGCCGAAATCGGTTATGAACTCAGACCAGAATATTGGCGTTCGGGTTATGCGACCGAAGCCCTCCATGCGGTCCTACAGTTTGCTGAGACATGTGAGATTGAACGTGTCGGTGCCATTGTCTATATCGACAATCTCGCGTCGCAACGCATGCTTGAGAAGAATGGGTTCGTACAAGAAGGTCGACTACATAATTACATGCGTCAGCGGGGACAAGCCCATGACGTCTATGTCTATAGCTATATGACAACCGAACTGACTCATCCGTCGATTTGAGCACACCCGCATTACGCGTGGTGTGCTTTTTCGTTTGTGATGTGACTCAAATGGGAACCGAGTAAAGGTGAGTTATTCGCTCAAAGGAGGACGATAGGATGAAAGCAGCATATATCGAACAGTATGGCGGATCAGACGAATTCAAAGTAGGGGAGCTTGAGCAACCGACAATCGGTGCAGATGACGTATTGATTGAGGTTCATGCCGCAAGTGTCAACCCGGTGGATTGGAAGTTGCGTGAAGGATACTTAAAAGAAATGCTTCATTTCGAAATGCCGCTCGTCATCGGATGGGATGTATCGGGAGTCATCAAAGAAGTCGGGGCGAATGTGACCGAGCTTGAGGTCGGCGATGAAGTATTCAGCCGTCCGGATATTGCGAGGCAAGGCACATATGCCGAATACGTGGCGGTCGATGCCCATCTCGTCGTCAAGAAACCCAATTCATTGAGCTTCGAGGAGGCCGCGTCACTTCCGCTCGTCGCGCATACGGCATGGCAAGTCATGTTCGAAGTGATGGATGCGAAACCGGGTGACCGAATCTTCATCGGTGCTGGTTCAGGTGGTGTCGGAACGGTTGCCATCCAGCTTGCGAAAGCACACGGATTGTATGTCGTCACGTCAACCAGTACGCCGAACGTGGACTGGGTCAGCGAGCTTGGGGCCGACGAGGTCATCGACTATAAACGACAAGATCCATCAGAAACCGTCCGCGATCTTGACTTCGTATTCGATACGATGGGAGGAGACGGACAGAGCAAACTGTATCGAATGCTGAAAGAAAATGGGATGCTCGTCTCCATCTCCACACCACCGAATGAAGAAGAAGCCGAACAGGCAAATGCCCGCGCGGAGTATGTCTTCATGCAACCGACAGGGGAGCGCTTGAAAAAAATTGCGGAAGCTGTTGAAAAAGGCGAACTGAAACCTGTGATCGACCGGATCTTTGATTTAGAAGACACGAAACTTGCCCATGACTATGGAGAAGAAGGGCATGCCAAAGGGAAAATCGTCATTAAAGTGAAGTGATAAAAAAAGAGGTGGATTTCCGGAACGCGCGCCGGAAGTCCACCTTTTGTTCATTTGATTTGAGAGGCTACCTCATGTGGAGGTCAGCCCTTTTTCTGTGCTTGTATCTGTTCATCGATTTCAGACAAGTACGTCCAACGTTCCATCTTGGCATCGAGTGATTCTTTCAGTTCGGCGATTGTTGCGTACAATTCATTTACTTTTCCGAGGTCGCTGCCCGCGGTCGCAAGCGTCGCTTCTTGTGCTTCAATCTGTTCTTCAAGCGCGGCGATGTCTTCTTCAATCGTGTCCCATTCCTTCTGTTCTTTGAAGGTGAATTTCACGACTTCCGACTTCGCTCGTTCTTTTTTCTCTTTTGGTTCTTTCTCTTTCTTCACTTGACGAACCTCTTCTTGGCGCATCGCCAAGTAGTCACTGTATTCTGCGTGATACACCTGGATGGTCCCGTCTTCAAATGCGATCAACTGTCCAGCAACACGGTCTAAGAAATAGCGATCGTGGCTGACGGCGATGACGGTGCCAGGGAACGATTCTAAATAGTCTTCTAACACAGATAACGTTTCCGTATCCAAATCGTTCGTCGGCTCATCGAGGAACAAGACGTTCGGTTCGTCCATGAGAATCCTCAGGAGGACGAGGCGCCGTTTTTCTCCGCCGGACAGTTTCGCAATCGGTTTATATTGCGCATCCGGTGAGAAGAGGAAACGTTCGAGCATTTGACCGGCCGTGATTGTCTCGCCGTCCGGCGTATAAATCACTTTCGCAATCCGCTCGATTTCGTCGATCACGCGTCGTGATTCGTCTTCAAACTCGACTTGTTGACCGTAATAGCCGAGATGGACCGTTTCCCCGTGCACGATGGCACCGTTTGTCGGTTCCAAACGCTTGGCGAGCAGGTTCATAAGTGTTGATTTCCCGCTCCCGTTCGGTCCGACAATGCCGTAGCGTTCACGGCGTCCGAAAATCCAATTGAACTGCTGAATGAGGAGCGAATCGTCGTATCCAAAAGACAAGTCCTCGACTTCGATGACCTTTTTACCGAGTCGGCGAGATCCGACGGAAACGTCGAGTGACTCTTCTTCGGCCAAGCTTTCTTGATGTTTCAAGTCTTCGACACGTTGAATGCGTGCTTTTTGTTTCGTTGTTCGTGCTTTTGCGCCTCGACGTAACCAAGCGAGTTCACGACGTAAAATATTTTGCCGTTTCTGTTCCATGGATTGTGCCCGTGCTTTTCGTTCGGCCCGCTTCTCAAGGAACAACTCATAGTTCCCGTTATAGAAATAACTCGTCCCGTCTGCAATCTCTAAGATGTGGTTTGTGACACGATTTAAGAAATAACGGTCGTGGGTGATGAGAAGGATGGCTCCCCGATAATCGGCAAGCATCGTTTCGAGCCATGCAATCGTGTCGGCATCAAGTTCGTTCGTCGGCTCGTCTAAGAGCAGTAAGTCTGCTTCGTCGAGTAACGCTGCAGCGAGAGCGACACGCTTTTGTTGCCCTCCCGATAAGGCGTTCACATCGACGGACACGTCAGGAAGACCGAGCCGGTTCAAAATCGACTTCAGTTTTGCTTCCGTTTCCCAAGCGTCTGCGGCATCGACGGCCTGTTGGGCTTTCATGAAACGTTCGAGTAACTGCTCACTCGTCGGATCTGCTTCGAGCGCTTGACGGGCACGTTCGAATTGCTTCAGTGCTTGAACGGACGGTGTATCACTTGTGAACAAGGCGTCAAGAATCGTTTGCCCTTCATCAAATTGGACGCTTTGAGTCAGGTAGCGGATGCGGTAATCATTCGGATGTTGCATCGTTCCCCGGTCTGCCGTCTCAGTGCCGGCGATGATTTTCATGAATGTCGATTTTCCAGAACCGTTCACTCCGATAACTCCGATGCGATCTCCTGGGTGAATCGTCATCGTCACGTCATCAAATAAGACTTTGTCGGCAAACTCTTTATGAATGCCCTCAATCATTAATAAACTCATGCGTTCTCTCCTTCAATCTGTTGACGAATGGCTGCTTCAATCGTTGCAGCGATTTCCTTATTCGGTAAGTCAGCCGGATCGATCGCGGGTAAGAAAGTGACGTCGACCGTTGCCGGAGTGATTCGATTTTTAGCTTCTAACAGTTTGTAGCTCCCTTGAATAGCAACCGGAACAATCTTCGCACCGCTTGACGTCGCGAGTGTCAAACTCCCAGCTTTAAATTCTTTCATAGGACCGCCTTTTGAGCGTGTTCCTTCTGGGAAGACGATCATTGACTGACCGGATTGGATTGTCTCGACGCCTGAGCGAATCGCTTTAATTGATTGACGACGATCGCTTCGATCGATAAAAATACAGCCCATCAATTCCATCCAACGCGGGATAATCGGGAATTTCTGTACCTCAATTTTTGAAATGAATGCCTTTGGTCGTTTCGTGGCCGTCAACATGATGGGAACGTCAAAGTTTCCTTGGTGGTTTGATACGTAGACGACCGGTTCATCCGGAATGTGATCCTGTCCATGGACCCGAATGTCGGCACCGGCAATTTTCAACAAGAATTGTGCCCATTTATAAGCGATGTCTTGTACATAGCGATAACGCTTTGGTGGATCGATTTTTTTCGCCTTCTGTAAAAATGGGACGGTGATCGGTAACACCGCAAAAAATGAGAAAAACCATACAGCTGTTCGAATCATTTTATTTTCTCCTCTCATAATGACAACAAGAAAGAGTCTTCTTCTCTTGACGAGAATCCGACCCTTCGGCATGAATCCTTATTCCCAAAAGCGAGAATCGCTCTCTTCTTCCTCTTCCTCAAGCTCGAACGTAATGCGTTTATTCACAGGATCGACGACGAAATAAGCGCCGTCTTGTTCAATACTTTTAATTTGCATGGCTTGGTCGTTCCCGATTTCAAGGGTGAGGCGGATGCGATTGTCGTCATCGACAAGTAAGATTCCATCTTCCTTTAACCAAAGCTCCATGACGGGTGAATAACGAAGTAGCCATTCATTCGATAACGGAATTTCATTCATACGATTGTGTGCCTCCTGCGATTATAAATCCAATGTACGTTGTCTGTTCCTTCATAGAATACCAAATGTGGAGAGGGAAGACGAGCGTTATGTAGAGCGTTTCCGTGTCGTCGAATGCATTCTGGCCACGACGCGTTTGATTCGTTTCTGGTTCCGCCGTTCCACAAAGAACTCGCTCGCTTGCATAAAGAGTTGTTTGAAGGAAGACAGTCCCATCGCAATTAAAACAGCAAATAGAAAAGTCCCAATCGGATCTTTATAGAGTTCGGACTGGAACAAAAAAGCGAGGCCTGCAGTCGATAAGATAGTCGTAAGAAAATAGAAAATCATAGCGGAGTCTCCTTTTCTTATGTGGTAGTAAAGAAAAAGGCAAGGTCTTTTAATCGTATTCGACCTTTTGTAGGAAATTCCTGTTTGCGTTTGGCAAAGAAAAAACGCCTCCAGTAGCACGGAAGACGTTTACTCTTGAGTCATATAAGTCGATGATGACGATACGTTTGTATCCACACCGTTTGAAAAAATGAAGCTGAGTGATGCAAGTAATGCGAAAAAGGCGACGAGTAGCCCTTTTGTAAAACGTTTTGCAAACGAACGAGACTGTATATCAAACATTTATTATCCCCCGATCAATCCTAAATGAAACCTTATTTTTACTGGACACTTCCTATATAATAACGTTTTCAAAAAAAGGTTACTAGAAGAAAAAAAGGCGTTCACAAAATTGTCACAAAATTTTAACATATTACCTCACTTCCATTTGTTGTGACGTTTTTTCCTTTCTTCTTTGCATTCACAATTTCGTCACATTTATTCAAAATGTTGAAAGAGAACATGATATGATTAGGAACGTGTGTAGATAGGTATACTGACAGTAATAGATTAGAAAAGGATGTGGGTGTAATGGCATTGCGCGCAGGAGAAGTAGTAGACTTGGTCGCGGAACGTTCTGCTGATTTTGGAGTATTCATTAGTAACGGTCGCGAAGAGGTACTCCTTCATCGAAAAGAACAGACGGAAGAAGTGACGGTCGGTCAAACGGTTCGTGTCTTTTTATATCATGACTCAGAAGGGCGTCTCGCATCAACAATGACGATTCCGACGGTCTCTTTCGATGAGTATGAATGGTGTGAAGTGACTGGCGTTCGATATAACACAGGTGTCTTCGTCAATATCGGGATTCAAAAAGATGTTCTCGTCTCGATGGACGACTTACCAGAGAACCGGTCATACTGGCCGCAAGCGGGAGACCAATTGTGCATTCGTTTGAAGTATGACCAAAAAGGACGTTTGCTCGGGGATCCGGCACCTTACGCATACTTGAACTTGTTGGCACGTCCATCGAAAGAAGAATGGAACAACCAAGATGTTCAAGCGACTGTCGTCAATAAACGTGAAGTTGGCGTCAACGTATGGGTCGAAGGAGAATCACTCGGTTTCTTACACGAAGCAGAAATGACACGTTGGCCACGTCTTGGTGAACAATTGACGGTTCGAGTGACCCAAGTGAAACAAGATGGAACGGTTCTCGTTTCTATGAAACCACGTGCCTATGAGGCGATTGACGGCGATGCGGCGAGCGTCCTCTCTTATATCGAGGAACGTGGTGGTCAAATGCCTTACGGCGACAAGACAGCCCCTGACGTCATTGACCGTGAGTTCGGGATGAGCAAAGCCGCGTTTAAACGGGCGCTCGGAAAACTACTAAAAGAAAAGCAAGTTGAAAAGCTCGACAACGGCTACAAATTAAAATAAGATAACTCATGTTCGGATGACATGAAAAAGTTTGAAAATGTATTTCTTTCATTTTAGGAATAAATACGTTATAGTTAATAAAGTTGACTATGAGGAAACATTGAGAAAACGTCTGTAGATCTGTCAAACTGAACTCAGACGTTTTTTGTATGAACAAAGGAGAATATAATTTGACAAAATTCCAAGATTTACAATTAAGTGAAGCGTTAGTAAAAGGTGTACACAAAATGGGCTTCGAGGAAGCTACACCGATCCAAGCTGAGACAATTCCTGTCGCACTCACAGGAGTGGACGTATTAGGACAAGCACAAACAGGTACAGGGAAAACAGCAGCTTTCGGTATTCCGACAATTGAGCGAATCGATTCAAAGGCACGTCAAGTCCAAGCACTCGTTCTTGCACCGACACGTGAACTTGCGATTCAAGTTGCAGAAGAATTAAACAAAATCGGAGAAACAAAGCGCGTATACGCACTTCCTGTTTACGGTGGTCAGCAAATCGACCGTCAAATCCGTGGTTTGAAAAAGAACCCACAAATCGTTGTTGCAACACCAGGACGTCTCATGGACCACATGAAACGTAAAACAATCAAACTTGATGACATTCAAACAGTCATCTTGGATGAAGCAGACGAAATGCTCAACATGGGCTTCGTTGAAGATATCGAAACGATTTTGGCAGGTCTTCCTGAAGAGCGCCAAACGCTTCTTTTCTCAGCGACGATGCCACCACAAATCAAAAAGATTGCAGAGCGTTTCATGAAGTCGCCGACAATCATCAAAGTCAAAGCGAAAGAAATGACAGTTGAGAACATCAACCAACAGTTCATCGAATTGCGCGAAGGTCAAAAATTCGATACGCTTTGCCGTTTGATCGACATCGACTCACCAGAACTCAGCATCATCTTCGCTCGTACGAAGAAACGTGTTGATGAAGTGACAGAAGCACTTATCAAGCGCGGATATACAGCAGATGGTCTTCACGGAGACTTGACGCAATCAAAACGTGACCAAGTGATTCGTCGTTTCAAAAACGGAACAATCGATATCTTAGTAGCGACTGACGTTGCTGCACGTGGACTTGATATTTCAGGTGTCACGCACGTTTACAACTTCGATGTACCACAAGACCCAGAGAGCTACGTACACCGTATCGGTCGTACAGGTCGCGCTGGTAAAACAGGTACTGCCCTCACATTCATCACACCACGTGAGTTTGGACAAGTAAAAGCAATCGAACGTGTAACGAATAAACGCATGAACCGTCGTCACGTACCGACAATCGCGGAAGTACTTGAAGGAAACCAAAAGCAAGCAGCTGAAGAGTTGATCGAACGCGTTCAAGCGGGCGACTTCAAAGCGTACACGCAACTTGCGACTGAACTTCTTGAAGAGTATGAAGCAGTTGAAATTCTCGCTGCAGCCCTTCGTGGATTGACGAAAGAGCCGGATTCAACACCTGTTGAAATCTCGTACGCTGAACCAGTTCGTGTCAAACGTCAAGGTGGCCGTGGTGGCGATCGCGGTGGATACCGTGGTCGTAACGACCGTCGTGGCGGTGGCCGTGGTGGCGATCGTCGTGGTGGACGCGGTGGCGAACGTCGTGATGGACGTAGCGGAGACCGTAAAGGATCATACCGTGGTGACGATCGTCGTCGCTCGGATGACCGTGGCCCACGCCGTCCGCGTGACTAATCATCGTGAAATGCCGCATTTCCTTAAGTGGATTTGCGGCTTTTTTTATTGTGTCGTGCTACACTAGTTGAGTAGAGATAGAAGGATGAGGTGTCAACGGATGGTGGAATTAAGTTTCGGTCTCCTTGTGCTACTTGGTTGTGTGCTCGCACTCAAACCAATCGTGTCAAAGACAGACCGTCCTAACTTTCGTTATATCCCCGTGGCGACATTGTTATTTGGAGCGATGATTTTTTTAGTGTTAGCCATTGGAGTAGGCGGAAAGATGGGCATTGCATATGGCGTAATGAGTATCGCCTATTTTATTGCTTGTTTCGGTGCCTATATGTATGTACACACGCGAACGAGCTGATTGTAGCTCGTTTTCGCATTTAACGAAGAGGTGATGAGTTATGGATGCGGTAGAAGTGATGGTCCATCCTGAAGAAGTGATGGTGACGTATGAACCAATCCTTGGAGCGGCGACGTTTCAAGTGGAAGGCTATATGGTACATGGGCGATTCCGAGGAGAATCGTTGACGCCATTTTTTTATGATGATGACGTTCCGCTCGAGTATCAGTTAGACATCGCCCAACGCATGGAGCAACTGGCAGCAGCACAACTTCGAGATGCCAAGCCATTCGTCACATTCAGATGTCGGTCGGAATGGATTCTTGAAGAAGGGGGAGAAGCTTTTTTAGCTCCGCTTCGCGAATTGAATTTCCCGTTACATCGTATTTATGTGACGCTTCAAGGGACGGATTTGGTTGATGTTCCTCGCCTATCGCGTGTCATTCAATACTACCGTTCATATGGACTGAAAATTGCCCTAGACTTCGCAGAGTCGACGAGTATCGAGGACATTATGACACTCGCACCAGAATTGTTGCTTGTCGATCTTGGTACGATGGTGGAGAAAAAGACGTTGTCGGTCACCTATCCGAACATGCTTCAAACGATGGAATATATCGCTTCGAAGCTCGGTGCACCGCTTCTGTACAAATCGATCAACCATATCGGTCAGCTTCGTTATGCTTGGCAACACGGCGGTCGCTATTACATGGGTGGCTTGCTTGGTCTAGAAGACGAGCTCCCACAACGAGAAATCAAAGGAATGGGTGTCTTGGCGCAAGAAGTGCCTTCTTTCTTTTTACATGATCAGAAGCGATTGAATCGTTTATACGAACTTGAGTTTGAGTTACATCGTCGAATCGGAGAACTCGTTCAATCCGGAAAATGGTCGAGAGATAAGAAAGACGAGTGGATTCAATACATCGCACCGAAGCTCGAGGAAGTGTTTGTCCGTTACTATTTGACGGATAAGACAGGTTTTCAGACGAGTGCAAACGTCTACTGTGTGAACGGAGAATGGCGTGTCGATAATACGTATCGGGGTTACAACTGGAGTTTCCGTCCATATTTCATTCAAACGATGGCGGCCATGGACGTTCGAGGACGTGGTTATTTATCAGGAGACTATCGTGATTTCAGTTCAAACGAAGTGACGCGTACGTTCAGTTATCCGTTACCCGACGGCATGTTCTTATTCGCCGACATATCTGAAGAATATCTGTACCAAAATCGATTATTAGACTGAAAGGAAGAGTTATGATGTTAGATTATGATTACGATGCGTTACGCGAAATCGGTCGAATCGTCGCACTTGCACGAGATGAGATGGCGAAAGCCGTCAAACCAGGCATGACGACAAAAGAATTGGATGCGATTGGGCAACGTATTTTAGAAGAAGAGGGTGCGGCTTCTGCACCGATTACGATGTATGAGTTTCCAGGATACACGTGCATCTCACTCAATGACGTCGCCGCCCACGGGATTCCTGGGGAAGAGGTCATTCAAGAAGGTGATATCGTCAACGTTGACGTCTCGGCTGTGAAGGATGGCTATTATGCGGATACAGGTCGTACGGTCATTGCGGGCGCAGCAAAATCACCTCAACATGAACGATTGGTCGAAGTGTCGTTGACGTCGCTCGAAGCGGGTCTTAGCAAAGTCAAAGCGGGCGTGAAAGTCAATCAGATCGGGAAAGCGATTTATGCCGACGCGAGAAAGAATGGATTCACGGTCATCCGTAACTTAGCTGGACACGGTCTCGGTCGAACGTTGCACGGGGAGCCGGAGACGATTTCGAACTACTACAGTCGCGAAGAGAATCAGCTCTTAAAGGCTGGGCAAGTGATTGCGGTCGAAACATTCATCTCGACGAAAGACGAAATCGTCTATCAGTCGGAAGAAGACGGATGGACACTCTTCACACCGAACAAGAGCCTCGTCTCACAGTTCGAGCATACGGTCATCGTCACGGAAGATGGATATGAAGTGTTAACGGGGTCATTCCGTTAAAAAAGGTGTGGTTCTCGTGAACCGCACCTTCTTTATGTTTGCAATGAAATCACTTCTTCGCGTAGCTGTTCGATTACATCCCAGTCGGGTTGTACCGGATCCGGAAGCGTCAACTTCCCATTCTCGACCTCGAGCGGTGTATCGAGCAAATCTTGTTCGAAGTAAGCGCTCGTCCCCGACATATCCGCCGGAAAGCTCGCGCCGCTGAGCGAAGCGAATAAAAGCGTGTGATACCTTCCGATCCCTGATTCATACATTCCACCGACCCAGTACGGCGTTCCGTGTTTCCGAATGTGCAACGCCTCACTGAAACCACCGACACGTGCAGGCTTAATATTGACGATTTTACCCGCGCCGAGTTTCGTCATCGTCTCCACATCGTCGTAAGACGTAATCGACTCATCGAGGCAGATCGGTGTCTTGAGTTTTTGTTGAAGAGTCGCCGATTTGGCGAACTGGCGGCTCGGATACGGTTGTTCAATCATCAATAACCGATGGGCGTCGATTTGTTCGAACCATTCTATCGGTTGATCGGACGCGCTTCCGTTTAAGTCAATCATGAGTGGCGCATCTGGAAAGACAGCTCGGATTTCGCGTAGTGCCGGGAGTAATTCATTAGGGGAGGCTTTTAATTTGATTCGCTCGAAACCATCGGCTAGCGCTGTTTCAATCGAGTTCATCGTCTGATGGAGTAGCCCAATCCCAATCGTTCTACCGCAGGAGACGGTATCTCCGGCCTTCATATACGACTTAAGTGACATGTTCGCGCGTGCTGCTTCAATCTCCCATAATGCACTTTCCCACATCGCTTTCGCCATTCGTTGACCGATAACCGATGAGACGAGGGTCGGAAACACGTCCGTCGTGACCGTCATGCCCTTTAATAGATGAAGAATCAATTTTGATGTATCAATCATGGACTGAGTCGTTTCTTCCGTGTACCAAGGTGTCTCAAAGGCGACACCTTCGCCATATCCGACGACACCATCTACAGTTTCAAGTCGAAGGATGAGTGTTCGTCTCACCGACAAAACGGCGTGCGCCGTTACGATGGGGTGTTTAAATGTCAAAGGGACGATTGAAAGGTCGGCACGTTTGATCATGGCAGTAGCTCCTTTAAGCGATGACGCATTAATTTTCCGTTCGCGTTTCGGGGTAGGTCCTCTACGTAATGAATCGCAAGCGGATGTTTATACTTGGCTAACTGGGAATCGAGGATTGCCTGCATCTCCGTCGGGTCATATGATCCGACGACGAAGGCGAGCGGGACTTCTCCCCAGGTCGGGTGTGCTTGTTTCGTAACCCCAACGTCTCGGACACCGGCACATCGTAACATCGCAGCCTCGATTTCAGCAGGATACACGTTTTCGCCACCAGAAATAATGAGGTCGCTTCGGCGATCGTGTACATATAAATACCCGTCTTTCATCGTTCCGAGATCACCTGTTTTCCAGTAACCGTCTGGTGTCCAAGCATCTGATTCAGGTTGTTCGAAGTACCCACTTGTCACAGTTGGTCCTTTTACCTCAATCTCCCCGTCCTGACTAATTCGGATCACGGTCGGTGCGATGGCTCTCCCGCTCGAACCGATATGTGAGAGCGCTTCGCTTGGAAGTAGCGTGGCGACTTGAGAACACGTTTCGGTCATCCCATATGTTTGAGCGACCGGTAACTGTCGTCGCTCTGCTTCTTCTAGTAACGGGCGAGGGACCGGTCCACCTCCGACGAGCAACGTCCGAAGACGGTGTTTTTCTAGCCCGGCATCCAGTAGTCGCTGTAGCATGATGGAGACGAGTGACAACTGGGTAATGCCTTCAGTTTCAATTAAATGAAGAGTTCGGTCGACGTCAAAACGGGGTTCGACATAAAGCGTCGAACCGATGATTGCACTCCGATACACTTGAGAGAGCCCGCTCATGTGAAAGAGTGGCGTCACCGTAAGCATGCGGTCGGATGGGTGATAGTCTAGATGCGCTTCGGCAGCACGTGCGCTTGCGAGATGATTCCCATACGTCTGTTGTACAGCCTTGGCCCGCCCCGTCGTACCGGATGTAAACATGAGAGACATGGTGTCATTTTCTTTCCACTCATGTGTCACCGTGAAACATGAACGCGCCCGACATGTCACGAAAAGTTGTGTGACTTGCAAATCGATCTTATCATCGACAAGAAGCAAATCGACTCTTGCTGTGTTTAACTGAGTGCGCACTTCCTCTTCGGTCAAGCGTGTGTTGATTGGAACGAGTACTTTGCCAAGCAGGTGCACCGCATGGATGGCGATGATATAGTCTTTGCTGTTTTTAGCGAATATGCCAATCTTTTCGGCAGTGGGTGTCTGTTCATGGATGTATTGGGCAAGTTGCAGGCTCTCGGTACGTAACGCTTCCCACGTCAGTCTCTCTTCACGTGTCACGAGTGCAATCTGTGATGCCGGATGTTGATCAATCCATTCATACATGTCTGTAACCTCCAAAAAAAGAGTAGCGGAATCGCTACTCTCTCAACAAAATTAAGGGAAACGTGGGAATTGACCGAAGTCAGGGTCACGTTTTTCTTTGAACGCATCGCGTCCTTCTTTCGCTTCATCGGTTGTGTAGTAGAGAAGCGTTGCGTCTCCAGCGAGTTGCTGAAGTCCAGCAAGACCGTCTGTGTCCGCATTCATTGCTGCTTTCAAGAAGCGAAGTGCAGTTGGTGAGTGTTGTAAGATTTCTTGGCACCACTTGACTGTTTCTGCTTCGAGTTGATCGAGAGGGACGACTGTGTTGACGAGTCCCATTTCGAGTGCTTCTTGTGCATCGTACTGGCGGCAAAGGTACCAGATTTCACGAGCTTTCTTATGACCGATGATGCGTGCTAAGTAACCAGAGCCGTATCCTGCATCGAACGAACCGACTTTAGGACCTGTTTGTCCGAAGCGAGCGTTGTCCGCTGCAATCGTTAAGTCACATACGACGTGAAGGACATGTCCTCCACCGATTGCAAAACCTGCGACCATGGCAATGACCGGTTTTGGAATGACGCGAATGAGGCGTTGAAGGTCGAGGACGTTCAAGCGCGGGATTTCATCTTCCCCGACGTATCCACCATGCCCACGAACTTTTTGGTCTCCACCTGAACAGAATGCCTTTTCGCCTTCACCCGTCAAGATGATGACGCCGACTTCTTTATCGTCGCGTGCGCGTGCGAATGCATCAATCAATTCATTGACCGTCAACGGACGGAACGCGTTGCGTACCTCTGGACGGTTGATGGTGATTTTAGCAATCCCATTCCATGTTTCATATTTAATGTCTTCATACGTACGGACCGATGTCCAGTTCGCTACTGATTCCATTTTAAATACCCCCTAAAATCAATTTCTTTATTATTGTACCAAACTCTGGTGCATTCTCGATATGAGGAGCATGCCCCGCATCTGAAATTTCATAGATTTTAATATCAGACCGTTCTTTCTGCATGTCTCGTGCAATCGCTCTGAACTTAGAATCTTCTGCCCCGACAATCAAATCGACGTGGGGAAGGCGGTGCAATGCACCCCAGAGCGACGGCATATGACCTGTACCGATGGCGCGCAAACTGTTCGCAAGAGCAGTCGGATGTTGTGCGAGTCGGTCCTTCCTAAGTGATTGTTTCATCTCTTCAGTTTGTCGCCAAAGCGGAAGGTTCTCCCATCGCTTGACGAATGCGGAGAGTCCTTCGGTTTCGATGAATCGGGCGAGTTCTTCGTCTTGACGTCGACGAGCTGTCCGCTCTTTAGAAGATCGGAGACCGGGTGTCGTGCTGATTCCGATGACATGTTCGACGCGTTTGTCGCACGCGGCGAGTGTCAATCCGATTCGACCGCCGAGTGAATAACCGACGACTGTCCAAGGACGATCGTCTAAATCGAGTAGGCGTGAAAGATCTTTCACTTGTTGATTCATCGTCGAACGAGTGACGGGAGGGCGTTCCGTTGCGCCATGTTGCAATAATGAAGGTGACACGCGTCGAACCGGTAAGCTAGGGAACGAATCGACCCATTGAGCATTTCCCGTGAACCCGTGTAAAAATAATACTGGTTTTCCTTCTCCTCGAATACGTACTTCATAGTCGACACCTCGCAACTCGACGATCATGCCTCATTCTCCGTGACAAGACGAGCGCAGACAGACTGCGTCCATCCTCGGTGAGTCGTCACGTTCTGCTCCCGATCCGATGGGAACTCAATCAAATGAATGCCGTCTTCAATCGCTTCTTGAATCTCCTGTGGTTGCTCAATTAGACGATAGGACAACCCGTAAGTCTCGGCAAACCCACGAATGTTCAAGTTAAGCGGTGTTCCAAACAAATCTTCGAAAAGTTGGGTATCGACGGAAGCTTGCGGTAAAAAGGAGAAAATCCCTCCACCATTATTATTCGAAATCACGACTGAAAACTTACCAGGATGATGTTTTAACAGTTGTAGGGCATTGCTATCATGATAGAATGCTAAATCACCAATCAGTAGAGCGGCATGAGACGTGTCATAACAGCTACCGAGCGCACTCGAAAGAACACCGTCAATCCCATTGGCGCCCCGGTTTGCAAGAACTTGCACGCTCTTTCCGGCTGATAATGTCGTATCGACATCACGAATCGGCATACTGTTACTGACGAAGAGACGTTCGATTGACGTATCGAGCAAGCGTTTCGTCAATTCGGCTTCTCCCTGGAGTGAAGGCTTCGCCGTTTCCGTGACATTCTCGAAGAAACGTAGTCGTTCGACGTAACGTGAATCATTTGTTGATTCAATGAGTGGTAAAAAGTCGAGTGCGTCTCCGTAACAGATGGTCGCACGGCTACTTGGGTCACGATAAGAGCCCGGCTCTTCAATCACAACTAGCTCCGTTGCAGTCATCCACTGATTGAGTCGTTTTGAAACGGGCGCGGCACCGAATCGGATGAACACATCCGGTAACCAGTCGGCTTTATGTTCACTTGCGAGCCACGTGTCGTAGTTCGTCAAGACACCGTCGAAACGACGCATGCCGCCGAGTGGATCCGCAAAGATCGGGATATGATGCTCGGTCGCTGATTTGTAAATGGCTTTTTGCCATGACATCGGTGTGTAAGGGCCGACAACGAATGCGAGTTGCTTTTGACTCGTACGTTCCAAAAAGATTTTCCGGTCGGTATTTGTCGGGCGAACGCTCTGTCTTTCCGGTATAACAGGTTCACCTCTCAGCATCAGCTTCAACTGTTCATGGTCTGGTAGCAACGGTTCTCGGAACGGGACATTCAAGTGAACGGGGCCCATGGGTGACTGCATGGCAAGATTCGTGAACCGGGTGATTGTCTGCTGCATGAACGGCAGCGTTGCTTCTTCAGGTACAGGTAAGTCGAGACTCGTCTTTACTTGTTCACCGTATAACCGAATTTGATTGATCGCTTGTGGTGCCCCGACGTTCCGAAGTTCATGTGGTCGATCGGTCGTCAAGACGATGAGCGGCAATTGCGAAATAAATGCCTCCGTCACTGCCGAGTAGTAATTTGTCGCAGCCGTGCCGCTCGTGCAAATGAGTGCGACAGGACGGATCATCTTCGTCGACCGAGTCAATCCGAGAGCATAAAAGGCGGCGGAGCGCTCGTCGACGATGATGTGATGGCGGATTTGCGGGTGCAAATATGCCGCCATCGCGAGTGGGGTCGAACGAGAACCTGGACTGATGACCACATCGGTCACGCCGGATTCAACAAGTCGATTCACCATGGATGCTACCCAGTCGGTCAACATCTTATTCATGTAGGGTGCCTCCTTAGTCGTGCGAATCAAACTGTAAAGCTTGTTTGATTGGACTCATTTTCATTTCGGTTTCTTCAAGCTCTTGCTCGAGAACCGAGTCTCTGACAATACCGCCTCCTGCGTAAAGTGCGACGAACTGATGCTGTACGAGTGCCGAGCGGATGGCGACGACGAACTCGCCATCCCCTTCGTTATCGACCCAGCCAAATGGAGAACCGTACCATCCACGGTCGAACCGCTCGATTTCACGAAGCAATCGGACCGATGTCCGCTTCGGTGAGCCTCCGAGGGCTGGGGTTGGATGGAGTGCCTCCGCTAACGACAACAAGGAAGCGTTTGTTTCGAGTGTCGCCTGGATCGGAGTGTGCAGGTGGAACACCGATCGATTCGCAAGAATTTGCGGTGTCTCGCTCGTGTGAATCGGTGCGGTGTAAGGTGCCAAAGCTTGCTTAATATCTTTCACGACGATTTGATGTTCTTCACGATTTTTCGCATCATGTAACAATTGTTCCTTCGCGAGGTCGCTTTCAATTTCAGTCTGAGGGCGCTTGATTGTTCCGGCGATAGCAGCTGTATTCAGTCGCATCCCTTCTTTTTGAATCAAGCGTTCAGGTGTCGCTCCGAAGAAGCCGATGTCACGTTTAGGTTGGTATAAGTAGATGTAACTCGACTCTTGATGGTCAGCCAAATGCTTCAAACTCTTAGCGAAAGGGAAAGCGTCATCGGAACGTTGATAAATTTCTTCTCGCGCGATGACGATTTTTTCGACTCGCTCTTCCTCGATCAACTGCTTGGCTTGCTGAAAGCTTGATTTGTAATGTTCCACACCGTCTTTTACTTTCGAATAGGACGGTGTTGACTCTTCGGACGGACGAAGTGAGCTGAATTGCGCCAATTGATCGGCCAATTGAATTAAATACTGCTCGACCGATTGTTTCGAAGAGACAAGGGTCGCGACTGTCAATGTGTGTCGGTCTTTATAACGACGGTATAAAAATTTTGGAACGACGAGTGATGCCTCCCCAAAGGCATCCCACATACTTTTTTGCGGACGCATGAACGTATCGAACGAAAAGCCAGCAAACGCATGGACGGTTGCGTCGACATCTCGTCGATGAAGACTCCAATCATACTGGAGTCGCTGAAATCGTTCGGGTCCTGATGCACTCAAAACGAGCGCATCTCCGCAACCGAGCATTTCAAGCGTACGGTCCGGTGTCATGAAGTAATAATGGGACGTATCCGTGTTTTGAATGATTTGAAACGCATCGAACGCCGAAATTTCCCACGTGTAGGATGCGAGGACAGGACGTTGCCAAGCTCGCGCCCGTTTGTGAGCTTGCTCGATTCGTTGTTTTATATGTGTTTGAGTATCTGGCATGAAAGAAAAGCCTCCTCAATCCGATAGAATTCTCACTCTTTAGTGTATCATGAGTTCGCAATCCACTTGTCTATGAAATGCTCGAGAAATTGTAAGGAACGTGAGAGGGATGGCTGACGTTGACAGATTTTTTCATCGAGACGTAAACTAACGAAGGGAGGGAACGAAATGAAACAGAAATCAAAAGGGGCATATTGGCGAATGATTCGCCCACATACCCTGACAGCAAGCTTTATTCCGGTCTTGCTCGGGACATTCATCGTCCTCGATCAAACCGAACTGAAGTGGGGACTCTTTCTTGCGATGTTAGTCGCGTCAGTCCTCATTCAAATCGCAACGAACTTATTTAACGAGTACTATGACTATAAGCGAGGATTAGATCATGAAGGATCGATCGGGATCGGTGGGTCCATCGTGCGCGACGGGTTTACGCCAAATCAAATCCTGTCAATCGCCCTTGGCATGTATGCTGTCTCGGCGATACTCGGACTTTATATCGCAGCGTCAACGAGTTGGCACCTGCTTTGGGTCGGTGCGTTATCCATGCTCGTTGGATACTTGTACACGGGAGGCCCGTTACCGATTGCGTATACGCCGTTTGGTGAGATTGTTGCCGGTCTCTTCATGGGATATGTCATCATTGGAATCGCTGGCTATATTCAAATCAATACGGTGACGACGGAGTTGTTGCTCGTGTCGTTCCCGATGGCCTTGTTGATTGGGGCGATCTTACTTGCGAACAATATTCGCGACTTAGATAACGATAAAGAGAACGGGCGAAAAACAATCGCGTGTCTAGTTGGTCATCGACGTGCTGTATATGTGCTCGCGGCATTCTTTATCGCCGCATTAGTCGGCATCATCGTTGCTGTCGTGTATTATGGAGTCACACCATGGGTCTTGCTATCACTATTCACCGTGCCGGTCATGGTTCGAGCGATTCAACGCTTTTGGCAAAAGGCTGAACCGGCCGAATTGATGCCTGCAATGGCGATGACGGCGAAGGTGAATACGTTGTTCGGGGCATGGATGGTCGTCGGACTCATTGTTTCAAGATTTGTGATGTGAGAAAAGGGGAGGCGTTAACGTGTCAGTCGTAAAAGAAATGCTTGAATTTAACAAACGTTTCGTTGAGGAGAAACAATACGAGCCGTTCGTATCTGATAAATTTCCGGATAAGAAAATTGTGATTTTGACGTGTATGGATACACGTTTGACGGAACTGTTACCTCAAGCGCTAGGACTTAAGAACGGAGACGCTAAAATCATCAAAAATGCGGGAGCTGTCTTGTCGCATCCATTTGGTTCAGCCATGCGTTCGATTTTAGTCGCGCTTTATGCGCTAGGCGCGGAGGAAGTTGTCGTGGTTGGTCATTACGATTGTGGGATGGCGGCAATCGAGCCGTCTGTCGTGATTGAAGAGATGGAACGACGGGGAATCGATCCTCAGACGTTGAAGACGTTGAAATCGTCAGGGATGGATTTGGAGCAATGGCTACATGGATTTGATTCGGTCGAGGAGAATGTCGTTCATTCAATCAACCTGATCAACAACCATCCACTGTTGCCACCAGGCACGAACGTCCATGGATTCGTGATTGATCCGGCGACGGGACGCCTTGACCCAGTTGAGGCATAAGAAAGGAGCGCGTTCAGCTTGAACGTGCTCCTTTTTGTATTAGCCATACGTATTCGTTGGGATGTCTTCGTAGTCATCCTCTTCTTGTTTTTGTTTCGCTTTCTTTTTGTTCTTCTTGAAGTCACGTTCATATTCTTGTTCACTTGGCGTTTTAAAGAAACGCATCCACGTCGCGTTAATTTCAGACCCGATGAGGATGATCATTCCCGTCAATTGTAACCAAAGCAACGTGACGATGATTCCACCGAGTGATCCATAGGTCGAGTCGTAACTTCCGAAGTTTGAGACGTACAAACTGAATCCGAAAGATACAAGCTGCCAACCGATGACACCGAAGATGGCTCCTGGAATCGTGCTCTTCCAGAATACATGTTGTTGCGGTGAAACTTTATAAAAAATCGAAAGCGTCAAAATCAAGACAACCGTCGTTAAAACGTAGCGGAACACATTGATCATCATCTCTTCTGCCCCGGTAATGTTGACGGGTAAATATTCGGTGACGAACGAAATGATTTGCGCCCCGAACACGTTTGAGATAATAAGGAGTAACATCCCGATTCCGAGTAAAATCGTCATTCCAAGCGCTAATCCTTTTTTGACAAAGAAATTACGTTCATTGTCCTCGCCATACGCGTGTAGGGAAGTCGTGATGAGGCGATCGACCCCTTTTGCGGCAGACCATATGGCCAAAATCGCACCGAGCGATAAGAGACCGCCCCGCGGCTCCCCGATTGCGTCAAAGATACCCGTCAAGAATCCGGAAGCAGCGGAACCCGGCGCCAAATCGTTCAATTGATTTTGGAATGAATCTTGTGAGACATCAAAAAATGATAAGAGTGCCAAAATGAAGATGATTCCGGGGAAAATCGATAAAAACCAAAAGAATGCGAGCGTGGCCCCGTAATCTTGTACATCATGCTCTTTAAAACGACGGAATAACTCTTTGCCAAACCCGAACCAATTCTTTTTTTCCTTTACTTCTGTCATTGCCATCATAAAACCCTCCTGACTCGGTCATTAAAAAAATGTTTCCCGAATTCAGTCGAGGATACACATGATTAATCCTCAGATAACGTCAAATTGTAAAAACGTGACTCATGCGAGGCGAGCTTTTCAGCGAGTGATGGAGGACGGACCGGAAGATGGGGTAACGCCGATCGCTTAATCCACATCGGGGTATACGAGCCGTTTGTCTGTTCTTCTTGGAATTCTTCACCCGTTCCGGTACCGAATTCGCCACCCGTCATCTTCGCCCAATAGTAAGGGTTTAACTCGTTATTAAAGGCAACATAGGCAGCAACGCCTTCTAACTCGATATGAACGCCGAGTTCTTCGAACGCTTCACGAATGGCTGTTTCTTCAGTCGTATGCCCGTATTCCACTCCGCCTCCAGGGAATACGTAATACAAGACGTCTTCTTTTTCGCGGCGAATCAAAGCCACTTCATCTTGATCATTCATGAGAATGATTGCACTTCTTAATTTCGTTCGAACCACTGAAATCGTTCCTTTCATTCCTATAATTTTGCACAAAACGCATCGACGATTCGCCGATGCGTTCAACTCATTTTTGCGTAGGTTGTTCTAATGAATCATACATGTCTTGCGTCAATCCGTTCTCGTGTGACGCGATGACTTTTCCTGCGACACGCATTCCGAGACGAAGCGCATCTTCGATTGGATGCTGTTTCATCAGTTCTGAGATGACAGCCGAGAAGAATGAGTCACCGGCCCCAGTAGAGTCGGCCACTTTTACTTTCGTTGTCGGGACGTGACCTTGTTCATTCGTACGAAGGTCGACATAAACAGCCCCGAGCTCGCTCATCGTAACGATTGTGAGGGGTGCACCTTTCATGGCGAGTACTTCGGCGACGCGTAGTGCGTCATCCACCGTGACGATTGACATATCGGACAAGATTTCCGCTTCTTCGCGGCTACAGATGAATCCAGTGAAGCCTTGAAGTAAATGGCGGTTCCGTTCAATGACAGAAAGGTGGCCACACACACCGTATAGTGGCAAGTCCATCTCACGGCAAAGTTCAATCGTTTCGTTTAAGACGTTAACAGACAAGTCTAAGTCGATTGCGACCGCATCGCTCTCTTTAAAGACTGTGTCGATTCGACGTAAAATCGCTTCTTCCATCCGTGCTTCGTCGGGTTGTTTCGAAATCGATGTTTGGAGGTCGCCATTGTTATCCATGACTGCGAGCCACATTCCCATTCCGTTATCGTCGAGCATATCGACACCATCGACATTGACCTGTAAACCACGTAACTCCTCAAGGACGCCGACCCCGATTTGGTCGTTCGTGACAGTTGAGACGAAGCGAACGTCATTACCGAGTACACCTAAGTTTTGAGCAACGTTCCGACCTGTTCCACCATTAGAGAAAGTGATGTCGCCGACATTTTTCGCATCTTTATGAAGCGGTGCGAAAGATGTTCCTTTAATATCGACAAACACTTTGCCGATGACTGCAATCGTATTCATATCATGTACCACCTTTAGCCAATCTTTCGATCTGTTTCAGTCTATTTAGACACATTGTTTCAATTATAACGAAATCGACATATCGTTTCAATCATCGATTCGATTTTGTCGAATCGGTTACTCCCATGAAGAGGTGAGAAGACGTAGTCCATTCAAGATGACCAGAATAGTAGAACCCTCGTGTCCGACGACCGCGAATGGCATGATGAGCAGTTCGAAAATGTTTGTGGCAATAAGGACGAGAATGACACCGAGCGCAAAGACGACGTTTTGTAGGACGATTCGGTTCAGCTTGCGTGATTGGCGAATGGCGTCACTCAAACGCATGAGGTCGTTTTTCATCAAGACGACATCGGCTGTTTCAAGAGCAGCATCGGTTCCTTCACCCATCGCGATTCCGACATCAGCGGTCGCAAGGGCAGGTGCGTCATTGATGCCGTCGCCTATCATTCCAATTGAACCGTACTCTTCACGTAACGCTTTGATTTGTGAAACTTTTTCTTCTGGTAAACATTCGGCAATATAACGTGTCAATCCAGCTTCATTTGCGATGGCACGAGCAGTCGCTTCATTATCTCCCGTAATCATGATCGTCGCGATTCCGAGGTCATTCAGACGCTTGATTGCTACTTTAGCCTCGGACCGCAATGTGTCTCGAAGGGCATAGGCGCCAATTGTACGAGAGTCATCACTAATAAACACGAGTGTGTGACCGGCTTCTTTCAGTCGTTCCACATCTTCTTTGAAGAAGTCACCACTTCGGTCAGCGAACTTCTGTTTACCGACGCGATATGTCGTCCCGTCAATTGTCGCCTCGATTCCAGAACCGGTGATGTCTTTAAAGTGCGTCATCTCCCCGGTATGTTTTCCGGTATAAGAGACAAGTGCCTCTGCGAGCGGATGCATCGAATGCTCTTCAATCAAACTGACGATTCGGTTGACCTCGATTTCCTGTAAATCAGGTGAGATAAGCGCTTCTTGGACGATTGGTTTCCCGATCGTGAGCGTTCCGGTTTTATCAAACGCGATTGCTTTCAACCGACCCATGTTCTCGATATGAGCACCACCTTTGAACAGGATCCCGTGTTTCGCCGATGAGGCGATGGCTGCTAGGGCAGCAGGCGTGATGGCGGCAACAAGGGCACAAGGAGAAGCGACGACAAGTAAAATCATTCCGCGATAAATGCTCGTTTCGAGAGACCATGACGTGAAGAAGGGGCCGAGCAGGATGATGGCTGCGACGGATAGAAGAACAACTTGTACATATCGCCCTTCGTAGCGGTCGATGAACTGCGCAGAAGGTGACTTTTCTTCCTGAGCTTGCTGTACCATTTGAATGATTTTTTGGAACAACGTCTCGGTCGCAAGCTTAGTCACTTCGATCGTCAAGACACCGTTTAAGTTGACGCTTGAGCCGAACACGTCATCTCCGACTTGTCGGTCAACCGGGACAGACTCTCCTGTGATAGCGGCTTCTTCGACAGATGCGCTTCCTTTCATGATTCGTCCGTCGACAGGGATACGTTCGCCTGGACGGACATAAATCTGGTCTCCAACTTTTAAATCATCAATATGGACAACTTCAAGTGCGTCAGAAGCGGTTAAACGAGTTGCTTGTTCAGGTTGTAGCTCCATCAACGATTCGAGTGCGCGCTCATTTTTATTCATTGTGTACGTTTCGAGGGCACCAGATAGAGCAAAAATAAAGATTAAAATCGCACCTTCCATCCAATAGCCGATGGATGCGGCGCCGATGGCAGCGATAATCATGAGTAGTTCCACGTTCAAAGACTTTGTTTCAATCGTGTCCGTGATTCCCTCTTTCGCTTTTGCATATCCTCCGATGAAAAAGGCAGATAAGTATAGCGTCACATGAATCCAAGGAGCTCCTTCTTGTGTTTCGGCGATATAAGCGAGTACAATCAATACACCGCTAATGAGCGCCATAATCAATTCGATATGCTCGTACCAGCTAGCCCGTTTGAAAACGTGGCTTTTTTCGTGTGTAACCGATTGGACGTTCATAGAATCCCTTCTTTCTAATTGAGAATAAATCTCGATTAAATGATAATGATTGATGATGATTATCATCTTCGATTGGCTTAATATAAGGTTTTAGTCTTTAATTGACTCAATCCCTTTATTTATAATAATTATTATATAGGTCCATTTTAACACGCTCATTAGTGACTCACAAATAAAAAGATTAAGGAGTTTTTGTGTCATGCAAAATATATTTCAACGCCCATGGACAGTGGCGTTTTTGGCGATTTTTAATACGTTGTTATGGGGCAGTGCCTTCCCGTTCATCAAACTGAGCTATGAGAAGTTGGATATTCAGTCGAGCGAATATGGTCAACAGTTGTTGTTCGCAGGCGAGCGCTTCTTACTTGCTGGGATCCTTCTGCTCATCATCAGTCAGACGGTATTGAAACGTTCGATTCGATTGACGCCTAAGAAGTTTAGGGCGTATGCGCATCTCGGTTCTTTTTTAACGTTCCTTCAATATTTGTTCTTTTATATCGGACTCTCCATTTCGACTGGCGTACAAGGGTCAATCATTGCCGGGTCGACATCGTTCTTCCAAATGGCACTCGCTCATATCCGCTATGATGATGACAAATTGAATCGTTTGAAAGGACTTGCTTTGACGTTTGGTTTTTCTGGAATCGTGATCGCGAACTGGCCGGCGACTGGTACGGAGGTCGGCTTTGGGTTAGGCGAAGTTTTATTGATTTTAGCGATGGTAAGTGGTGCATTTGGGAATTTGATTGCGAAGGATTATTCGAAAGAATATGATGTTGCCCCGATGACGGCTTGGGCGATGGTGACAGGTTCAATCGGATTGCTCGTCATCGGCTACTTGTTAGACCCAAGTGGGATCTCGATGCCATACACCGGACAGACGATTGCGTTCCTCTTCTATTTAGCGATGTTGTCAGCGATTGGCTTTACACTCTGGAATACGTTGATGAAACATAATCCAGTCAGTCGGATTTCACTTTATATCTTCCTAGTTCCCTTATTTGGTGTCATGTTGTCAGGTATTTTACTCGGTGAGACGATTCCGTGGAACGCGATTGTCGGACTCATTTTCGTTATCGTAGGGATTTATTTGTCTACTTATTTTCAAGGGAAGCGCGTGAAAAAACGAAGCGTGAGTCATTGAAAAAAGAGACGGAGTTGACGGAATTAAAATCCCATGACAAAATAAATTAAAAATTCTGAATTTTAAGCTCGGAAATCGGTCTTCGTTTGTAAAGACTTGCGTACGCAATCATTCAAAGGAAGGAGGAAAAACAATGACTAGAAATCGGATCGTCCGTAATATCCTCATCTCGCGTCAACCGAAAGATGAGTACGTCAAGTACGTGATGAAGTGCGTGAGTCAGAGTTTAAAAGAACGTCACGGTCCTGTGGCGACCCGCGCGACGAGACAAGGGGATGACATTCAGACGAGATGGCAGTTCGAAGACCGTGTCGTAGAGGTGACGTTGAAATCGGAAGTCCTCGCCTCGCTGGACACGGAGCCGTTCGCACTAGATGAAGTGTTCATCCAGGCGTTGCAGTTAAACGATGAAGAGATGGATCGAGTTGTAGAATGAAAGAGGCAGATGGTTCATGGGAACCATCTGCCTCTTTCTATTATATATTGATCGGTTTTGACTTAGAGGTGAAAAGTCGCAAGGCGAGAATGCCTAAAATCAACGTATACATGAAGAAATAAACCTCTTTCGGGAGCGATAACCAATAGGCGCCAATCATCGGTCCTGAAATCGAGCCGATACTGAATGAGATGCTATACAGCATGTTGCCAGTCGGGAGAAGGGAGCGAGGGAGCACCTCTGTCATGTGTGCTAGACCAAGTGAATACGTCGACCCTAACCCTGCGCCGGCAAGAGCGAACAGCACGAGTAGACCGACATAGTGATCGACAACAAGATTCGCTAAAGCGAAGACGAGTGTACCGAACGCCAGAACGATTTGCAAAAATCGTTTCTTCCCATACAAGTCAGCGAGTCGACCGAGAGGGAGTTGGACGACGATCGACATGACGATGAACGTCGTAATCAGTGTACTCGTCTCTGTCAGGCTCATCCCGTTACGCGACGTAAAGATTGGGAAGTTGGCATTCAAGCTCGCTTCCAGGAATCCATATGTAAACGCAGGGAGAAGCGTGTATCCCGCACCGACTAGAATCAACCGGATGCGTCCCTTCGAATCCGTCTTCACTTTCTCGATTTCAGGGAACTCATTCTCGACTTTAAAGACGAGCATCAATGAGGCAAGACAGAAAAAGACGATAATCAAAAACGGTAACCAAAACCATAGATCGACAAGTGGTGCAAGTAAAGGTCCGACGGCGAAACCTAGACTGAACGACATCCCATAATACGCCATCGCACGACCGAGACTGCGCTTATCCGTAGAAGATGTCACCCACACTTGTGAACCGTAGTGGAGGGCAGAGTCACCAAACCCGATAAAGAAACGCATCATCGCCCACACGAGTAAAGACGGCCAGATGGGCAAAGCGAAAGTCGCGAATGCGGTTAACACAATGCCGAGGACGATGGTCGGACGGAATCCGTATTTTCGGACGAAGCGCTCAAGGAGCGGCGCAGAAACGATTACCCCGACATAGAGCATCGTTGCATTCAATCCGTTCACCCAAGCAGGTGCTCCGTCACGTTCAATCAACGTGGACAGGAGGGGAATGAGCGCACCTTGAATCAAGCCGGATATAAAGACAATCAATAGTAAAATCATAAAACGAAAGCGGAGCATGGATTCACCTCATGAAGTCAAAGTAAAAAGCCGAGAAGGTTCTCAGCTTTTCGTGTCGTCAATTGGTTGTGGAGAGTGATTCAAGTGAAGTAATTCATCATCCCAACTGCCTTGACTAAACATTTCATCATGCTCTACTTTGTCTGAAACGAATGCGGCTGTCAATAAGATGCTAAGCACACCACCGAAAATAATAATGGCCATGATTGTAATCATGAATACATAAATCGCTGTCATCTATACACACCTCGATTCAGTTAATATACAGAACATTTCCCGAATCGAAATAATTAAAACGAGGTAGCTTTACGGGATTGGAAATCGACTGTCGGATAATAGGCTTGTTTGACGAGTGCGTTCGGCCCGAGACATTTCACGGCAGGGCAGTGACAAGAGAGTGTAGCGTTCAACTGACTGTTCGTCCATGTATCGTAAGCTTCCTGGAAAGACGTGTCATATACCGTACCGAGTGTACCGAGCTCATCACCAAAATCGGTCACGATAATCTGACCATCGAAGATATTCGTGTTAAGGCGTGAACGACCGTCCGGATCGTTTCGGACCGTCACGTTTTTTGTTTCATGAAGTCGCTTCAACAGGGCACGGTCTTCTGGTAAATCAGAACATGCATAGAATGGCAACGTCCCGAACAACATCCAGACGTTCTCGTCTCGGACATCGAGCAAATCGTGAATCGCTTGTCGCGTATCCGCGAGTGACGCGGATTCGAGTGCGCTAGCCCAGTCTGCGGGGTACATTGGGTGAACCTCATGCCTTTGGCAACCGAGCGATACAATTTCTTCATGGATTTCTTTCAAATGAGGAATCGTTCGTTTGTTAATCATCGTTTCTGCCGACACAATGACGCCTTCGGCCGTGAGCGCGCGTGCGTTGTCTTTCATCGTCTGGAGCATTTTCAATCGTGCCTCTTCACTCGGTTTTCGATCCATCATCGCGAATCCCCCTTCAAGGAAATCGGCATCGGTGCCCCAGTTATGCGAAATGTGCAAAACGTCTAAGTAAGGGGTAATAAGATGATAGCGAGATAACGGTAGCGTCAAGTTCGAGTTGATTTGCGTACGTGCCCCACGTTCTTTCGCATAACGTAACAGCGGGACGACATAGTTGCGAACCGATTTCATCGATAACATCGGCTCGCCACCTGTGATGGAGAAGGCGCGTAAATGTTCGATTTCGTCTAACCGTTGAATCAACAGTTCGAGCGGCACTTCCGGTTCTTCCGTTTGGTCGAGCATATAACCGACCGCACAATGCTCGCAGCGCATGTTACACAATTTTGTTGTGGTTACTTCGACGTTGGATAAGACGAGTCGACCATGTTCGACTTGGTCGAGATAGGCTTCCCAAGGGTCGAAGGTTGGGGAGATGTTTTGCATGTGGATTCCACCTTTTCATCAAGTTACACGAAATAGTATGCTATAATAGCAACTCTTTGTCACGAACCAAAGGAGCGATTACAAGATGGGTAAATCACGTACAGATACCGCCGGAAAGATGAACGTCCTAAAATCGAGAACGGAATTGCTATGTCTATCGGTCAATACGCTAGATGAGCATACGACACCTGAAGATTTACATCGCCTGTTAGCCGACATTGATTCGTTGCGCGCCAAAGTTGTGCGTTACGCCAAAGACCTAGAACAATCGTCTCGAAAGGATGAATCAGATTGAAATTAATTACAGGAGATTTTAAAGATGTCACAGTCGAACGACTTGGCATCAATGGAGAAGGCATTGCGACAATCAATCGCATGGTTATCTTCATTCCGAACTTATTGCCAGGAGAACGAGCAAAAGTTGAAATCACGCGTGTCGAGAAAAACTACGCGGAGGCACGTGTCGTCAAACGCGATAATGACTCAAAAGATCGCGTTAAAGCACCTTGCCCGATTTACGACGAGTGTGGTGGATGTCAAATCCAACATATGAGTTCACGTCTGCAGATGGAGTATAAGGAAGAAATCGTTCGAAACGCTTTCCGTCAAAAGACAAAACTCAACGTGGACAAATCGGATATCCGTCCGACAATCGGTATGGATGATCCGTGGTATTACCGCAATAAATCACAGTTCCCGCTCGGTACACGCCGTGGAGAAATCGTGTCCGGTCTTTACAAGCCGAATTCGAACCATCTCGTACCAATCGAGCACTGTATGGTTCAACAACGTGACACGACAAACATCAACAATGCGATTGTCCGTATTTTAAACGAACTCGACATTCCCGTCTACGACGCACGTCGTGACACAGGTTATGCTCGGACGGTCGTCGTTCGCTCAGGTTACAAGACGAATGATGTACAAGTCGTTTTGGTCGTCGGACATGAAGATGTTCCGGACTTGGATGAATTAAGTGACCGAATCATGGAATTGCCAAACGTCGTCTCATTCCATATCAACATCAACGCGAATCGTTCAGGTGTGATTTTTGGTTATCGGACGGTCCATATCGCAGGACAAGAGAAGATGGATGAACAACTTGATGATGTGCATTATCATCTATCACCACGTGCATTCTTCCAATTGAATCCGGCGCAAACTGAAAAAATGTATCGCGAAGTCGTTGAAGCTGCAGGACTCACGGGTGAAGAACGTGTCATCGATGCCTATGCAGGTGTCGGTTCAATCGGTCTTTGGTTGGCACCGTATGCGAAAGAAATTCGCGGGATGGAAGTTGTCCCCGAAGCGGTCGAAGATGCGAATGACCATATGCGTGAAAACGGCTATAACCATGTCATGTATGTGGAAGGACGTGCCGAGCACTGGATCCCGCGTTGGGTGAAAGATGGCTGGATTCCAGATGTCGTGGTCGTCGATCCGCCACGAACAGGGATGGATCATCAATTAATCAACTCGATTATTTCATCGAAGACGAAACGAATCGTTTACGTATCATGTAACCCGCAAACCCTCGCGCGAGATGCCGATCAGTTGATGAAAGCGGGATACAAGGTCAATTACGTTCAACCGTATGATATGTTCCCGCAGACGTCTCACGTTGAATCGGTCGTCGTGTTCGAGAAAAAGAAAAAGAAAAAATATTGACGAGTCCGTGAAAACACTTGATGAGTAAGCGTTTTCACGTTATAGTTCAGATGTCAGACTTCTTCTCAAATTTAGAAGTGGAGGAACATCCAATGATTTCACAAGAACGCGTACAAGAACTCGTGCATAAAGCAATTGAAGCGCGCAAACGCGCCTATACACCGTATTCTAAATTTAACGTCGGAGCCGTCGTCATCGATGCATCTGGTAAAGAGATTACGGGATGTAACGTAGAGAACGCCTCGTACGGACTTTCGATGTGTGCCGAACGGACAGCCATCTTTAAAGCTGTCTCGGAAGGTAGTGACTCGATTGAGACGGTCGTTGTCGTCGGTGATACAGAAGGCCCGATTTCACCGTGTGGAGCGTGCCGTCAAGTCATCGCCGAATTCGCAGGAGAGGATTTCACCTTGATCCTTGCGAACTTGAACGGTGACACAAAAGTGATGACAAAAGAAGAAATGTTGCCTTACGGATTTTCACCGAAGGACTTAACGTAACAAGCTGCGGACGATTGTCCGCAGCTTGTTTATTCGTCTTTATATTTCTTTTCACTCACCGAATCATCTTTGGAGTGACGTTTGTTCTTCTCATCCTTCACCCGTTCATTCAATTCCTCGACGGGAATCGGGTCGACGGTTTGCATGCCGTCCTCGTCAAAAATACTCTCTTTGTCCGTATCGACAGCGTCCGGGTTATCAAACGGACGTTTCGACGTCGGTCGTTTCTTTTCCATCCAATCGCCTCCTTCTCACTACAGATTCCACTCCTTGAAAAGTTGTAAACGTTTTCGGTTTGGGTTTTAAGATGATGAAATGGTGGAATGAAGACTTCATAATGAAGGAGGGGACAGGATGGATCGTAAAGTATTGATGGGGATTGTACTCGGTGTTGCAGGCGCAGCACTCGTTGCACCGAAAGTGGCGGCATTGCTTTCGCAACGCGAGGAAGAAGATACATGGCAGAAGATGGATGAGCGGGAGAGCGTCGATGCGGATCAGGATGAAGCGGAGCAAGGTCTCACGCAACTCGATTCGAGTCATCGTGCCGAATGGCAAGCGAACGGATACCCGCAGACACATGCAGAACGAGAACGACTCGAGCAAGAGTCGGTCAATCAATATAAAGGGAAAGACATTTAAAAGGCAGCCTCGCAGCTGCCTTTTTACATATCGAACGCTTCTTCTGGTAAGAGAGGTAAGCCGACCGTAACCGTCGTCCCTTGCCCAACTTCTGAGCTGAAGTGAAGCGATCCTTCATGTCGTTCGATAATATGCTTCGCGATGGCGAGCCCGAGACCGGTGCCGCCATCTTTTCGTGTCCGCGATTTATTGACACGATAGAAACGCTCCGTCAATTTATCCAGATCTTCTTTCGGGATACCTCGACCTTCATCGCGTATTTCTGTGATCGCATAGTTTGTCTCGGCGAATGTCTTCACATAAATCGTTTTGCCCGCCTCGGTGTAGCGGAGTGCATTATCGAGAAGGTTACCGATGACTTGTTCGAGTCGGTCATGGTCGCCAAGAATGATCAAGTCGAAGTCTAAATCGGATTCGATTGTCACTCCTTTTGCCCGGGCAATCGGTTCGAGTCGATAAAGGACATCTTCAAGCACTTGCGAATACACGACGGGTTCTTTTGTCATCGGATACGAATCGCGCTCTAGCTGTGCGAGGTCGAGTAAGTCCGTGACGAGACGTTGAAGACGGTTCGTCTCGTTTTCGATGATGTCGTAATATTGCGCCCGTGTTTTTTCATCCAACGTGTCATCTTGAAGCATCTCCGTGTACCCACGAATGTAGGAAAGTGGGGTACGGAGTTCGTGACTGACGTTCGCGAGAAACTCTTTTCGCTGTTCTTCGACGAGTCCGAGTGACTCCGCCATCGAGTTGAGGGTATCCGCCAACTCGCCGATCTCATCATCATAAACGATTGGGATGCGGTGTGAGAAATCGCCTTGCGCATACACTTGTGAGGCACGCTTCATCTGGATGAGCGGCTGAATGATCGTATCGATGATCTGTTTACCGAAAAGGAGCAAGTTCACGATCATGAGGACGAGTAAGAACGTGATCATGAGCCGAATCGGTTGGAACGGCTCGCTGATTTTACTGAGTTCCATATAGAGGATGAGCGCATTATCGAGTTCCCCGTCACGTATGAGCGGGAAGGCGGTCATTAATATATCGACGTCCTCGGTCGGATGCTTCCGTGTGACAGAAATCGCATACCCGTCTTGGAGACGTTCGAGATCTTGTTGCCGTAGAAACGTCTTACCGGAGCCGAGTGTATCTTCTCGAACAGAGGAAAGGAACACTTTCGTTTCGGTCAGTTCGTTCGTATACGTCATACTGTCAGCGAACGCGTCAGAGAAACCGTCGGCCTTATAGATTGTGACGAGTTTCTCTCCGCGGTTGATAAGCAGTTCTTCTTGCGTTTGGATATAGAATTTGTCGTACAAATAGAACGTCATGATCAGAAACACGAACGCTGAGAAGAGGCTGGCTGTCCAGATGGTAATCCAAATCCGCTTCCGGATCGTGTATCGCTTCATCCGTTTGCCTCAAATTTATATCCGATGCCCCATACAGTTTGAATGTAACCGCCAGCCTCCCCGAGTTTCAGGCGTAACGTCTTAATGTGCGTGTCGACCGTGCGAAGGTTACCGTGGTATTCGGTTCCCCAAATTTGATCGAGCAACTGTTCACGAGAGAACACTTTTTCGTCGTTCGTGATGAACAGGTAGAGTAAGTCGAACTCTTTTCGTGTCAGGTTGACCGTTTTCCCTTTCACGCTGACGGCGCGACCTTCGATATCGATGGAGAGAATGCCGACATCAAACGTCGCTTCTTGTTCTTTTGAAAAACTGTGTGTGCGACGGAGTGTCGCTTCGATACGAGCAAGTAACTCGCGCGGGCTAAACGGTTTCGTGATGTAGTCGTCGGCCCCGATTTTTAGACCGTGAATGCGGTCGAGTTCTTCAGAGCGTGCCGTCAACAGAATGATTGGAACGTTCGAGAACTCACGGATACGCATGCAAGCCGTCAATCCATCGAGTTCCGGCATCATCACGTCGAGTAAGACGAGATGGAACGTTTCTTCTTTTAAGCGTTCAATCGCTTCAAGGCCGTTTGAGGCGGTGACCGTCTCATACCCTTCTTTTTCTAAATTTGATACAAGTAAATCTCGCATTTGTTCTTCGTCATCAGTTACGAGGATACGAAACATTGATTCTGACATATGCCATTCTCCTTTACGAAACGGTTAACGAGAGTTGTGATGAATCCCTCATACCTTTATCATACCTATCTCTTCGAATTAGAACAGATTTATTCGGCTCCGACAAGTTACCTCCATCAAATCCACACAAAAACGCCACAAAAAAGCCAATTCTTTGACAGAATTGGCTCATGCTTCGAGTTGTGCCTCGTAAGGGGCTTCGTATTCTGGGATGTGAAGAGCGTGCAAGTAAAGTTGGAAGCTCGACTTGGATACTTCGTATAATACATATTCCACATCACCTTGGTTGATCTCAGCGAGCAGTTCAAAACGAAGCTCATTCGCGCAAAATGCGTACGGGAGTTTCTCTGCTGCAGCAATCGATCGTTCATTCGACTTACGAATCTTTAAGAACACACTTTCAATATCAAGCTCGAAGAACAGTTCTGAGAAGAACGCCTCTTTCGCAACTTGATTATAACCTTTGCCGTGATACGGCTTGCCAAGCCACGTGCCGAGGAATCCATAGCCGGATTCGACATCGAACAAGCTGATCGTCCCAATCGGGGTGCCATACTCGTTCGTGATGGTACGTGAGATGATATTTCCTTGCTCTTCTAGCTCGATGATTTGCTTCGTGCTAAATAAAAACTCGTCAAAGTGGACCGTCTTTTGACGGACATACGGAAAGACATCTGGGTGTTGCATCAGTTCGAACAACTCCGCGCAGTCGGTGAGCTCACGAAATTTGAGCACCTTTACATTCCTCCTCCTATTTCAGACCGCTGAAGAATAGTCGTAACGAAAGCATACTTCTGGCTTCGCTGTTCGAACCGCCTTGGCTGCTTTATGAAGTTACAAGATAATTTTATATAGTATTTTTAAAAAAGCAAGTAAATTATGCGTAAAATGCTTATGAAAAATAATGAAAATTATTCGACCTCATGATGCGTTTCCGCACGGTCTGTTTTATAGACAACTTCACCATTAACAATCGTCATAATCGGCTTCGCTAAATAGTCGAGCGGGAAGTGATTCCAGAGCACGAGATCGGCGTCTTTTCCGACTTCTAGTGAGCCGATGCGGTCGGCAACACCGAGTGATTCAGCAGGGTTGATGGTGATCCCTCGTAGCGCAATATCGACGGGTAACCCTTCACGTGCAGCAAGACCAGCACATAGATTTAAATACTGCACCGGCGTGTACGGATGATCGGTTGTAATGGAAACAATCATGTCGTGTTCATGGAGGATGCGGTACGTTTCCCACGTCTTATTTTGAAGCTCGATTTTCGACTTTCGCGTAAAGGTCGGTCCGACGGTGACATGTTTCACACCGAGCTCTTGTAACTTTTCTGCGACGAGGTGACCTTCCGTACAATGTTCGATGCGGTAGTCGAGATTGAACTCTTTTGCAAAGCGGACGACCGAAAGAATATCGTCTGCACGGTGCGCATGAACGCGAATCGGCATGTCGCGGTCGAGGGCGAGTTGGATCATCTGACTCCCGAACGTGCCGATCGTCTTCGTCGAACTGACCGTACGAAATGCTTCACGGAGCAAGCCCATGATTCCCATCCGCGTCAGGTCGCCCGTTTTCCCCATACTATGAATTCGTTTCGGATTTTCGCCGAGTGCCATCTTCAGTCCCGCATGACGGCGGACAATCATATCATCAATATAGCGACCGTGCGTTTTGATGACACTTGTCACACCGCCGATGACGTTCATACTCCCGGGCATGACCTGGACAGCGGTCACGCCAGCCATCAATGCTTCCTGGAACCCTTCATCGAGTGGGTAGACACCGTCGATGGCACGAGCATGAGGTGTCATCGCTTCGACCGTTTCGTTGGCGTCATTTCCGACAGAGCCTGTCCCTTCGTCATATAGACCAAGGTGGGTATGGGCATCGATGAAACCAGGGAATAAAAAGTTCCCTTCTGCTTCGATGACATTCTCACCATCCGTTGGTTCGAGCAATTCGGCCATTTCGATAATCTTTCCATCACGGACACGGAGGTCTCCGTAAAAATGGGGGGCGGTAATCGGATAAATATGGGCGTTTCGAATAAGTAAGTGACTCACAATTCATTCTCCTTAAGCATCTTGTAATAAGTTTTTTAATGCGGGTTCTAATGTGTCATATCGGAAATCAAAGCCATGTTGGAGCGCTTTGGTCGGTACGACTTTTGCTCCTTCTAAAACGATGACACTCTTTTCACCGAGTGCGAGTTTCATCATTGGGGCGGGTGCCGGGATCCAGTGAGGACGGTGCATCACTTTTGAAATCGTCTTCCCGAATTCATTCATCGTCACCGGTGTAGGGGCGGTTCCGTTTACAGGACCTTCGATTGTATCCGTTTCGATGATATGCACGAACAACCGCACGAGATCATCTAAATGAATCCATGGAACCCACTGTTTTCCTGATCCAATTTTACCACCGACTCCGAATTGATAGGGGAGTTTCATTAATGGGAATGCTCCGCCGTCATTCGATAAGACGACACCGGTACGCATTGTCACGAGACGAACGCCTAAATCACGAATCGGTTCAGCCTCTTGTTCCCAGAGGACACAAACATTCCCGAGGAAATTGGTTCGTGTCGGTAATGGGGTTTCTTCTGAATACGTGATAGAACGGTCTTCGCCGTATATGCCGATTGCCGAGCCGCTGATGACGACTTGAGGTTTTTGTTTTAACTGTTGAATGATCCGGACGACTTCCTTCGTCCCTTCGATTCGACTTTGGAGGATCGCTTGCTTCTGTTTATGAGTCCAGCGCCCGTCGTTGATGGACGCACCTGCTAAATGGATGAATGCGTCTGTTCCTTCGAGTTCTTCTTCTGGCTTGCTAGTTGGCGTTAGCCATTCGATGAACGACACCCCGCGATGGCGGGGACGTGGATGTCTTGTCAAGACGACGACTTGGTGACCGGCGTCAGCCAGTGCGCGGACGAGCGGTTGACCGATCAACCCGGTCCCACCGGTGATTGCGATTTTCATGAAATTCCCTCCGATATCATGTGTTGTTTCTAAAGTGGGTATAAGTCAGTATATCCAGATGAATACCCTTTCTTCTAACTTATCAAAAATCCTTTCCGATTCCTGAACGTGATATGTTAGAAACATGAAATGGAGGGGAGTCGTTGTGAAAATTGCGAAGTTCACGACCCAACAAAAGAATAAAGACCGATTGAACGTCTTCATCGAACGCGAAGGGAAAGAAGAATTTGCGTTCGCCATCGATGTTGACGTGTTCATCAAGTACGGGCTCACAAAAGGGATGGAGCTCGAAGACGACTTTGTGCAAGATGTGCTCGAGGCGGAAGAGGCACAGAAAGCTTATAAACTAGCCGTCAATTATTTATCGTACCGAATGCGTGCGATTTCAGAGGTGCAGGACTATCTCATGAAGAAGGAGTTAAGTGAAACTGCCGTCAAACATGCCATCACGCGACTGAAAGAGCAGCGTTACTTGAATGATGCGGAATTTGCGAAAGCTTATGTCCAAACCAAATTCAATACGAGTCCAAGCGGACCAATCAAAATCAAACGTGAGCTCGAACAGCTCCGCATTTCACCGGACGTTGTTGAATCCGTACTAGCATCAATCACACACGAAGAACTTGTCGAAAAGGCTGGAAAGTTCATAAAACGGAAACAAATGGAAACAAATCGTCGTTCTGCCACAGAAGTGCAACAAAGAATTCAACAAACCCTGATGCAAAGGGGGTTTACCTTTGATATTATTTCAGAGGCGATTCAAACTTTTTGGGAAGAAGAGGACGAAGATGTCGAGATTGCGGCATGTCTGAAGCAGGCTGAAAAGTTGAATCGGAAGTTCAGCGGGTATGATGCGTTCGAGCGCAAACAGCGCATGAAGATGCAGCTTCGGCGTAAAGGATTTCCGTATGATGTGATTGAACGTACGTTAGAGAGACTCGTTGAAGAAGAATCGTGATGGGACATCTGTTTACGGTAGGGGAAAACACGAAAAGGTGGGTCTACATTGACGATTTTAGAATGGATTACAGCACTGACACCGATTGTGGCCGTGCTCATCTTATTGGTAATTATGCGTTTACCTGCATCAGTAGCCATGCCCTTGTCACTCGTGACGACGGCGATTTTAGCGTTCTTCGTTTGGCAATTGGATGCGACTCGAATCATGGCGGCGACATTACAAGGACTGGTCATCGCCGTCACGACCGTATGGATCGTCTATGGTGCGATCGGGATGATGAATACGATGAAAGAAGGCGGCGGAATGAATGCAATCCGCTCTGGATTCGTCAACATCACACCCGATCCGCGTATTCAGGTTCTGATTGTCGGTTGGTTGTTCGTCTCATTCATTGAAGGGGCTTCAGGATTTGGTACACCGGCGACGGTTGCGGCACCTCTCTTAATTGCGCTCGGTTTTCCACCGATTGCTGCTGTCGTAATCGCACTATCTGCTGACGTATCAGCCGTTACGTTCGGTGCGGTCGGGACACCGGCACTCATTGGGATTGGGAATGGTCTTTCGCTAGACGTGAACCAACCGGAGTCGATTGCCTTTTTGACGGAAGTTGTCCTGCAAACCGTATTGATTGATATGGTTGTCGGTCTATTCATCCCGTTTATTTTGATTTTGATGCTGACGCGCTTCTTCAGTAAGGAGAAGTCAATCAAACCGGCGCTCGAAGTATTTCCGATTGCAATCGTGGCCGCGCTGTTATATAGCGTACCAGCCTACATTTGGACACTTATCCTCGGATTTGAATTTGGAGGAATGCTTGGTGGACTAACAGGTCTCGTCATTCTCGTAGCCATGGCGCGTAAAGGAATTCTCATGCCGAAACGCGTATGGACGTTCGATGGATATATGGATGAATTGGAACCTTCTACCGAAAAAGTAACGTTAACATCAAATAAGCGTGAACTACCGCAGTGGAAAGCGTGGGCTCCTTATCTCATATTGACGATTTTCTTAGTCCTCACCCGTACGGTTCCGTTTTTGAATGAACTGTCTCGGAGCGTTCGGATCAACCTGCCGAACATTTTGGGCGTAGAAGGAATCTCGACGTCTTGGGAACCGTTCTATTCACCTGGCTTCATGTTCATCTTGACGATGATTGCAACATTCTTCCTGCACAACATGAGCTGGTCACAAGTGACGTCGGTTTTTAAAGCGACGACATTTGGAATCGTCGGTACAGTCATCACGTTAGCGGCCTCTGTTCCGATGGTGCGTATTTTCATCCACTCTGAGGATGGGGGAGCTGGACTGGCATCGATGCCGGTCGAACTCGCAACAGCTGCGGCTGACACGTTCGGCGGGGTATGGCCGCTCGTCGCACCGTGGATTGGGGCCCTCGGCGCCTTCGTCTCGGGGTCGGCGACCTTCTCAAACATGATGTTCTCCAGTTTGACAACGAACGTAGCCGAATCGGTCGGACTCGATAATACGCTCGCCTTATCGATGCAGATGGCAGGGGCGAATGCGGGGAACATGATCTGTGTGTTGAACGTCGTAGCGGTTGCTTCCGTTGCCGGACTGCTTGGTAAAGAAGGGACCATCATTCGATACACGCTCATGCCGATGATTTATTACGTCACGGCAACAGGGGTCATTGGTCTCATTTTGGGCATGTTTTTCTTAAACTAAATCAAGTTACAATTTTTTTACAAAATAATATTGACAATTTTCAGAACAGTCTGCTAAGGTTTGAGTAGATTTTAAAACGATGAAACGAGAGGAGCCAGAATGATGAACAACATTGCACTCACAAACACACTCAAAACATCATATGGCTACTCGTATTTAACTGCGTGACTTTGGCAGCTGGATAGGGGTAGTGTCCTTTCCCTGACCATGCAAAAGATTGAAGACTACTTCAAGCGCGCTTCATTTGATTGGTTGCACAATCAGGTGGAGTGCGCTTTTTTGCGTGCTTAGGTGAATCGGACGGAAGGGGGAAATCAGTTATGAAGCTGATTAAACAATTAGATTGGTTTATTAAAAGACAGAAACGGACGTATTTGATTGCCATCATCTTACTCATCATCACGGGAGTTGTAGATATGCTGCCACCGTGGATTATTGGACAGGCAATCGATGCGATTCGTGAAGGGAGCTTGACGACAGAACGATTGATTCTCATTGTGTCATCACTTTTAGGCATCATGGTGCTGTCTTATGTGATGTCGTACTTGTGGATCGCCCGACTATTCGGGACAGCCTTTTTACTTGAAAAGAAATTGAGAGGTCGTTTTTTCGGTCACCTCCTCAAACAGACACCACGTTTTTATCAACAGCATCGTACGGGTGATTTGATGGCACTCGCGACGAATGACTTGAAAGCGGTTGAGCGAACAGCGGGATTTGGGGTTATGACATTGGTCGACTCGTTCAACATGACGCTCATCGCGTTGACGATCATGGGTGTATTTATCGATTGGAAGTTGACACTTGCGGCACTTTTGCCGATGCCGATTCTCGCTTGGTCGATGAATAAACTCGGAAGTCAAATTCATACACGCTTCACGGCAGCCCAGGATTCATTTGGGGTGATGAACGACCAAGTCGTCGAGTCGATCTCAGGTCTCCGGGTCGTCCGATCATTCGTTCAAGAAGAGGCGGACACGAAAAAGTTTGATGACATTACAGACGATGTCATGGCAAAAAATATGCACGTCGCTAAAATCGATGTATTGTTTGAACCGGTCATCAAACTCCTTGTCGGACTCAGTTATTTGATTGGACTCTCGTTCGGGACGTATCTCGTCTTTACGAACGACATCACGCTCGGTCAACTTGTCTCGTTCAACATTTATTTAGGAATGCTCATTTGGCCGATGTATGCGTTCGGTGAACTGATCAACGTCGTACAACGGGGGACAGCGAGTCTCGAACGAATCGAATCGACAATGAACGAAGCTCCAGACGTTGCCTCTACGGGGACGGTCCAGATTGACGTTCCAGAGAAAATCACATTTAAATCGCTCTCATTCCGTTATCCGAATGCGAATCGTGATTCGTTAGAGGACATCGTCCTGCACGTTTCGCGTGGTGAGACGATTGGGGTCGTCGGACCGACTGGGGCCGGGAAGACGACGTTACTCCGTCAGTTACTTCGGGAGTATCCGATTGATGATTCACTTCTCGTGAACGGCGTACCGATCTCAGACATCAAACTCGAAACCGTTCGTGGCTGGAGTGGATATGTGTCGCAAGAACATCTTCTCTTCTCGAAAACAGTTCGCGATAACATTCGCTTCGGAGTGGATGATGTCTCAGATGAAGCGCTAGAGACGGCAATTCATCTCGCGGCGTTTGATACAGATATCGAACATTTAGAGAACGGTTTAGACACTGTCGTCGGTGAGCAGGGTGTCATGCTGTCGGGCGGACAGAAACAACGTCTGTCGATTGCACGAGCGTTGTTGAAGAATCCTGAGATTTTACTCCTTGACGATTCGCTCTCAGCGGTCGATGCGAAGACAGAATCACGCATCATCGATTCCGTTCGTACGAGCCGCGAAGCGAAAACGACATTCATCGTCGCACACCGTCTTTCTGCGGTGGCGCACGCTGATCAGATCCTCGTCCTTCAAGACGGGCGTGTCACAGAACGTGGCACACATGACCAACTGATGGAGCGCCACGGTTGGTACTATGAACAATTTATTCGACAAGGAGAGTCGGAGTAATCCGGGAAAGGGGGAATCTCTCATGATCGATCAATATGAATTAGATCCAGTTCGTCGGAAGAAAACGATCCGTTCACTCGTTGGGTACGCCAAACAAGTGAAACGCTCGATCTTCCTCGGATTGACATTACTCTTTTTAGCGGTCGGTGCAGAACTTGCCGGACCGTATATCGCCAAAATCATTATCGATGAGCATATCGTTGCCATTGAACGTGATTGGGTTCAAGTCGAGTCTGGCGGTAGCGTTTCCTTTGATGGAAACTCGTACGAGAAAGAAACAAGGCTTGACGGGCAAGACGTGGTTCAGCCTGTCTCTATCGTGCAAACGACGGACGGATACTATCTCGTCCCTGATGCTGTGATGAGCGGGGGGATCCGAGATGTCGAAGGAGACGTGCTGACGATTACAAGAGGCGATGAGACGGCGACGTATGAGAATATCGTCTCGCTCTCATCGACCGATGTATTCCAGTTTTATCAAACGGATTTACGAGCGGTGCTCATGCTGTCTGGTCTCTATGTCGTCCTATTGCTACTCGCAGCCGGATTGAACTGGGGACAACAGATGCTCTTGCAACGGTCGGCGCACAGTATCGTGAAGAAGATGCGTCTTGACGTGATGAGGCATCTGCAAACGATTCCGGTACGCTATTTTGACCAGACGCCGATCGGGAAGATTGTCAGTCGTGTCACGAACGACACGGAGACGATTCGAGATCTTTATTTAGGGGTGCTTGCCCGCGTCTTCCAAAGCGTCGTCATGATGATTGGGGTACTGATTGCGATGTTCTTCCTAGACGTTCGTCTAGGGCTTGTTTCACTCATTATCATCCCGGTCGTCATCGTTTGGATCAAATTGTTCCAGCGTTTCTCCACGAAAAATAACTTCCGTGTCCGTGCGCTCGTCGCAGACATGAATGCACAGTTGAATGAAAGTATTCAGACGATGCCGATCATTCAATCGTACGTCCGCGAAGATCTCGTCTACGACGAGTTTAATGAGAAGAACAGTGACAACTTCCAAACGAGACGAAAACTGTTGAAATTGGATGCATTGATGAGTCATAACTTGGTCAACTTCTTCCGAAACATGGCGCTCGCCTTACTCATCTGGTTCGTCGGGGCACAAACACTCGGTGGGGGAAGTATCCTGACACTCGGGATCTTGTATGCGTATATCGATTACGTCTCACGTATTTTTGAGCCGGTGACGCAAATTATGAACCAGTTATCACCGCTTCAACAAGCGCTCGTATCGGCGGACCGGATGTTCCAGTTGCTCGATGAAAAAGGAGAGCCAGTCTCATCGGAACGCATTCCACGATTTAAAGGGGAAGTTGTCTTTGATGACGTGACATTCAGTTATGAAGCTGGGAAACCGGTGTTACAACAGATTGAACTACACGCAGCTCCGGGTGAGACGGTTGCCCTTGTTGGACATACCGGTAGCGGGAAGAGTTCGATCATGAACTTGCTCATGCGTTTTTATGACCCGTCGAAAGGTGTTCTCCGCATCGATGGAATGGACGTGACGAAACTGCCGACGCAAGCGGTACGAGACCATCTCGGAATTGTCTTGCAAGACCCGTTTCTCTTCACCGGGACGATTCGTACGAACGTCACGCTAGGAGATGAATCGATTACAGATGACCAAGTATGGAAAGCGTTGACGGCAGTAGGGGCGGATCGTTTCGTGAAGCAGTTGCCAAAAGGAATCGATGAACCGGTGATTGAACGTGGTGCTTCCCTTTCGAGTGGAGAACGACAGTTGATCAGCTTCGCTCGCGCCCTCGTCTTTGACCCGGCCATCCTCGTCCTCGATGAGGCGACAGCGAGTGTCGACTCGGAGACCGAGGCGCTGATTCAAGAGGCACTCAAAACACTCACGTACGGTCGAACGACGTTCGTCATTGCGCACCGACTCTCTACGATTCGGGAAGCGGACCAAATCCTCGTTCTCGACCATGGTCGAATTATCGAGCGTGGGAATCATCAGTCGCTCTTCGAATTCGGTGGTGTCTATGCCCGAATGCACGAATTACAAAGTAAGCAACAAGCGATCAGTTAAGGAGGTCACATGGAAATCACGGGGAAATATAACCGCGCCAAAGTATTCAATGAACGAATCGATGACATGACGCGGAATCAGATTCAAACCCTACTCGACCAACCGTTCACAGAAGGGGCATCGATTCGTATCATGCCGGATATGCACGCCGGGAAAGGGTCGGTCGTTGGCACGACGATGACGATTCACGATAAAATCGTACCGAACTTAGTCGGTGTCGATTTAGGATGTGGGATGCTTTGTACTGAAATCAAAGTAAAACGAATCGACTTTCAGCGACTCGATGACGTGATCCGCGAACTCGTACCGAGCGGGATGAACATTCGCGAGACGGCTCATCCGTACGCGTCTGAACTTCCACTTGAAGCAGTTCGAGCACCGTATAAACTCGACCGTGCCTTGCGCTCGGTCGGGTCACTCGGCTCGGGGAACCATTTCATTGAAGTGAACCGGGATGACCAGGAACGTACGTTTCTCGTCATTCATTCGGGTTCTCGCCATCTCGGGGTACAGATTGCCGATCATTATCAAGAGCGTGCGATTCAACACATGATGGAAACGAAAGATGTGAAAGAAGCAATCGAACGATTGAAGGACGCTGGACGGCAGCAAGACATCTCGACGTATCTGGAAGCGGAACGTGAAGCGCGGAAACCATTCCGTGACCTGGCTTATGTCGAAGGTGAGGACATGGACGATTACATGCACGACGTAAGAATCGCCCAACAATACGCAGCGGCGAACCGTCGAGCGATGACAGATGTGATTGTAGAAGCGATGAAGTGGAACGTCGTCAATCAATTCGACACCGTTCACAACTACATCGACCATGACGCGATGATTCTGCGTAAAGGAGCCATCTCCGCGCAAGAAGGAGAGCGTGTCATCATTCCGATGAACATGCGAGACGGTTCGCTCATCTGTACGGGGAAAGGGAACCCGGACTGGAACTTCTCTGGTCCTCACGGGGCAGGTCGGATCATGTCCCGTTCAGCCGCGCGCAAACGCGTCGACTTCAAAGAATTCAAACGTACGATGGAAGGCGTATGGTCGACATCGGTTCGACCGTCTACCGTGGATGAGTCACCATTCGTCTACAAATCGATGAAAGAGATTATCCGTTACATCGAACCGGCGGTCAGCATCGATCAAGTCATCAAACCATTGTACAACTTCAAGGCGAACTGAGTGAATTTCACTCAGTCTCGCCTTTTCCTTTTTACCGTAAAATCTGATACGCTTACATCGAGGTGAACGAAATGGAAAAGCGGTTAAGTGATTTATCGAAATATGAGTTAGAGCAGGAGATTCAAGCATTACATGAGAGAAAGCGGAAGGCTGAACAAATGGGCATGGTCAGTGAAATCGAAGTTGTCCTTCGACGGATTGCGATTGCCGAAAGCTATTTGGTCGACCCGACTTCGTTTCGTCCCGGTGAAACATATGTCGTCAACTACAACGACCAACCGTTCCGCTTAAAATTTGTCAACGGCGTCATGGGTTGGGGTACGTTTGAAGGGGACATGACAGAACGGGCCATCCCGCTCTCTGAACTGTCGGAGGTGAAACGATGAACCGAAACGAACAATACGAGCGACTCGCGGCCATTTTAAAAGAGAAGAACGACGTGCTAAACGATTCGGAAGCCATCACATGGGTCGAAGTGCTATGGGAAGACTTTGAGACGTCGCTCGCCAAGGCAGGCGAACCGTATCCAGGAGAAGCGAAGGCGTTTCAATACGTCATTCAACAGATTGATGCATACGGCGCACAGCTCCATTTGTTCCAAACGAAGAACGAGAAGTTTAAGCACTTGATGTCAAAACGAAATTTACACTGAATCACGTCCGTTGTGGCGTGATTTTTTATTTGCAATTCTCATTCAGTTCGTTATAATGAAGGTCGCTAATAGTTTGCTTTTAAGTATAGTATAGATAAACTTTCTTTAGTTGAACTCATGTTTCACTAAACTAGAAGGAGGCGTTCAGTCGTTGGAAGTAGGTCAAAACATTAAGCGACTCCGGATTAAAAAAGGATTGACCCAAGAGGAGTTAGCGGAGCGTACGGATTTGAGTAAAGGATACATCTCTCAAATCGAACGTGATTTAAGCTCTCCTTCATTAGAGACGTTATTTGATTTGTTGAGCGTCCTTGGAAGTTCACCAAAAGAGTTCTTCGATGAAGACTTGAATCAAAAAGTCGTATACACCGTCGATGATCGCACCACGTATACGGATGAGGAACGAAAATATCGAACGGAGTGGCTCATTCCAGAATCAAATGAAAAAGAAATGGAGCCAATTCTCGTCACATTTTTCAAAAACGGAGAATTTAAGCAATATGAACCTTCCCGTTCAGAGACATTGGTATACGTCTTGTCCGGCAAAGTGGCGCTGAAGTTAGGTCATCACACTTATTTCGCTAAAGCAGGGGAAACAATGTATTATGTCGCCTCGGATTCACACCAACTCGTCAACGATCACGATGGCGAAAGTGAATGTCTCATCGTAGCGACCCATTCTTATTTATAAGTCAATAGAGGAGGAAACAGCATGAATGCAGAGACAATTATTCGTTTTGACCATGTGTCAAAGCGTTACGACGACACTGTCGTCTTAGAAGATATCAGTTTTGAGATTGAGCGTGGGAAGTTTTATACGCTTCTCGGTCCATCGGGATGTGGGAAGACGACAATCCTACGTCTCATCGCCGGATTTACCGACGCGACTGAAGGTGATCTTCACTTCAGTGGGAAGCGAATCAACGATGTACCCGCCAACAAACGACAAGTGAACACCGTGTTTCAAGATTATGCGCTGTTTCCTCATTTGAACGTATTTGAAAATGTCGCGTTTGGTCTCCGCATTAAAAAGTTGAAAGAAGCAGACATTAAAGCGAAAGTGGAGCAGGCTCTCAAGTTTGTTAACTTAGAAGGATACGGATCGCGCGAAATCGATGAGATGTCAGGTGGGCAACGTCAACGTGTCGCGATCGCCCGCGCAATCGTGAACGAGCCAGAGGTCATCCTCCTCGATGAACCGTTGTCTGCCTTAGATTTGAAACTTCGTACAGAAATGCAATATGAATTACGTGAGTTGCAACAACGTCTCGGCATCACCTTCATCTTCGTCACACACGACCAGGAAGAGGCGCTCGCGATGTCCGATGAGATTTTCGTCATGAACAACGGGAAAATTGTTCAGAGTGGGACGCCGACTGATATTTACGACGAACCGATTAACCGCTTCGTCGCAGACTTCATCGGAGAATCGAATATCGTACCGGGTGTCATGCCAGAAGACAATGTCGTCACGTTCGCTGGCAAAACGTTCGATTGCGTCGACCAAGGGTTTGACCGTAACGAAAAAGTCGAGGTTATCATTCGTCCGGAAGACTTGGAGATGACATCCATCGATTCTGCGAAACTGATTGTCGATGTTGATTCACAACTGTTCCGCGGCGTTCACTATGAGATTTGCTGTTACGACCAAGAAGGGAACGAGTGGCTCGTTCACTCGACGAAGAAGTCGACAGTCGGATCAAAAATCGGATTGACGTTTGATGAGGAAGCGATTCACGTCATGCGATTAGGAGAGACAGAAGAAGAGTTCGACCGTCGTCTTGAATCCTATGAGGAGGTCCCTCATGAATCAAACTAACCAGACCGCAAAGACGGTATATTTGACGACATATTGGATTTGGATTGCCTTATTCGTCGTCGCGCCACTCGTCCTCGTCGTCTATTACTCGTTTTTTGATATCGACGGTAACTTGAGTTTAGAGAACTATCAGATGTTCTTTTCTTCGACGTACTTGTCGATGACGTTATCATCATTTTGGTACGCGTTCCTGATTACGTTCTTCTCGCTACTCGTCGGGTATCCGACGGCGTACTTGTTGACGAAGACGAAGCACAAGCAACTTTGGCTTTTGCTCATCTTGCTTCCGTCATGGATTAACTTGCTATTAAAAGCGTACGCGTTCCTCGGGATTTTTGGAACGTACGGCATCACGAATCAGTTTTTAGAGGCGATTGGGATTGGAACGAAGCAGATTCTCTTCACGGACTTCAGTTTCGTCTTCGTCTCGGTATACATTTTCATTCCGTTCATGATTTTGCCGATTTACAACGCGATTGAAAAATTACCACCATCTCTTGTCTATGCATCACGCGATCTAGGTGCATCGAACTGGACGACGTTCCGACGTGTCATCTTCCCGTTGACGCTTGACGGCGTCAAGTCAGGGATTCAAATTGTCTTTATTCCGGCGTTGTCACTCTTCATGATTACACGCCTGATCGCAGGAAACCGTGTCATCACGCTCGGTACGGCGATTGAACAACAATTCCTCGTTACGCAAAACTGGGGGATGGGATCTACGATTGCCGTCTTCTTGATCTTGGCGATGGTTCTCGTCATGGTCATCACGCGTGACTGGGGTGCGAAAGGAGCGGTCCGTCGATGAAACGTAAACGATTCAAACTATCAAACCTATACTTGGCGGCCGTGTTCTTCATTTTATACGCGCCAATCTTATATCTCGTCTTCTACTCGTTCAACAGTGGCGGGACGATGAGTAACTTCGAAGGATTCACCCTTGAGTGGTATAAGTCACTCTTCACGGACACGCGACTTCTTGTCATCGTCTTGAACACGATCGTCATCGCCTTATTATCGGCGACAATTTCGACCGTGCTCGGTGTCATCGGGGCACTCGCCATTTATACGGCGAAACAAAAGTATACGAAGACATCCCTGTTGTCTTTGAACAACGTCTTGATTGTCAGTCCGGACGTTATCATCGGGGCATCGTTCTTGATTCTCTTCACGATGCTCGGGATTCAGTTAGGCTTCTATTCGGTTCTCTTGTCGCACATTGCGTTCTCGGTTCCGATTGTCGTCATCTTGGTGTTGCCGAAACTTCAAGAGATGAGCCCGACGTTGATCGATGCGTCACGTGACTTAGGTGCTAGTACATGGGATGTGTTGACGAAAGTCATTCTCCCTTATATCACACCAGGTGTGTTCGCCGGATTCTTCACAGCACTCACGTATTCGTTAGATGACTTTGCAGTCACGTTCTTCGTAACAGGGAACGGGTTCACGACACTTGCAGTAGAAGTCTACTCGCGGGCTCGTCAAGGAATCTCGCTTGAAATCAACGCGTTGTCTGCGATTTTGTTCGTCTTCACCCTCATCCTTGTCATTGGATATTATGTGTTGGCGCAACGAGGAGCAAAGGAGGTTAGACGATGAAAAAATTAATCATCATGCTGGCTGTTCCGTTGATTGTCAGCTTCGGTCTCCTTCTTTGGATTCAGCAATTGAACGCTGCGCAAGGGTTTGGTGGCGACAATACGCTTGTCGTCTATAACTGGGGAGACTATATCGATGAGGATTTGATTGGTGAGTTCGAAGAACAGAGTGGCCTAAAAGTTGTCTATCAGACGTTCGATTCGAACGAGGCGATGCTCACGAAAATTGAGCAAGGGGGTACAGCGTTCGATGTAGCTGTCCCTTCAGACTATGCGATTAGTAAGATGATTGAAGAGGATTTGTTGCTTCCAATCGACTACGAGAAGCTTGAGAATTTCGATAACATCGATCCACGCTTTCTCGACAAATCGTTCGACCCAGATAACAAGTACTCGGTTCCTTACTTCTGGGGAACGGTCGGGATTGTCTATAATCCCGAAATGGTCGATGGTGAAATCACATCGTGGAACGACTTGTGGGAGATGCCGCTTGAAAATGACATCCTTCTTGCAGACGGAACACGAGAAGTGATGGGCTTCGGCTTGAACTCGCTCGGCTATTCGCTCAATACGACGAACAAAGATGAGTTGATTGAAGCGGAACAAAAGTTAGAAACGCTTTGGCCAAACATCAAAGCAATCGTCGGGGATGAAATTAAAATGTTGATGGCAAACCGTGAAGCAGCAGCGGCTGTCGTGTGGTCTGGAGATGCGTCGGAAATCATGTACGAAAATGAAGAACTAACGTATGTCATTCCAGAAGAGGGGACGAATCTTTGGTTCGATAACCTCGTGATCCCGAGTACGGCACAAAATGTAGACGGTGCGCATCAATTCATCGACTTCATGCTAGATGCCGAGATTGCAGCCCGTAATACGGACTATGTCGGCTATTCGACTCCGAACGAAGCGGCACTCGAATTTTTAGATGAAGAAGTCACATCAGATGAGCGGTTCTACCCATCTCGCGAAGTGACGCAAGAACTTGAAGTATATGAAAACTTAGGGAAGCGGATGAACGCTTACTATAACGAATTGTATTTACGTTTTAAAATGCAGAGTAAATGACAAGACATCCCTCACTCATTACGAGTGGGGGATGTTTTTTTACCGCTTATAAGCTGATTCGATGTCCTCGACATGTTTCATCATGACAGCTGCGTCGACTTGTGTGAAAGATAATAAGGTCTCATATAATTGTATTTGTTCATCTTGGTCGAAGACGAAATCTTGGTAGGTGGTCAACTGTTTAGCCCATTGGTGACGATTCAAAACGGGAACGTCTGATGACTCAATTTGTTTCAGTGTAGATCGATTGCTGAATACAATCCATGAATGGAGATGTGTTCGGTCGAGTCCGAGAACTTGCTCAATGGCTTTCAGGTGTAATTCATTTTGTTTGATTGGGTTGAAGAAACGATGTTTTCTCCTCCGGGGGAGTGTCTGCGTCCAGTATCGGTCACTGGCACGCCCAAAAATCCATCCGCTATAATTTTTGGATTCAATGACATGGATTCCAGCCTGATTGATGAAGACGACATCAATTTCTGTTGTTCGATCTTTCTTTGAGGGATGTGGCAAATAGAGGTTCGTCAAAATCAGTGGTTGAGAGAATGTTGACTCGATGTCTGCCACACATAGATATTCTCCGAATAGACCGGTATCCTGGACCACTTTGAAGTAGGAATGCCGAGTTTGTTGGGCATACTGACTGTTTTGATAACGTTTGATCTTATAGACGATGATGAGTGTGAGGATTAGAAAAATGGGTGCAAATATGCTGATTAAAATAACCAAAATACTTTCTAACCATTCTGTTAGCAATGAAGCCATCGAATCCCTCCCTTTCTCTATCTACTATACAAAAAAGAAACGTATATAATATGTAATTTTTTACCAATGAGGATAATCGTTTTTTTGAAAATGAGAAAGGACCCATCGGAATAGGTCCTTTCTGTCATGCTTCATGTTTTAGCGCGTCACGCTCTTCTTCTGTAAAGACTCGAGAACGTCCTAAAAATCGTTTCCCTTCGACACCCTCGAGGGAAAACATACCACCTCGACCATCGACCACATCGATAATGAGTTGTGTATGCTTCCAATAATCATATTGTTTCTCGTGAATATAAAATGGGGTGTCTCCGATTTCACCAAGGAGCACATCATGATCGCCCACCATGAACTCGTCACGTGGAAAACACATGGGTGAACTTCCATCACAGCATCCTCCCGATTGATGAAACAGAAGTGGACCGTGTTTCGATTTTAGACGTTCGATGAGTTCGAGCGCGGCGGGGGTGGCCTCGACTCGTTTCACCATCTTAGAAGAACCCGAGCTTCTGTTCGCTGTAGCTGACGAGCATGTTTTTCGTCCGTTGATAATGACCGAGCATCATCTTATGGTTCTCGCGTCCAATCCCAGACATTTTGTAGCCACCGAACGCAGCGTGTGCCGGATATGAATGGTAGCAGTTGATCCAGACGCGGCCTGCTTGGATTTCACGACCAAATCGATAGGCACGGTTCATGTCACGTGTCCACACGCCGGCCCCAAGTCCGTAGAGCGTATCGTTCGCGATGGCGAGTGCTTCCGCATCATCTTTGAACGTCGTAACGGATAAGACCGGTCCGAAAATCTCTTCTTGGAAGATGCGCATCTTGTTATGACCTTTAAAGATGGTCGGTTGAATGTAATACCCATCCGCAAGGTCTCCATCCATCATGTTACGTTCTCCACCGATGAGACACTCCGCGCCCTCCTCTTTCCCGATTTCAAGGTAAGAGAGGATTTTCTCCATTTGTTCGTTCGATGCTTGTGCACCCATCATGACGTCCGAATCGAGGGGATTGCCGAGTTTAATCGCTTTGACGCGCTCGAGTACGCGCTCCATGAACTTGTCATAGATGGATTCTTGGATTAATGCACGAGACGGACACGTACACACTTCACCTTGGTTCAAGGCGAACATGACGAGACCTTCAATCGCTTTATCGAAGAAATCATCATCCGCTTCCATGATATCCGCGAAGAAGATGTTCGGAGATTTCCCGCCAAGTTCGAGTGTGACCGGGATGATGTTTTGTGAAGCGTACTGCATGATTAAGCGACCCGTTGTTGTCTCGCCTGTGAAAGCGACTTTATCGACACGGTCACTCGATGCGAGCGGTTTACCTGCCTCGAGACCGAAACCGTTTACGATGTTGACGACACCTGGTGGCAATAAGTCTTCAATGAGTTCCATGAGGACCATGATGGAAGAAGGTGTTTGTTCGGCCGGTTTTAAGACGACACAGTTTCCAGCCGCGAGTGCCGGTGCGAGTTTCCAGACGGCCATTAAAATCGGGAAGTTCCAAGGAATGATTTGAGCGACGACGCCGAGCGGCTCATGGAAGTGATAGGCGACTGTATCGTTGTCGAGTTCACTAATTCCGCCCTCCTGAGAACGAATCACACCGGCGAAGTAACGGAAGTGATCAATTGCGAGCGGAAGGTCGGCATTGAGCGTTTCCCGAACAGCTTTACCGTTCTCCCACGTTTCTGCATATGCGAGCATCTCGAGATTTTCTTCCATGCGATCAGCAATTTTATTCAAGATGACAGAACGTTCCGCGACGGACGTTTTGCCCCAATCCTCTTTTGCTGCATGTGCAGCATCCAATGCGAGTTCAATATCCTCTTTCGTTGAGCGGGCGACTTCACATAATACTTTCCCATTTACAGGAGATGTGTTTTCAAAGTATTCTCCACCAGCCGGTGCGGTCCACTTTCCGTTAATAAAGTTCTCATAACGGTCCTTAAACTGTACTTTCGTTCCTGCTGAGTTCGGTACTTCATAAATCATGTTCGTTCCTCCCTTTTCATACGAGATAGAGGAGTTATGTATGCGCTTACATTATTATGTAAGCGAACGACTCCCTTTTTTCATCGTAACGGTTTGTTGTGATAAAAGTCAAAATTTTTTGACAATAATTTGTCAATCTTTTGTAAAAACGTTTTGAAGTCAAGATTTGTGGTAATCAGTACATTGTGTACATCATTCAATTACCTATAAGGAGTGAACCGACATGGCGAAGACATATCAAGTTGACCCGGCGCACAGTTCCATCACCTTTACTGTTAAACATATGATGATTTCAAAGGTGAAAGGCGAATTTAAAGAATTTGATATCGAAGCGAATGGGGACCCGAACGACTTGGCAAATGCGAGTGTGAAAGTGACGATTCAGGCGGCGTCCGTAGATACGAATAATTCGGATCGAGACAATCACCTTCGTTCAGGAGACTTCTTCAATGCAGAAGAATATCCACATATCGTGTTTCAATCGACATCATTCCGCTCGAAAGGCGGCGGTGAGTTTGAATTGACAGGGGATCTGACGATTCGAGGAACGACACGGGAAGAAACGTTCGAAGTCGAGTATGAGGGAAGTGCAAAAGATCCATGGGGGAACATGAAACACGCGTTCTCAGGGGAAGGTTCTCTCAACCGAGAGGATTATGGATTGACATGGAACCAAGCGCTCGAAGCGGGAGGTGTCCTCGTCGATAAGAAAGTCAAGTTTGAGTTCGAGTTGCAATTCACTGAAGTCGAGGCATAAGAAAAGTCGCTCAACCGAGCGACTTCAGCTTGTTGACAAATAAGATGTTCGAACTCGTCCTTCCGGCGCCCACGCTTTCCGCAGGCAATCCCGGAGCCGCATCGCGACTCAGGTCGCTGCTGGGTCTCCTTCGGATTGCTTTCCTGCAGGAGTCGGGGCGCCGTGGGACGAGTCACACGAATGGTCGCCACCTTTGGCGGCCATTTGTCTTTTTCTGAGGCCTCGATGGCCGAAGAAAAAGCCCGATACATACTTCGAACCCTTACAAACGGGGAAAGAAGAAAGTAAACACCAAGTTCGCCCGTCATCAAAAGGAGGAACCCGATATGTATCGCGCCCATTCTGAGAAACGACATGAACCGATCCAGTCGAAGACCACGTTGGACCAGCTGGTCCCGCAGGATCATCTCGTCCGGAGACTCGACCGCCACATCGACTTCTCGATCGTGCACCGGCTCTGCGCCCCGCTCTATTCGAACACCGGTACGCCCGGCATCGATCCGGAGATCATCATCAAGATCATCCTACTCGGACCCCTGTTCAACATCCGTTCCGTGCGCCAGACCGTGAGGGAGGTTCAGACGAACCTCGCCTATCGCTGGTTCCTCGGTCTC